>DASVEW010000116.1:0-8747 GCA_036380355.1 Gaiellaceae bacterium | reverse complement strand
CAGTCGCTCGTCATCACCCTCGTCTTCATGACGGTCCTGATCGGGATGGCCGCAGCCGTCCTCGACGTCGGCTCCTGGTACCGCGCGGACCGCAAGCTCCAGGCCAATGCCGACGCTGCCGCCCTGGCCGGAGCGGCAGAGCTCCCCTCCAGCACGAGCAACGCGCAGCTCGCCGCCGTCGATTACGGCGACCGGAACGACGGCGGGGTCGAGGCGAAGAACGTCAAGTTCCGGACGAGCGTCGTCCCGAACGACACGATCGAAGTCACGGCCGAACGGCCGGCGCCGGGGTTCTTCGCCAAGCTCTTCGGGTTCGATTCGGTCGAGGTGCGGGCGACGGCAGTTGCCCGGGCGGGCGTCCTCGACCGTGCGCGGTGGGCCGCCCCAGTCGCGGTCGACTGGCAACACGAAAAACTCCAGTGCAAGCCCCAGCCGTGCTTCCGGGAGCCGACGACGCTCGACTTCCAGAAGGTCGGCCCGGGTGCGTTCCGCCTCATCAACATCGACGGTTCCCACGGAGGAACCGGTCCCCAGGATCTCGGGCTGTGGATCAGAGACGGCCTCGATGCCTGGATGGACAAAGATCGCTGGTACTACTCGGACCCCGGCATCAAGCCGAATTCGTCGCACATCTCCAGCGCACTGGATTTCCGAGACGAGACGGAGCTTCTTTTCCCGGTGTATAGCGAGACTCGCGCACAGGGAGCCGGCTTCGAGTACTACGTGATCGGCTGGGTCGTCTTCCACGTCACCGGTTATGAGATCCAGGGGTCGAAGAACTCCCGGCTCTACGGCTGGTTCGAGGAAATGATCTGGGAAGGAGTAGGCAGTCAATCCGCTGGCGACCCCGATTTCGGCGCCCGCACGGTCTCACTCATCGAATAACGCCTGAGCAGAGAGAGGAAAAGGAGAGCAGAAGCCGCCATGTCTTACAGACTTCGCAACATCGGAATCGCAGTGGTGCTAGCCGTCCTGGCGGCGCTCCTGACGATTTTCTACGTCACGAACTACAAGAAGAGCGTCCAGCAGGGTGAGGACCTCGCCCCCGTCTGGGTCGCCGCCCGAGACATCTCGGTCGGAACGTCCGGCTCCGAGGTGGGCGACCGCAACCTGCTCCGCGCAGTCGAGGTCGCCAAGCGCAGCGTCGTTCCGGGCGCGATCTCCAAGCCGGAACAGGTCGACCAGCTCGTCGCCACCGAGAGGATCTACGAGGGTGAGCAGATCACGCTCAACCGCTTCCGGCCGCTCGGCGAGCAGGGGATCAAGGCCCAGCTGAAGGGACGCCTCCGCGCCTTCGACCTCGCCGGCAACGAGCACCAGCTCCTGATGGGCACGCTCGAGGAAGGCGACCACGTCGACTTCGTCGGCTCGCTCGAGGTCGCCAACGGCACCCCGGTGACGAAGGTCGTCCTGCGCGACCTGCTCGTCCTCAAGGCCCCCAGCACCGGCTCCGTCGAGAGCAAGCTCGGCGCGAGGCCGGACGAGGCCTTCTCGGCGATCCTCGCGCTGACGGACGCGCAGGCCCAGAAGCTCTTCCACGTCACGACGCACGGCGACTGGTCGCTCCAGCTGCGCCCGGTCACCGACGCGGCGGACAGCCGGAATACCTTCGACACGTCGCAGACCGTGATGTGTCTCTGCGCCCCGAGAAGGAGTGGTCGGTAATGGCAGACATGGCATTCCGCGAAGGAACGCGGATCTACGTCACCGGTAGCTGCGAAGGCCTCAACGAGATGGCGGATGCGCTCGAGCGCCATCCGGAGATCCAGCTCGTCGGCCGGAGCCAGACGGTCCGGGAGGGCGCGGGCGCACTCGCCGGCGGCCACCTGCAGGCCGTGCTCCACGCCACGCGGGCGTCGGAGCTGCCCGAGGACGACCTGGCGACGATCCGCGAGTACACGCGGGCCCCGATCGTCCTGCTCGCCTCGGGCGAGGCGTCCCAGCTTCTCGACGCCGCGCTCGACGCGGACGTCGCGGACGTGCTGCTGCTCCCGCAGCTGCCCGAGAACGTCGTCTTCGCGATCCGGAAGGCGAGCCACACCGCCCGCACCGGAACCGGAGGCGCGGACGGGCGCGTCCTGACCGTGTTCTCGCCGAAGGGCGGGACCGGCAAGACCGTCATGTCCACCAACCTGGCCGCCGCGGTCGCCAAGCACGGCGGGAAGAAGACGCTGCTGCTCGACCTGGACCTCCAGTTCGGCGACGCGGCGATCATGCTCGGAATCGAGCCCGACAAGACGATCTACGACCTGGTCGTCGCGCCGGGCGAGCTCGACCCGGAGAAGCTCGCGGGCTACACGACCCGCCACGCGTCCGGCGTCGAGGTCCTCCCCGCGCCGATCCGGCCGGAGGACGCCGAGCTCGTCACCGAGGCGAAGCTCAGCCGGCTGCTGGAGGTGGCGAAGGAGTCGTACGAGATGATCGTCGTCGACACCTCGCCGTTCTTCCACGGGCCGATGCTGGCCACCCTCGACCGGACGGACGAGCTGCTCCTCCTGTGCGGGCTCGACGTCCCGACGATCAAGAACGTCCGGCTCAGCCTGCAGACACTGGAGCTCCTGTCGTTCCCGACGGAGCGCATCCGCGTCGTGCTGAACAGGGCGAACTCGAACGTCGGGATGAAGCGCGGAGAGGTCGAAGCGGCGCTCGAGCAGAGCGTGCGCTTCGAGATCCCGAGCGACCGGGCCGTCCCGCTGGCAGTCAACCGTGGCAACCCCGCCGTGGTCTCCGATCCGAAGGCCGACTTCTCGCGCGCCGTGCGCGAGATGGCGAAGGCGCTGCAGCCGGCGGCCCCTGCCCAGTCCAAGAAGCGCTGGGGCCGGAAGCAGGCCCTCGCGAAGGCGTCGTAGAGGCCGGCCATGGGACTCCACGACCGCATCAAGGGCGGCAACGGCTCCGGAAGCGGGGACGGCAACGGCGAGCCGCCGATCCAGCTCGTCGGCGCAACGGCCCGCGAGCCCGAGCCCCAGCGGCCCCACAACGACCCGTACGCGGAGCTCAAGACGCGGATCCACCACGCGTGCATCGCGAAGCTCGGCCCGCAGCTGTTCACGACCGAGACGAACGAGGACCTGCACGAGCAGGTGCACCGCGCCGTCACCGAGCAGCTCGCTCTCGACCGCACGCCCCTCACCCGCGAGGAGCGCCGGCGGATCGTCCGCGAGCTGACGGACGACATTCTCGGCTACGGCCCGCTCGAGCCCCTGCTGCGGGACGACGACGTGACCGAGGTCATGGTCAACAACTTCGACCAGATCTACATCGAGCGGGAGGGGAAGATCGAGCGGACGGACACGACGTTCGCCGACAACGCCCACCTGCTCCGGATCATCGACAAGGTCGTCTCCCAGGTCGGACGCCGGGTGGACGAGGCCTCCCCGATGGTGGACGCGCGCCTGCCCGACGGCAGCCGCGTCAACGCGATCATCCCGCCCCTGTCGCTCAAGGGGCCGACGCTCACCATCCGGAAGTTCTCGCGCGACCCGTACACGATGGACGACCTGATCGCGTTCGAGACGCTGACGCCGAAGGCGGCCCAGTTCCTCGCCGCCTGCGTCCGCGGGAAGCTCAACGTCCTCATCTCGGGCGGTACGGGCACCGGTAAGACGACGACCCTCAACGCGGTGTCGGCGTTCATTCCCGGCGACGAGCGCATCGTCACGATCGAGGACGCGGCCGAGCTCCAGCTCCAGCAGCAGCACGTGATCACCCTCGAGGCCCGCCCGCCGAACATCGAGGGCCAGGGCGAGGTCCGCATCCGCGAGCTCGTGCGGAACTCCCTCCGCATGCGCCCCGACCGGATCATCGTCGGCGAGGTCCGCGGCGCGGAGACCCTGGACATGCTCCAGGCGATGAACACGGGCCACGAGGGCTCGCTGACGACGATCCACGCGAACTCGCCCCGCGACGCGCTCTCCCGGCTCGAGACGCTGGTCCTGACGGCCGGCGTCGACCTGCCGCTGCGCGCGATCCGGGAGCAGATCGCGAGCGCCTTCGACCTACTGGTGCAGATCTCGCGCCTGGTCGACGGCTCGCGCCGAATCACGAACATCACCGAGGTCCTCCGGATGGAGTCCGACGTGATCACGCTCCAGGACGTCTTCGTCGCGAAGCCGCCGGAAGAGGACTCCCCCGCAGCGGGGCGGACGCTGGCACTGCTGTCGCCGCTCGCCTGCACGGGCCTCAAGCCGCACTTCCTGGAGAAGATGGCCGCCTCGGGCGTCGGTCTTCCCGCCACCTTCTTCGAGCGGGAGGACGTCGTCGCCGCACGACCCGCCTTCGCCGCCGGGTACGGGCGATGAGCTGGATGGCGTCATCCATCTGGAAGCGCAAGCGGATCCGGATCCGGGTCGGCATCGCGATCGGCGCCGCGGCCCTCGCCGCGGTCCCGGCCGCGCAGGCCGGCGTCAAGGTCTCCGGCGTCGACGCGTCGGCGTTCCCGCGCGTCCGGCTGAGCGTCGTCACCTCCCAGCCGTCGGCCAAGCCGCCGCTGCTGAAGGAGAACGGGCGCCCGGCCCCGAGCGTCGAGGCGCACAACCTCGGCGAGGCCAAGGCGGTCGTCATCGCCGTCGACCGCTCGAAGTCGATGGCGGGCGGCCCGTTCGGGAACGCGATCGCGGCGGCACGCGCGTTCGCGTCCTGGAAGGCGCCGCGCGACCGGCTCGCCGTCATCGGGTTCGGCTCCACCAGCGAGCGGCCCGGCCGGTTCACGGCCGCGGCCGGCGAGGCGTCCTCCGCCCTCCGTAGCCTGAAGCTCGACAAGGCGCAGGGGACGGCCCTCTACGACGCGATCGTCGGGTCGGCCGCCGCCCTCGACAGGCAGGGCCTACAGGGCCGGGTCATCGTCGTCCTCACGGACGGCGACGACACCTCGAGCACCGCCCGGCTGGAAGACGCGGTCGCGGCCGCGCGCAGGTCCGGCTCGCCGGTCTTCGCGATCGGCATCGAGGGGAAGGGCTTCTCGCCCGCGCCCCTCAAGCGGATTGCCGCCGAGACGGGCGGCTCCTACCGCGGGACGAGCTCGAGCGCGGCCCTCCAGCAGGTCTACGCCCAGATCGCCGCGGAGCTGCGGCGCACCTGGCGGCTCGAGTACCTGACGTCGGCCCGGCCCGGCGACGCGCTGAAGCTCGACGCGTCGGTTCCGAAGCTCGGCGCCACCTCGGCGCAGTTCTCGATTCCGGGTGAAGCGGGCACGTCGACGCCTGGGCCCTCGCGGCTCCTGCCGGACTCGGCGTACGAGAGCTTCTTCGGCACGCAGGTCGTCGGCGCGCTCGTCGGCCTGCTCGTCCTCCTCGCCGGGACCTTCGTGGTCAGCTCGGTTCGCGGCTCACGGCTCCGCCGGCGGCTCGCCCCGCACATCGCCGGGCCCACGGGCTCCAAGCGGAAGCAGGAGCGCGAGCGCCTGCAGGCCGCCGCCGGGCTCTTCCGCGCGACGGAACGCACTTTCGGCCACTGGCGGCAGTGGGTCGCCCTGGGCCGGATGCTCGAGCGCAGCGACGTTCCGCTCCGCACGGTGGAGTTCGTCTACCTGACCTGCGGAGCCGGCCTCGTCGCCGGCCTGGTCGCGGGGCTGATGGCCCAGCCCTCGATGATCATCCTCGCCGCGATGGGAGGCGGAGCGGCGGTGCCGTGGTTCGTCGTCTGGCTGAAGGGCCAGCGCCGGACGAGGGCGTTCGAGAACCAGCTCCCCGACCTCCTGATCACCCTGGCCGCGTCGCTCAAGGCCGGCCACAGCTTCAAGACCGGCCTGCAGACGGTCGTCGACGAGGGCCGGCCGCCCGCGAGCAAGGAGCTCAAGCGCGTGCTTACGGAGGCCCAGCTCGGACGCCCGATCGACGAGTCGCTCGCCGAGATGGCGGAGCGGCTCGGCTCGAAGAACTTCGAGTTCGTCATCACCGCCGTGACGATCCAGCGGCAGGTCGGCGGCAGCCTCGCGGGGCTGATCGACATGGTCGCGGATACGGTCCGGCAGCGACAGCAGTTCGCGCGGAAGATCAAGGGCCTGACTGCGATGGGACGCGCGGGCGCCTACGTGCTGATGGGCCTGCCGTTCTTCGTCGCCTTCGTGATCACGATCATGAACGGCGAGTACATGGACCCGCTGTACCACTCGTCCACCGGCCACAAGCTGATCGTCCTGATGCTGGCCATGATGGCCTTCGGGAGCCTCCTCCTGAGGCGAATCGTCTCGTTCAAGGGTTAGGAGGAGCCGCCAATGATGCTGCTGATCATCGCCATCGCCTGTCTCGCCGGCGCCGTGTTCCTCATCGGCGAGGTCGCGACACTGCCCTCCCGCGAGCGCGAGCGCTCGATGCGGCGGGCGACCACGTACGGCTTCATCCGGATCGCGTCTCCGCTCGACAACCAGCGTCTGCGCGAGCGGGCTCTCGAGCCCCTCCGCGAGACCTTCGCCAGGTGGGTCCTGAAGGTGAACCCGCGGACGAGCATGGAGGCGATCTCGCTCCGGCTCCTCGGTGCCGGGCTCGGCCGGCGGCTGTCGCCGACCGGCTTCCTGGCCGCGAAGGGCTTCCTGGCCGTCGGCGGGGCGCTCATGGGCGTGCTGATCACGTCGGTGACCGGCTCCGGCATGGGGCTCCTCTTCATCGGAGCCTTCGGCGCCGGCGGCTTCATCGCGCCCGACTACTTCGTCTCGCTGAAGGCGAAGGGCCGGCGGGAGAGCATCCGCGCGGATCTTCCGGACGCGCTCGACCTGCTCGCCGTGAGCGTCGAGGCCGGGCTCGGCTTCGACGGCGCGATCGCGAAGCTGACCGAGCACATGGAGGGCCCGCTCGCGGAGGAGTTCGGTCTCACCCTCGGCGAGATGCGCATCGGCGAGAGCCGGCAGGACGCCCTCAAACGGATGTCCGAGCGCGTCGACGCCCCGGAGCTCTCGTCGTTCACGCGGGCGATCATCCAGGCCGACCAGCTGGGCACCTCCCTCGGGCGGATCCTGCGCGTGCAGGCCGCCGACACGCGGCTGCGCCGCCAGGCGGCCGCGGAGGAGCGGGCGATGAAGGCCCCGATCAAGATGCTCTTCCCGACCGTCCTCTTCATCTTCCCGGCGATGTTCCTGGTGATCCTGGGACCCGCCTTCCTGAACCTGGACAAGCTCTTCTAACTGCGACCTCCGAGGAGACGCCATGGCCCCCAAGCCGAAGCCGAAGAACGACCAGCCCGACGAGAAGGACCAGAACGAGGTCGAGACGGAGCAGGGCTTCGGCACCGGCCTGCGCGCGCAGCTTCAGCGTCGCCGCGAAGGCAGTGAGCCTGTGAGTGCCGAGTTGAACGGGCGTAATGTGGATACTCCGTTCGTTCGACTCGACCTCTACGCCTCGCCTCCGCCGGCGGCGGCCGAGGCCGCATCGGCCGCCGCCGACGAGGGTGAGCTGCAGGAGCTCCAGGCGGAGCTGGAGGGTGTTCGCGCCGAGCTGGCGCTGGCGTCCAAGCGCGAGCAGGAGCTCCGCACGGCGCTCGCGGAGCAGGTCGAGGCCTACGAGCGGCGGCTCAGCGAGGAGTCCGACGTCTCCCGCAAGGCGACCGTGCTGGACGATCGCGACGCCCGGATCACGTCGATGGAGACGGACCTCCAGGAGCGCGAGCGGCGGCTCGCCAACGAGCGCCGGGAGCTCGACGCCGAGCGCAAGCGCGTCTCACAGCTCCAGGCCGAGGTCGTCGCGGAGCAGTCGGCAGCCGGGCAGCGCGCAAGCGAGCTCGAGGCCCGCGAGGACGCGATCAGGGACACCGAGAAGGCCGTGGCCGAGCTCCGGCAGCGGCTCGCGGCGGTCGCCAAGCGCGAGGAGAAGGTCACGAAGGCCGAGCAGGAGCTGTCCGGTCGCGAACGCGACGCCAAGCAGCGGCACGAGGCCCGCGCGCGCGGCATCGCCGAGCGCGAGGAGCAGCTGCGCAAGCGCGAGAAGGAGCTGTCGGAGCGCGACCGTTCGTTCGCGAAGCGCGAGGCCCGGATGCTCACGGCCGAGGAGCAGTTCACCGCCCGCGAGGCGGCGCTCGAGGAGCGCGAGGAGCGGGCCCGCGCCGAGGAGGAGAAGCTACGGGTCCAGCTCGCGAGCCACGGGAGCCTGACGGAGGAGGCCCAGGCCAGGGCGACCGCCGTCGCGCAGGCCGCCGAGGCGAGGGCCGCCGAGGTCGAGGAGCGGGAGCTGCAGCTCACCGCCCGCGAGGCCGAGCTCAACCGCCGCGAGGCGCAGCTCGGCCGGGTCGAGGGCGAGCAGCAGGTCGGCCGCGACCTCGAGCAGATGCGCCGGCGGCTCGAGGAGCGCGAGCGCGACCTGGTCGACCGCGAGGCTTCGCTCCGCGACACCGAGGAGGCCTCCGAGTCGCAGGACAAGCGTCTCGAGCGCCGCGAGAGGCGGCTCTCCGAGAGCGAGACCTCCCTGCGCGAGCGCCTCCGGGAGCTCGACGAGCGCGAGGCCGAGATCGAGCTCCGCGAGGCGAGCGGCGAGGCCGACGTCGAGCTCCGGCTCGAGAAGCTCGAGAAGCGCGAGGCGAAGCTCGAGGCCCTGGAGAAGCGGCTCGCCGCCAAGGAGGCCGAGCTCGCGAGCTACGTCGCGCAGGCCCAGAGCTCGCTCCACACGCGCGAGGCCGACTGGTGGAAGAAGGTGCTCGGGCCCGACGAGGTCGAAGCGCGCTAGCTCTTCGGCGAAAGCTGGCGCCGCGGAACGGGCTCTGCCCGTTCCGCCCCAAACACCGCTGGATCAGGAAGCGGCGCCGCGCTGCGAGGCCGCGCGAAC
>DASVEW010000115.1:0-13007 GCA_036380355.1 Gaiellaceae bacterium | reverse complement strand
CCCTCCGATGAGGTGAACCTTGCCTTGCTCGACCTGCGCGTAGTCGGCAAGTAGCGCGTACGAAAGCTTCACGCTCTCAGCGGCCGAACGAACATGCCTGGAGCGTAAAGGGGACCCCGGAGGACGCTACGCCGCGCAAGTGAGGTAGGCATGCGCTCCAAAAGACCTGCGAAACACCCACCAGTCACCCACCAACGAACTTCACGGGGCGGAAAAAGCGCTCAACGGCGCGACGAACGCGAACTCGCCACTCTTGGCTACGCCGCAAAGAAGTGGTGCCGACCAGAGGGTGAGTTTACCGGCGGCTGAAGAGGACGATGAGCGCGACCAGGCCGAGGATCGCCACCGCGATGACTGCCAGGGCGGTCAGGACGAAGAGCATCAGCGGGATGAGCGCGACGAGCGCCTGCGAGACCGCTGCGATCCAGAAGACGTCGTGCGCCGCCTGTGCCCGCAGCCTGCGTCCCAGCCAGAGGTAGCCGACGATCACGGCCACGGCGACGATCACCGCCAGCGGGCGGTTGATCGCGCCGAAGACCAGCAGGATCGCTTCGACCACGGCGATCACGAGTGCGATCTGCGTCCGGTGCCGGCGGAGCCAGCGCCCGGGGCGCGTCGATCCGTGCTCGAGAACCGACTGGTCGATCACCCCGCCGGACGCTACCAGCCTGGTGTCGTGACCCAGACCTCGCCTCGGCCTCGCAGCCAGGCAGCCGCGTTGACCGCGTCTGCTTCCTCCGCGAAGAGCGCGTAGACGGCCGGCCCGGCTCCCGTGACGTCGGCGCGGAACGCGCCCCGCTCACGCAGCTCCGCCGCCAGCGGGGAAGACGCGAGATCGTTCTCCGGCAGAGCCGCGAGGCTCCCGAGGACGAGCGCCCGCCGGAGCTCGGCACGCCGCTCGTCGAAGCCGTCCTGGCCGCCTCGACGGTCGAACTCCTCGTAGACGGCCGCAGTCGAGCTCTTCTCCGCGCCGTGCGGCACCACGACGACGATCCAGTGGTCCCGCGGCAGGTCGACCGGGCGCAGCTGCGTACCGTCTCCCTCGCCGACCTGTGGCCCGTCGGTCAGAAAGAAGGGCACGTCCGCGCCGAGCGTCGCTCCGAGACCGTGGAGGTCGTCGTCCGACAGCCGGCCGCCCAGCGAGTCGTTCGCGAGCCGCAGCGCCGCGGCGGCGTCGGAGCTCCCCCCGCCCAGGCCGGCCGCGACAGGGATGCGCTTGTCGATCGTCGCGCGCCACCGCGGCTCGACGCCGACCCGGGCGGCGAGGAGCTCGAGCGCGCGGCGCACCAGCGTGTCCTCCCGAAAGCCGAGGACCTCGAGCTCGTCCGCAGGCCCGAGTGAGACGGTGTCCGCGAGGGTTATTCGCTGGAGGACGGTGGCAACCTCGTGCCTTCCGTCCGGTCGCTTCGGGCCGACCACGAGCGCGAGGTTCAGCTTCGCCGGAGCGAGCAGCTCGCTCACCGGAGCGCGGCGGCCAGCTCGACGAACTCCTCCGGGGCCAGCTCTTCGGCCCGCGCAGTGGGCGGCCGCCCGATCGTCTCGAGCGCCGCCTCCGCCCGCTCCCGGCTCGCGAGACCGGCGAGCTCGAGGGAGTTCGGGAGGCGCTTGCGGCGATGCGCGAACGCCGCCTCGACGACGCGCTTCAGCTCACCCCAGGGAAGCGCCGGCGGCGTCTCCCGGCGCCGGAAGGCGACGAGCGCCGACTCGACGTTGGGCCGCGGGCGGAAGACCTCGCGCGAGACCGGGTGGGAGCCCGTCCGCTCCGCTGCGAGCTGGAGGAGGACCGAGACGGCCCCGTACGCCTTCGTCCCGGGCTCGGCGAAGAAGCGGTCGGCGACCTCGCGTTGCACCATCACACACCAGAACGTGATCGTCGGCAGCCGCTCGAGGCTCTCGACGACGATCGGCGTCGCGACGTTGTACGGCAGGTTCGCGACCAGCTTCGTGGGCGCCGGATCGAGCTCCGACGGGACGAGCCGCAGTGCGTCTGCGAAATGGAGGCGGACATTGCTTGCGGCCCCGAAGCGCTCCTCGAGATGCGGCTCGAGCCGTCGGTCGAGCTCGACGGCGTGGACGAGGCCGGCATGCTCGGCGAGGAATCCCGTCAGCACGCCTTGCCCGGGTCCGATCTCCAGCACGACATCGTCCCGACCGAGGTCTGCCAGCCGCCCGATGACGCGGACGATGTTGTCGTCGACGAGGTAGTGCTGGCCGAGCTCCTTGCTCGGAGTCGGCAGGTCGGTCACCGGAGGTCGAACGCCGCGTCCGCGTTCTGATCCAGCCGAGCCGCGAGCTCGTCGGGATCGACTCCGCGAAGCTCGGCAAGAGCCGCAACCGTGTGGACGAGGTTCGCGGGCTCGTTGGGCCGGCCGCGCCGGGGCTGCGGCGAGAGGTACGGGCTGTCCGTCTCCGCGAGCAAGCGCTCCTCCGGCACCTCGCGCGCGGCCACGCGAACGTCGTAAGCGTTCGGGTACGTCACGTTCCCGGCGAAGGAGACGTAGTAGCCGCGGTCGAGCGCCGGCCGGAGCAGGCCCGGCGAGGAGAAGCAGTGCAGGACGACGGTGCCGTCGAAGTCGCCCAGCGCGCGGGCGATGTCGGCGTCGGCTGCCCGGCAGTGGATGACAACCGGCTTCCGGAGCTCCTCCGCGATCGCGAGATGGGCCTGGAAGAGCTGACGCTGCGACTCGTGGGGCGCGTAGTCGCGGTAGTAGTCGAGGCCGGTCTCGCCGACTGCGACCGGTTGGAGCTCGCGCAATCTCTCGAGCTGCGAGGGATCGGCCTCACCAGCGTCGTGTGGATGGATCCCCAGGATCGGAAAGACGCAGTCCGTCCGGGAGCAGAAGTCGACCACCTGCCCCCACGACGCGGACCAGGCGCCGACCTCGAGGATCCGGTCCACGCCCGCGCCGGCCGCCCGTCGCACCAGCTCCTCGATCGGCTCCGCGCACGCGTGCAGGTGCGCGTGCGTGTCGATCACGCAGCCGCGGCGGGGGCCTCGATGCGCGGGAAGAGAGGAGGCGCCGGCTCGACGTCCTCGGTCTCTGCCGCCTGGCCCGGCGCCACGCGGGACCAGGCGAAATCCTCCGGCTGGCCGAGCGCGCGGAGGATCTGCGGCGTGGTCTCCGGCAGGTACGCGTGAAGCGCGACCGCGACGACGCGGAGGCCGTCGGCGAGCGCATACAGCACGCGGTCGAGCTCCTCCGCGTTCGCGCCGTCCTTCGCCAGCTCCCAGGGCTTCGTGTCGGTGACGAACTTGTTCAGCGCCCGGACGGAGTCCCAGATCAGCTCGATCGCGCCGGTGAGGTCGAAGTCGTCGAGTCGCTTCTCCACCTCGGGCCCCAGGTGGTCCAGCGACGGGGCGCCCTCGGCGCCGGGCGCGATCGGAATCCGTCCGTCGCGGTACTTGGCGATCATCGCCGTCGTCCGCGAGACGAGGTTTCCGAGGTCGTTTCCGAGCTCGCGCTCGTACCGCTCGTGAAGCGTGTCGATCGAGACAGTGCCGTCCTGGCCGAACTGGACGGAGCGGGTGGCCCAGAAGCGGACGGCGTCGGAGCCGTAGACATTGACCAGGTCGAGTGGATCGATCACGTTCCCCAGCGACTTCGAGATCTTCCGGTCGTCGAGCGTCAGATAGCCGTGGACGAAGATCCGGCGCGGCACCTCGTAGCCGGCGGACAGGAGCAAGGCCGGCCAGTAGACGCAATGGAAGCGGAGGATGTCCTTCGCGATCAGGTGCCGGGCGTGCGGCCAGTAGTGGTCGCGCAGATCCTCGCCGGGTCTCGCGTAGGTCAGAGCGCTCAGGTAGTTGATGAGCGCGTCAACCCAGACGTAGACGACCTGCTCCGGGTCCCACGGCACGGGAACTCCCCACGGCTGTCCCGCTCTGCTCAGGCTGAAGTCCTGCAGGCCGCGTTCGATGAAGCTCCGCGCCTCGTTCCGGCGGAACGCAGGGAGCACGAAGTCCGGGCGCTCGTCGTAGAGCTGCAGCAGCTGGTCCTGGTACTTCGAGAGCCGGAAGAAGTAGTTCTTCTCCTCGATCCACTCCGGCACCGTGTCGTGGTCCGGGCACTTCCCGTCGACGAGCTCCTCCTCGGTCTTGAAGGCCTCGCACCCGACGCAGTAGAGGCCCGCATACGTGTCCTCGTAGATGTCGCCGTTGTCGTAGATCCGCTGGACGAACTCCTGGACGAACCGCCGGTGGCCCTCGTCCGTCGTGCGGATGAAGAAGTCGATGTCCGCGCCGACGAGGTCAGGTACCTCGCGCCATTTCGCGGCGATCCGATCGACGAACTCCTTGGGGTCGAGCCCCTCCTCGACGGCCGCCCGGTACACCTTCGAGCCGTGCTCGTCGGTGCCGGTGAGGAAGAACGTGTCCTCCCCGCGCTGCTCGTGATGGCGCACGAGGATGTCCGCCGCGAGCGTGGTGTAGGCATGCCCGATGTGCGGCGTCGAGTTCACGTAGTAGATCGGTGTCGTCAGATAGAAGCTCATCCGTTTCCATGATAGGCGTGAGCCTTTCCGCGACCGGGGCCGGCGCCGGGGCCCTTCGGCGGCCGGAGCGCAGCGCCGCGAGCCCTGCGAGCATGAGCAGCGCCGCGCCGGCGAGCGCCCACGGCGGTCGCGAGTCACGTGCCGCCGGCGCCAGTACCGGAGGCTCCGGCATCGAGGGTTCGTCCGGAGCTGTCAGCCTCGAGCGCACCGTCGCGCGCCGCGCAACCTTGGGACGGGACCTTGCCGCTCGCACGACGGACGGCTTGCGACCGCCGCCGTCCGCGGCCTGACGTCGCGCTCTGGGGCGCCTCTCGACGGGCCGCGCCGGCTGCGGCGCCGGCCTCGCCTGGGTCGAGGGCTCGGCCCTTTCGCGGATCCCGCTCCGCGGCGCACGAGCGACGGCGGCGGGAACCGGGGCCGCCCCGGACGGGACCATCCGGCGCATCGGCACGGAGGCGGCCGGCGCCTCCGCGGTCTCCGCCTCGGTCGTGACCGGCGACGGCTCCGGGGCGGCGGCGGCCGTCGGAGCGGGAGCGGCGGCTGGCGCGGGCTCGATCTCCCGAGGAGGCAGGAGCGTGAGCGGATCGACGTAGCCGTGCGGATCGTCCGCCCGGCGAATGCCGAGCTGGACATGCGGCGTCTCGCCCTCGCTCATCGTCCCGACCTGCTCGCCCTCGGCGACGCCGTCTCCCGCCGAGACCGTGATCGAACCGAGCTGTGTGAGCGTCACGGCCCAGCCGTCCGGGGTCCGGATGGACAGCGTCCTCCCGTTCGACGGAACCGACCCCGCGAAGTGAACCCGGCCGGCCGCCGGTGCCAGGACGGGCGAACCAGGAGGCCCCGCAATGTCGATGCCACGGTGCCCCGACGCCGTATATCTGCCGCCGCCGTAGTCGAAGCCGCGGATGACCTCGCCGTTCGCGGGCCACGTCCAGGCGAGGCCCGCCGCCGGAGCCACGAGCGCGATCAGCGCGAGCGTCGTTGTCATTCGTGCGAACACACGGCGAACGTAGCAAGGCGTTCGGCTGTTGTCAAAGGCGGCTACAGCGAGGCGTCGTAGAGGCGCTTACGGGACGCGCCGGTCAGCCGGGACACGACCTCCGCCGCCGCTTTCCGGGAAGTCCCGCCGCGCACGAGCGTCGCGACGGCGTCCAGCGCCGCCTCCTCGTCGACGTCACCAGCCACGGATGACGGGCCGATCACGAGAGTTATCTCGCCCTTCGCACCCTCGGCAAAGCGCTCGGCCACCTCCGCGGCAGGCCCGCGCACCACCTCCTCGAAGCGCTTGGTCAGCTCGCGGCAGACCGCCACCGGGCGCTCGGGCAGCGCTTCCCCGAGACTCGCGAGCGTCTTCGCCAGGCGGTTCGGGGACTCGAATGCGACAAGTGTGTGCCGCCATTGCGCCAACTCTCGCCAGAGGCCGGCAAGGGCAGCCGGGCTCCGGGGCAGGAACCCGACGAACTGATACCGGTCCGCGGGAAACCCGCTCGCCACGAGCGCCGTCTCGACCGCCGACGCGCCGGGCAGCACCGAGACGGGGATCCCGGCCTCGAGCGCCGCCGAGATCAGGCGCGCGCCGGGGTCGCTGATTGCCGGAAGACCCGCGTCGGAGACGAGCACGACGCGCTCGCCGGCCTCCAGGCGCGGAAGCACCTCGGCCGTTCGCTTCGCCTCGTTGTGCTCGTGGTAGCTGAGCAGCCGCGCCTCGATCCCGTGTCGGTCGAGCAGCACGCGCGTGTGCCGCGTGTCCTCGCAGAGCACGACATCAGCGTTCCGGATCTCCTCGAGGACGCGGAGCGTGACGTCGTCGAGGTTGCCGATCGGCGTCGCGCAGACCGCGAGCGGCACGACGACTAGTCCGACCCGTCGAGCGCCTCGAACCCGACGAGCGCGGAACCGATCATCCCCGCCTCGGGCCCGAGGGCCGCAGGCACGACACGGACGACCTCGCGCGGCAGGGGAAGCGCCTCCACCTCGAGCGTCTCCTTCGCGGGCCCGAGGATCAGCTCTCCCGCGGCGGCAAAGCCGCCCCCGACGATGACCAGCTCGGGATTGAAGATGTTCACGAGCGAGGCGATGCCGGCCCCGAGCCTGTGCCCGAGCTCGACAAGGTCGGACCGCGCGCCCTCGTGCTCGCCCTCTGCTTCGTCCACGAGGCGCCGGGCCTTCGCGCCGGCGCCGAAGCGGGCCACGGCGAGGGCGTCCGCCGCGGACCCGCCCGCGAGCCCCTCGAAATGGCCGTGGCCGGTGCAGGCGCCCAGGCAAGGCGGGCCGCCGTAGTCGAGCACCATGTGCCCGAGCTCTGCGCCGGCGCCGACCGAGCCGCGAAAGGGCCGCCCGTCGAGGATCAGCCCGCCGCCGATTCCCGTCCCGAGCGTGAGCAGGACCAGGTTGGACGCGCCGCGACCCGCGCCGAGCTTCCACTCGGCGATCGCGGCGGCGTTCCCGTCGTTGTCGATCCCGACCGGCAGCCCGAACCGGCTCGCCATCCGGTCCCGGAAGTCCACGCCCGCGAGCGGCACGTGGACCGACGCGACTGCGCGGCCCGTTCGCTGGTCGATCTGCGACGGGATGCCGAACCCGAGCGCGGCGACGTCCTCCCCGAGCAGCGACTCCACGACCTCCTCGAGCGCCGCGAGCAGCTCGTCCTGCGAGGACACGACCGTCGGCCGCGTGCAGTTGCGGTGGACTCCGCCGTCCCGGTCTACGACGCCGGCGAGGATCTTCGTTCCGCCGAGATCGACGCCGATGGCTCGGGAGGCGCTCACGGGCGGCGGCTACGATACCCCGCCGGATGGCCCGCGAAGACAAGCCGTACCGCGTCTACCGCGGCGGCCGTGCCTCCGGCGGCGTGCCGACCCTTCCCCGCGCCCCGAAGCCGGAGCGTCGCAAGAAGACGCCCCGCCGGGCCCCGAAGCCGCAGCGCTATGCCGGTCCGGGGCCCGCGAAGCGCCCGCGCCGCTTCGGGACGGGCCGGATCATCTTCCTCGTCGTCCTCGCGCTGCTGCTGTTCCTGATCGGCTGGACGGTTGCGGGCTACCTGTCCGTCCGCCGCGGCATGGAGAAGGCGAACGACCGGCTCGGCGAGCCCGCGAAGGCGCAGCTCGTCCCGCAGGACGGCTGGATGCTCTCACAGCCGAGTACCACCCTGATCGTCGGCAGCGACCACTCGTCCCACCCCACCCGCCGCGGCAACCGGCTCGCCGACTCGATCATGCTCTTGCGCACCGACCCTGACCACCACGCGATCACGTACCTGTCCGTGCCGCGCGACCTGGAGGTCGAGGTTCCCGGCCACGGCCACGAGAGGATCAACTCCACGCTGCCGCTCGGCGGGCCGCGGCTCACCATCCAGACGATCCGGGAGGCGCTCGGCGTCGAGGTGAACCACATCATCCTCCTGGACATGACGTCGTTCCGGCAGGTGATCGACGCACTCGACGGCATCGTGGTCGACGTCCGCAAGCCGGCCGTCACGAAGGTCGAATGTCCCTACCCGAGCGCCGAGCGCTGCCGGCGGTGGGGCGGCTGGCGCTTCGGCCGCGGCCGGCAGGAGATGAACGGCCGTCGCGCGCAGCTCTACTCCCGGATCCGCACGAACCTGCTCGATCCCGGCGAGAGCGACCTCAACCGGGTCGGTCGCCAGCAGCAGGTGCTCCAGGCGACGCTGGACGAGATGGTCAGCTTCGGGACCTACCTGAGGCTGCCGTTCATCGGCGAGGACCTCGTCAGCCCGCTGACGACCGATCTCTCGACGAACGAGCTCTTTCAGCTCGCGTGGCTCCGCTTCCGCTCGGCGGACGACCGGACGATCTACTGCCGCCTCGGCGTGACAGGTGACGGCGACGACAACGCCGCCGTGCTCCTCATGTTCCACGGCCGCTCGGCGATCCAGCCCCCGAGCCCGATCTCGGGCGCCGGCTGCCTGCGCGGGACACCGCTGACCTAGATCCTCGACCAGACGCGGAACGGGCTTGGCCCGTTCCGCCCGTACGGCGTCTGGAGAGGGAGGTTCCGGCGCAGTCCGAGGCCGCGCGGTCGCGAAGCGATCGCCCGGCTTCAAACGGTCGCTGAAAGTCGTGAGACTTTCAGCGAAACGCCCGTCTAGGTCGCTTCCGCGGCGGGCGTCTTCTTCTCCGGTTCCTTCTTGCCGCCCGAGTCAGCCTTGTCCGACTTCTCGCCGTCTCGCGACGGCTTGCGGCCGCCGCGCCCGTAGTCGGTGGAGTAGAAGCCCGAGCCCTTGAAGTGGACGGCTACCGGGTGGAGGACTCGGACGACGGGGCCCTCGCCGCACACCGTGCAAACCTCGGGAGCCGGCTCGTTGATGCCGTGAAAAAGCTCGAAAGCATGCCCGTTCGGGCACTTGTACTCATAGATCGGCACCCCCTCAGAGGATAGCGACGGGCTAGGAGGGCTCAGTGGAGCGCCGCTCGCTGCAGCGGTGCGATGGTCGGTCCGAGGCAAGGACGTAGGGAGCGCGCGTATCGATTGAGATACGGGCGCGACTGAGGACGCCGTCCTCGGGGCGAGCAGCGCGGCGCTGCCGGCTCAGCCGGCGCTTCGCTGTGCCCTCCTATGTCGCCGCCCGCCAAGGCGCCGACTCGGCGGCGCCGACCGTAGAGGCCATGCCGGCTTTGCCGGCGTGGCCTCTACTTGCTTTCCTGCTCTTCGAGCGTCTCCTGGTAACACGGCGCTTCCTCGAACGCGGCGAGGCCGACCGGCCCACGGTCTCGCTTCCGTCTCCTGCGGCGGGCGGCGGCCAGCACGGCCGACGCGCCCACGACGCCGCCGATGAGGAAGGAGCGCAGGCGCCGCACCTGGGCCTCGCCGTCCATGGGACGATCTTACGCGTGCCCGTGATCTGCACCCTCGGCGACCTCCTCCTCGACGTCGTCGTCAAGCTGAACCGCCCGCTCGCCGAGGGCGACGACACGCACGGCGAGACGCGGGCCGGCGCGGGCGGCCAGGCGGCGAACGTCGCTGCCTGGGCGGCGGCGCTCGGCGCCCAGGCCCGGTTCATCGGGAAGCGGGGAGCGGACGCTGCCGGCGAGCTCGTCGAGGCCGACCTGCTCCGGCGCGCGGTCGACGTGCTCGGCCCGCCGCCGGTGGGGCGAAACGGTGTGGTCGTGTCGCTCGTCGAGCTCGACGGGAGCCGGACGATGATCTCCGACCGCGGCGTCGCGCGCGAGCTGGCGCCCGAGGAGATCCAGCCGGAGTGGTTCGACAACGCGGACTGGCTCCACCTCTCCGGCTACTCGCTGATGGGCGAGCCGATCGGCTCCGCGGCCGAGCGTGCGGCGGAGCTCGCGCGCGCCGCCGGCGCCCGCATCAGCGTCGACCTCTCCTCGGTCAACCTGATCCGGGAGTTCGGGACGGAGCAGCTCGGGGAGCGTCTGAGGCGGATCCGGCCCGACGTCGTCTTCGGGAACGAGGCCGAGCACGAGGAGCTGCCGGTGCGCGCGGAGATTCAGATCGTGAAGCGCGGCGCCCGCGGCGCGACGATCGCGGGGCGCGACCTGCCGCCGGTCCCGGGCGAGGTGGTCGATACGACAGGCGCGGGAGACGCCCTCGCCGCCGGTTATCTTGCCGGCGGCGCCGAGCACGCGATGCAGGCAGCGGCGCGGTGCGTCGCGCAGCTCGGGACGATGCCGTGATCCGGATCGCCGACGAGGTGCGCGAGGCGGACGCCGTCGTCGCGCTCGAGACGACGATCGTCGCGCACGGCTTTCCGCCGGACGAGGGGATCGCCGTCGGCCTCGAGAGCGAGCGGCGGGTCCGCGAGGCCGGCGCCGTGCCGGCGACGATCGGCGTGCTGGACGGCGAGATCCGCGTCGGTCTCACCGAGGGCGAGCTCGGACGCTTCACACACGAGGTGCGCAAGGTCGGCCCCCGCGATCTTGCCGCGTGCATCGCGTCGGGCGAGACGGGAGCGACGACCGTCGGCGGGACGCTGGCAGTCTGCAAGCGGGCGGGCATCAGGTTCATGGGGACCGGCGGTATCGGCGGCGTCCACCGGGGGGAACGCTTCGACGTCTCGGCGGACATCCCGCAGCTCGCGACGACGGCGGCGCTCGTCGTCTCGTCGGGCGCGAAATCGCTGCTCGACGTCGAGGCGACCGCTGAGCTGCTCGAGACCCTCGGCATCCCGGTCCTCGGCTTCCGGACGGACACGCTGCCGCGCTTCTACGACGCGGCAGGAGGGCCACCGGTCTCGCAGCGGGTGGAGTCGAGCGACGATGCGGCCCGGATCGCCCGCGCGCACTGGGAGCTCGGCGGCCGCGGCGTGCTCCTCGCCAACCCACCCCCGGCGAGCCTCGACGTCGAGGAGCTCATCGACTCGGCGCTGACCGAAGCCGTCGAGCTCGGCACGAGCGGTCAGGGGCTGACACCGTTCGTGCTCGCCCGTCTCCACGACGGGAGCGGCGGGCGAACGCTCTCGTTGAACCGCGAGCTGGCGGTCGCGAACGCGCAGCTCGCCGCGGAGGTCGCGGTGGCCGCAGCGTGAGCCGCGAGCTTCACTTCGACTTCCCCAGCCTCCGCGTCGGCGTCGCCGAGTACGAGGAGGGGCCGACCGGTTGCACGGTCTTCCATCTGCCGCCGGGAGGCGCCGCCTGCTCCGTCGACGTCCGCGGCGGCTCGCCAGGGACGATCGGGAACTACGAGTGGACGCACGCTGTCTGCTTCGCCGGCGGGTCGCTCTACGGGCTGGAGGCGGCGTGCGGCGTGGCGGCGGAGCTGATGGCGATGCGCGGCTACACCGTCGGCTGGACGGACGTCGAGCTCGTCCTCGGCGCGATCGTCTACGACTTCGGGCGGCGGGACAACACCGTCTACCCGGATGCGGAGCTCGGACGGCAGGCGCTTCGCGCGGCACGCGAGGGCGTGTTCCCGCTCGGCCGCCGTGGCGCGGGGCGCTCGGTCACGGTCGGCAAGACCTTCGGCCTCGAGCAGGGGGAGTTCTCGGGTCAGGGCGGCGCATTCCGCCAGATCGGCCCGACGAAGATCGCGGTCTTCACCGTCGTGAACGCGTTCGGGGCGATCGTCGACCGCGAGGGGAACGTCGTCCGCGGCCACTACGACCCCGAAAGCGGAGCGCGAATGCGGTTGGTCGAGGGTCTCGAGGCTCAGCTCCCGCAGGCGGCGCCGGGGAACACGACGCTCACCCTCGTCGTGACCAACCAGCAGCTTGGCCGCCGAGAGCTGCGGCAGCTCGGCGTCCAGGTGCACGGCTCACTGGGGCGCGCGATCGAGCCGTTCCACGCCCTCGTCGACGGGGACGTGCTCTACACGGTCAGCACGGGTGAGGTCGAGAACGACGATCTGCCCTCGATGGCCCTCGGGGTCGTCGCGTCAGAGCTCGCGTGGGACGCCGTGCTCAGCTGCTTCGACGACGAGTCCGTAGCCAGTACCGGATGAAGTAGACCGGCACGGCGATTCCCGCTGCCAGGAAGGTCGCGATCCCCCACGCCGTCGCGTGCTTGTTGCCGTGGCGGTCCGCGTGGGCGAACACCGCCAGCGACGCAGCCGCCGCGAGAGCGGTGACGATCAGGAACTCCCCGAAGGTCAGCCGGTACACCCGGCCAACCTTAGGTCACTAGCCGAGGGCGTCCAGGAACTCGTCGATCGAGAGTGCGGTCAGCGTCTGCAGCTTCGCGCTGCCCCGCGCGCCGAGTGCGACCGACACCCGGGCCACGGTCGCCGGGTCGGGCGCCTCCACGACGTTGACGAAGTCGAACGGGCCGAGTGTCGCCCACTGGTGGAGGACCTTCGCGCCCAGCTCCTCGACGTCGCGGTTCACCTCTCGGAGGCGGGCCGGGTTCGCCTTGAGCGTCTGCACGCCCTGAGCGGTCAGCGTGGTGAGGAGGATGTAGGTCGGCATGCGGCTCCTTTCGGGAGGGTCCGCATGACTCTATTGCGCGCGCAGCCGCGCTTCCTGATCGAAGTAGAGAAGCGCCGAGCCCAGGAAGAGCAACGGCGAGACCAGCACCAGCGGGATGACGGCGGCGACCGTCCGGCTCTGCTCGCCGAACTGGCCGAGCAGGAACGCGAGCGTGATCGCGCCGATGAAGCCGACGATCGCGAGCGCGGCCAGCGAGCCGAGCGCGTGGACGAAGTCCGCCCGGGCGAGGCTCAGCGAGCGCCGGATCGACTGGCGGAGCCCTTTCTCCTCGTTCAGCGCGACGGGCACGGCGAAGCCGAAGAGCGCGAGCCAGATCAGGCCGGGGAAGATCAGTGAGACCGTCAGGAACGGCACCGGAGCGAAGACGAGGACGCCGAGCGCCAGTGCGGTCAGGATCGACTGCCTCGGCGGCCGCACCTCCCCGGCGAGGAGCGCGGCGACGACGTAGCAGACGGTGAACACGAGCGCACCGCCGGTCGCCAGGAAGACCAGGCCCGTCCGGCCGGGCAGGGCATTCACGGTCAGGGCGACGGCGAGCGGGCCGACGCCGAGCGCCAGCGCTGCCCAGAACCTGCGTCCGTAGAGACGCAGCGCCTCGGCGACGAGCTGACCGGAC
>DASVEW010000114.1:0-13854 GCA_036380355.1 Gaiellaceae bacterium | reverse complement strand
GGCGAGAAGACGAACGTGAAGGCGCTGTCGAAGCCGATCTCCTCGACCGCGGAGAGCGTCTCCTGGAAGTCCTGCTCCGTCTCGCCCGGGAAGCCGACGATGAGGTCGGTCGAGAAGGCGAGATCGGGAATCGCTGCGCGCATCTCGTCCACGAGGCGGACGAAGCGCTCACGGCTGTAGGTGCGCCGCATTGCCTTCAGGATGCGCGTGGAGCCCGACTGGAGCGGAAGATGGGCATGCTCGCACACGGCGTCGCACTCGGCTATCGCGGCGATCACCGGGGCACGAAAGTCCTTCGGGTGCGGGCTCGTGAAGCGGATTCGCGCGATCCCGTCCACGGCGTCGCAGGCGCGCAGGAGCTCGCCGAAGTCGGTCCGGACGTCCGGCAGGAGGTCGCGCCCGTACGAGTTGACGTTCTGGCCCAGGAGCGTGATCTCTCGGACGCCTGCCCGCGCCAGCCTCCCGACCTCGGCGATCACGTCGCCCGGCCGCCTGCTCTGCTCGCGGCCGCGCACGGACGGGACGATGCAGTAGGCGCACTTCGAGTTGCAGCCCATCGAGACCTGCACCCAGCCCTGGAACCGCCGCTCCCGGTGCATCGGCAGCACGCTCGCGAAGGCGCGCTCCTCGAGGCCGAACCTGCCGCGTGCCACCGCCTCGCCGCCCGCGCCGAGCCACTCGCCGAGATGCGGGATCGAGCCCGGCCCGAATGCCACGTCGACGTAGGGATAGAGCTCGAACAGCCGTTCGCGCTGCGCCTCGGCGTAGCAGCCGCCGACGGCGATCACCTTGTCGGGATCTCGCTCCTTCAGCGCCCGTGCCTGCGCGAGGTGCGCTGCGAAGCGCTGGTCGGGCTTCTCACGGATCGTGCAGGTGTTGAAGACGAGGACGTCGGCCTCGTTCTGCGCCGTGGCCTCCCCCAGTCCGAGCTCCTCGAGCATGCCCTTGATCCGCTCCGAATCGTGGGCGTTCATCTGGCACCCGAAGGTCGTGACGTGGTAGCGCCTCATGGTGAAAACACTGTATCGGGGCGGTTGGTCGAGCTTTGGATTTTGGGGCCAAGACCGGCTAGGGTGGCCATGTCCGTTTGAGCAAGCTTCCAGGGGAGAGGCCAATGCATCCTTCTGCGGTCGTCCGCGTCCGTATCGTCACGCTGAGCCTGCTTGCACTGCTTGCCTTCGCCGCGCTCGCCGGCGCGCGCGTGGACAGAGCGGGAGCAGTCAGCACCGATCTGTTCATCTCCGAGTACGTCGAAGGCTCGAGCAACAACAAGGCGATCGAGATCTTCAACGGCACGGGTGCGCCCGTGAACCTCACGGCAGGTCTCTACGGCATCTCGATGTACTTCAACGGGTCGACAAGTGCGACGACCTTCAATCTGAACGGGACCATCGCGCCCGGCGACGTCTTCGTCTTCGCTCACGCCTCGGCGGATCCCGCGATCCTCGCTCAGGCCGATCAGACGACATCGGCTGGCATATTCAACGGGAACGACGCAGTCGCGCTGCGGAAGGGTGTCGCCCTGGTCGACGTCATCGGCCAGATCGGCAATAACCCCGGGGACGGGGGTTGGGGAACCGGGCTGACGAATACCACCGACAACACGCTGCGCCGGAAGCCGACCATCGAGGCCGGCGACACGAACGGCGATGATGCGTTCGACCCGGCCGTCCAGTGGGACGGCTTCGCGAACAACACCTTCGACGGACTGGGCGCTCACACCGTCATGACCGGCGGCGACGCGGCTCCGTCGGTCTCCTCCACGACCCCGGCGAACAACGCGACCCTGGTGCCGACGGACGCGAACGTCACAGTGAACTTCTCCGAGCCGGTGACGGTCGCCGCAAGCTGGTACACGATCTCCTGCCCGGTTAGCGGCCTGCACACGGCCGCGCAGAGCGGCGGTCCGCAGAGCTACACGCTCGACCCGGACGCCGACTTCGCGCTGGGCGAAAGGTGCTCGGTCACGATCGACGCGTCGAAGGTCACGGACAACGACCTCGACGACCCGCCGGACACCATGGCGGCGAACCATTCCTTCGCGTTCACGACCACGCCTCTGGCGACCGAGATCGGCCAGGTACAGGGCGCGGCCCACATCTCCCCGCTCAACGGCCGGGCCGTGAGTGTGGAGGGCATCGTTACGGCGCGACGGACGGCAGGCGGCCGCGGCTACTGGATCCAGGATCCGACGCCGGACGCGAACGTCGCGACATCCGATGCGGTGTTCGTGTTCATCAACGCGGCACCCGTCCGGGTGGTCGGCGACCTCATTCGCGTCACGGGGACGGTCAGCGAGTTCCGTGCCGGCAACGATCCGGACAACCTGACCATCACGCAGATCACCGGCTCGCCCGCCGACGTCATGCTCGTGTCGACGAACAACATCCTGCCGGCACCGACGGTGCTCGGGCTCGGCGGCCGCATGCCGCCGACCGAGAACATCGACGACGACGGAGCCGGCAACGTCGAGACCGGCGGCGTCTTCGACCCGGTCGGTGACGCGATCGACTTCTACGAGAGCCTCGAGGGGATGATCCTCCAGGTCAACAACGCGGCTGTCGTCGGTGCTACGAGGAGCTTCGGCGAGATCACGCTCCTACCGGATCAGGGCAGCTGGGCGACCGGGCTGCGGACGCCGCGGGGCGGGATCCTGCTCGGCGGGTACACGGACCCGAACCCCGAGCGGATCATCGTCGACGACGAAATCCTTCGCGACCTCGCGCCACTTCCGCGGCCGGCGAAGTCCATGCCGGACATGAACGTCGGCGACGACCTCACGTCAAGCGTCGTCGGCCCGCTCGACTACAGCTTCTCGAACTTCAAGATCCAGGCGACGACGACGCCGACCTTCGTCTCGGGCGGAAACGTCCGTGAGACCACGGACGCGCCGACCCATCGCGAGATCGTCTTCGGGACCTTCAACGTCGAGAACCTGGCCGGCACCGATCCGCAGGCGAAGTTCGATCACCTCGCGAGCCTGATCGTGAACAACCTCCAGGCACCCGACGTTCTCGGGATCGAGGAGGTACAGGACAACGACGGCGTCGCCGGGGGCACCAACAGCCCGGTCGTCGCCGCCGACGTCTCGTGGGGCCGCCTCATCGCGGCGATCACGGCGGCGGGCGGCCCGACCTACGACTTCCGGCAGATCGACCCGGTCGCCCACCAGGACGGCGGCGCGCCGGGCGGGAACATCCGCGTCGGGTTCCTATTCCGCAGCGACCGCGGTGTCAAGTTCGTCGACCGGCCGGGCGGATCGTCGACCACCGACACGACGGTGGTGGGCCGCCGCAACCACCCGGAGCTCTCGGCGAGCCCGGGCCGGATCGGCACGCAGGCCAACGATCCGGGCGAGGCGTTCTTCGAGACGCGGAAGTCGCTGGCCGCCGAGTTCGACGTCCGAGGGATGAAGGTCTTTGCGATCGTCAACCACTTCAGCTCGAAGGGCGACGACCAGCCGCTGTTCGGCCCGGCCCAGCCGCCGATCCGCTTCAGCGAGATCGCCCGCCACGGGCAGGCGCAGATCGTGAACGACTTCGTCGACGCGATCCTGGCGAAGGACAAGAACGCGAACATCGTCGTGCTCGGCGACATCAACGACTTCGAGTTCTCCGAGACGACGAGCATCCTCGAGGGCGGGGTCCTCACCTCGCTGATGGACCTCCTGCCGCCCGAGGAGCGCTACTCGTACGTCTTCGAGGGGAACTCGCAGACGCTCGACCAGATCCTGCTCTCGAACCGCGGGCTGCTGCAGCGGTTCGCGCACCCGGAGTTCGACGTTGTCCACCTGAACTCGGAGTTCGCGGACGCGATCCAGGCCTCGGATCACGAGCCGTCCGTCGTCCGGATGAAGTTCCCGGGCAGCGCCGACAACCCGGCGGACGAGGGCAACCGCAACAACTAGCGGAGTAAGTCGCTGCGACGCGGGAGCGGGCTCTGCCCGCTCCCGCCGCTGCGGCCGTCGGTCAAGGAAGCGAGGAGCGCTCGTCGGCCGCGCGCGGGCGAAGCCCGGGCCCGGCTCCATAGGGTCGCTCAAAGTCGTGAGACTTTGAGCGAAAAGGTCACTTCGCGAGCTCGGTCGCCCGGGACTCGCGAATCACGGTGACCTTGATCTGCCCGGGGTACTCGAGCTCGGATTCGATGTCCCTCGCGATCTCGTGGGAGAGCAACACGGCCGCGTCGTCGTCGATCTCTCCCGGCTTCACGATGACTCGGATTTCCCGGCCCGCCTGGAGGGCGTAGACCTTCTCGACCCCGTTCTTGCGGGCGGCGATCTCCTCGAGAGCCTCCAGACGCTTGATGTAGTTCTCGAGCGTGTCGCCGCGGGCGCCGGGCCGTGAGCCGGAGATCGCGTCGGCGGCGACCACGAGCACGGCTTCCACGGTCTGCGGCTGCACCTCGTAGTGGTGCGCCGCGATCGCGTGGACGACCGCCTCCGACTCCCCGTAGCGCTTGGCGTAGTCGGCCGAGATCTGGGCGTGCGACCCCTCGATCTCGTGCGTGAGGGCCTTGCCGAGGTCGTGCAGCAACGCCGCCCGCTTGGCCGTGCGGACGCCGGCGTCGAGCTCGACGGCCATGATCCCGGCCAGGTGGACGACCTCGAGCGTGTGCTTGAGGACATTCTGTCCGTAGCTCGTGCGGAAATGGAGCCGGCCGAGGATCTTGACGAGCTCGGGGTGAAACTCACCGCAGTTGGCCTCGAACACGGCCTGCTCCCCGGCCTGGCGGATGTGGTCCTCGATCTCCGCCTTCGACTGGTAGTACATCTCCTCGATCCGCGCCGGCTGGATCCGTCCGTCCTCGATCAGCTTCCCGAGCGTCAGCCGGGCGACCTCGCGCCGGATTCCGTCGAAGGACGACAGCACGACCGCCTGCGGCGTGTCGTCGATGATGATGTCAACGCCGGTCAGGTGCTCGAGCGTGCGGATGTTCCGCCCCTCCCGCCCGATGATCCGGCCCTTCATGTCGTCGCTCGGGAGCTCGACGACCGACGAGGTCGTCTCGGCGGCATGGCTGGCGGCCACCCGCTGGAGCGCGTCCGCGACCAGGTTGCGGGCGCGCCGCCTCGCCTCGAGCTGCGCCTCCTCCTCCAGCTGGCGGACGCGCCGGGCGAGCTCGTGGCGAATCAGCCCCTCGGCTCGGTCCAGGAGCTCGGTCTTCGCCTCGTTCACGGTCAGGCCGGAGATCCGCTCGAGCTCGCCGAGCTCCCGGTCCTTGGCCTCCTTCAGGTCGCCCTGGAGCTCCTTGATGTGCGTCTCGCGGTCGGCGAGGCCCTGCTCGCGGCGCAGCAGCTCCGTCAGCTTCTCCTCGAGCTCGTCCTGCTTCGCGAGGACGCGCTCCTCGAGCCTCGTGATCTGGCCGCGCCGCTCCTGTGCGTCGCGTTCGGCATCCGCACGGACCCGGACAGCCTGCTCGCGGGCCTCGATCTCCGCCTCGCGCCGGAGGTTGTCGGCCTCGCGTTTCGCGCTCGCCAGCAGCTCGTCACGGCGCGCGGCGGCCTCGCCGAAGCTCGAGCGTCCGAGCAGCTGCATCACTCCGAGCAGGAGGGCCGCTCCGAGGACGATGCCGATGGCGATTCCGGCGGCGACGAGCATTGGCGCTCCTTCGGGGTCGAGTACCACCCGCCATCAGGCCTGAGCAGAGCGCTCTGATTCGCGGCCGCCGGCGACGGCCGCACCGTTCGGTGCCGCTAGCGAGCTTTAGCTAGCGCCGCCTCCGCCGCATCGCTGGTCGTTGTCTTCATCAGTGATCGGTTTCGTGTGGTTTCAGAAAACGTGTCTGTGCAGGCAAAATGGTGAGTGGAGCGCTCTCAGCATACCGGATCGTCGACGAGCGACTCGAGGGAGTCCCTGGCGAACCCCCTTCCGGCCAGGTAGCGGAGCGCGCGATCGCCGCCGCCGCGGCGCTGGAAGATGCGGGCAGCTCGCTCGGCCTCGGGCTCAAGCCCGGCGAGGAGCTCCGCGATCACGTCTGGATCGATCCCGTGCCGGCGCAGGTCGTTGCGGATCAGCGAATCGCTGCCGTTCTTGGCTGCGAGGCCTCGGGCCCGCGCTTCGGCGAACCTGGAATCCGACAGCAGCCCGGTGTCCGTGAGCTCGTCGAGCGTCCTGTCGCACTCCTCGGCGGGCACGCCTGCGCGCTGGAGGCGCCGCTCGAGCTCCCGCCGGGACCGGTCGCGATGGTTGAGCGCGCGGAGCGCCACTTCCCTCGCCTCGGCGGACACGGCCTACTTCGTCTCGACCGCCTCGGCCTCCGCCTCCGCCTCCGCGGCCGCCTCGGCCGTCCCGTTGCCGTCGACCGAGGGCAGAAGCCGCGCCGAGACGACCTGGTCGGAGCCCACCTCCGCCTGGATCTGGGCCAGGATCTTCTGCGTCACGTCGGGGTGCTCGCGCAGGAACGCGGTCGCGTTCTGGCGTCCCTGGCCGAGGCGCTCCTCCTGGAAGCTGAAGTACGAGCCCGACTTCTGGACCGCCTTCCGCTCGAGCCCGGCGTCGAGGACCGTGCCTTCCCAGGAGATCCCATGGCCGTAGATGATGTCGAACTCGGCCTGCTTGAACGGCGGCGCGACCTTGTTCTTCACGACCTTGACGCGGACGCGGTTGCCGATCGCCTCCACGCCCTCCTTCAGCGTCTCGATCCGGCGGATGTCGAGGCGGACGGACGAGTAGAACTTCAGCGCGCGGCCGCCGGGCGTCGTCTCGGGGTTGCCGAACATGACGCCGATCTTCTCGCGGAGCTGGTTCGTGAAGATGCAGATCGTCTCGGTGCGGTTGAGCGTGCCGGCGAGCTTGCGCAGCGCCTGGCTCATCAGGCGGGCCTGGAGGCCGACATGACTGTCCCCCATCTCGCCCTCGATCTCCGCGCGCGGCGTCAGTGCGGCGACGGAGTCGACGGCGACGACCGAGAGCGCGCCGCTGCGGATCAGTAGCTCGGCGATCTCGAGCGCCTGCTCGCCGTTGTCCGGCTGCGAGACCAGGAGGTCGTCAATGTTCACCCCGATCTTGCGCGCGTACTGCGGGTCCATGGCGTGCTCGGCGTCGATGAAGGCGCAGATGCCTCCCCGCCGCTGGGCCTCCGCGATGACGTGGTAGACGAGCGTCGTCTTCCCCGAGGACTCCGGGCCGAAGATCTCGACGATCCGGCCGCGCGGCAGCCCGCCGATCCCGAGCGCGAGGTCGAGCGCGAGCGAGCCCGTCGATACGGAGCCGACCGACACGTGCGCGTGGTCGTTCATCCGCATGACCGCGCCCTTGCCGAACTGGCGCTCGATCTGTCCGAGAGCGGTGTCGAGGGCCTCTTCGCGACTCATCCGATCAACCTCCTAGCGGTACCGATTCCAAGACTTCGTACTGCGCCCCGGTCGGCCGCAGGGCAGACATGTAAACAGCCGCGTCGGACGGCCGGAACGGCCCGAGCTCGGGCACCGGAGGATCGAGCCGGGGCGGCGTCCGGAAGCGCAGGACCGTGACGTGCGGAAGCCACGGACGCTGCTCGCGCTCGTACACGCCGAGCTGCTCGAGCCGGTCGAAGAGCGCCTCGGCGAGGCGCCCGCCCTCCCCTGTCTCGTCTCGCAGGACGGCCATGCCGACGCTCCGAGTCTCCCGGTAGCGCGCCGCCGAGAACACGATCTCGCCGGCCCCGGCCGCCGCCTCGCGGAGGGCGCCGGCGATCCCGTCGAGCTCCGGGGCCGGCCGCGAGCCGAGGAATGCGAGCGTGACGTGGAGATGCTCGCGGGGGACGATCCGGCCTCCGGAGAGGTCCGCGTGCTGCCAGGCCTCGATCGCGTCGAGGACGTCGCCGGGGAGCCTGAGGGCGCAGAAGAGACGCAGCCGGTCACGACCCCCGACGCTACCCGTCGAGCTCACGCCTGTGTGTGCCGACTCTGTGCCAGAAGGCGGCGCAGGAGGTGCAGCGCGGAGGCGGCCGCCCGGCGCCGAACCGCGTCACGATCGCCGGGCAGGTGGAGCTCCACGGCCTGCTCGCCGGCCGGGCCCGACGCGTGCAGGTACACGAGGCCGACCGGCTTCTCCGGCGTTCCTCCACCCGGTCCCGCGACACCGGTGACGGACACCGCGACGTCGGCGCCGAGCGTCCGCCCGGCCCCTTCCGCCATGGCCGCCGCCGTCTCGGCCGACACGGCCCCGTGCCGCTCCAGCAGCTCCTCCGGAACGGCGAGGAGCTCGCGCTTCAGCCTGTTGTCGTAGGGTACGACCCCGCCCACGAACGCGTCGCTCGAGCCCGGAACGGACGTGAGCCGCGCCGCCACGAGCCCGCCGGTACAAGACTCCGCGGCCGCGAGCGTCAGTCCCTGTTCCCGTGCAAGGTCGAGGACGATCGCCTCCACCGGCCGCTCGTCCTCGGCGAAGAGCGCCTGCGGCAGCTCCTCCTTCAGCGCGGCCTGGAGCAGATCCGCGTGGCCGTCGGCGCCGGGCTGGACGACAAGGTCCACCTGCACCTCGAGGTCGTGCGCGCAGATCGTCACGTCGACGCCGCCGCCCTCTCCCCCGGCCCGCTCGACGACCCGGGCCACGGCGGACTCGGGCAGCCCGAAGAAGCGGAGGATGCGGTGCCCCGGACGGCTCGCCGCCTCGAGGACGCGCCGCACCGGCGCAGTCTCCAGCGCGCGCAGCCACAGCCGCTGGAGCTCTCCCGGCGGCCCCGGAAGCACGACGACGACCGTTCCACCGAGGTCGAGCACCAGACCCGGCGCCGTGCCGGCCAGCCCGAGCGACGCCGCGCCCTCGGGGATCGTCGCCTGCTTGCGCACGCCGGACTCGAACTCCTCGTACGGCCGCCGGAAGCGCTCGGAGAGGCCCCGGACGACCCCGCCGATCTCCTCCTCCAGCGCGTCGTCGACGACCAGCTCCCGGCCGGTCACGCGGCCGAGGGTCTCGACGGTCCTGTCGTCGTGCGTCGGCCCGAGCCCGCCCGAGGTGAGGACGAGATCGGCGCCGAGGGCCTCGCGGAACGCCTCCTCGAGCGTCTCGGGCCGGTCGCCCACGACGAGCACGCGCTCGGGCTCGATCCCGCGCGTGCTCAGCTCGCGCGCGAGGTACGGGCCGTTCTCGTCCACCCGGCCGCCGCGGACCAGCTCGCTACCGGTGACCAGGACGACCGCTGTCGGTTGGCTCAAGCGGGCGACGAGACCGGAACCACGCGCCGCGCGGTGATGATGACCGCCGTGCCGCTTCCGCGGTTGGGGACGCGAACAATCCGGCCGTTCACGCGGAAGCGGAGGTTCCCGGGCCGCCCGATGAGCACGTGCACCCGTCGCTGGGTGAACCGAATCGTCGAGCCCGCTTCCAGCGTGCCGCGGTAGAGCTCCCGTCCTGCCGCCGACCCCGCGTGGACCTCCACCCAGGAGTTGCCGAGCGCCCCGGTGATGGTCAGGCGGGCGATTGGCACCGCCCGGCGGCTCGGGCGGCGTGCGGGCGTTGCCGCGCCGGTGGAGGTCGCAGGCTGTGAGGAGAAGTCCGGAATCGCCGTGTCCGGCGTGTCGCTGCCGAAGCGCCAGGCGACGACGACGAGCGCCGTCAGGACGCCGATCGCCGCGAGCGCGACGAGGACGACGCTCGACTCGACGCGCGGGTTTCTCCCGACCGTGGACTTGTTCTGCGCCCGGAGCGGCGTCTCCTCGTCACCGGGGATGTAGCGCGAGTTGTACTCGTCGACGTAGAGCTGGCCGTCGAGCCCCAGGTACTCGGAATAGGTCCTCAGGAAGCCCTTGACGTAGGTCTGGCCCGGAAGGATGTCGAACTGCTCGTCCTCGAGCGCGCGTAGGTACTTCCCACGGATCTTGGTCGCGTGCTCGACCTCGGGGAAGTCGAGGCCCTGGCGCAGGCGCGCCTCGCGCAGGCTGTTGCCGATCTCGAACATGGCGGCCGCCCGATTGTAGGCACCGAGGCGCCGACATGTCGGCGCCGTTCGAGGACGTGCCGGCTTGCCGGCACGGGCCGGTGGCTTTCCGCTCTAGGCTGCGAACTCTCGCAGCACGTAGTACGTGGCGACCGAGATCCCGGCCGTGACGGCCAGGTAGAGCCCGACGTAGCCGAGGATCCGGCCGGTGGCCGCGAGCGAGCGGCCGCGGGTCCTGCCGAGCGTTCGCTCCACGTCGCGCCGGGTCTTCCGGCCGAGGAAGACGGCGACGACGGAGAGCACGAACGCCGGCAGGATCGACACGGCCGACTCGAGCAGCGTCACGACGTCGTAGACCTCCGCCGCGACCACGGCGGCGGGGATCGCCGCGACCCCCGCCAAGCCGAAGAGCACGGAGAAGACCGCGCTCCAGCTCAGCGGACGGTCGCTGCTATTGCTTCCGGTAGGGCCTGCCAATGGCGGCGGGCGGGATCGAGCGGCCGATGACGCCGGCGACCGCGATCAGGGTCAGGACGTAAGGCAGCGCCTGGAAGAGGGTCGCGGCCGAGCCGGAGTACTCCGGCAGCCGCTGGGCGAGCGCGCTCGAGAACCCGAAGAGGAGCGCCGCGCTGAAGGCGCCGAACGGCCGCCAGGCGCCGAAGATCAGTGCAGCGAGGGCGATGAACCCCCGGCCGGCCGTCATGTTCTCGTTGAACGACCCGAGGAAGCCGATCGAGAGATAGGCCCCGCCGAGCGCAGCGAGGATCCCCGAGACGGTCACCGATGCGTAGCGCACGAGGAAGACGTTGATCCCGACGGTGTCGGCGGCGCGCGGGTGCTCGCCGACGGCTCTGATGCGGAGCCCTATCGGCGTCTTGAACATGACGATGTACGACACGATCAGGAGCGCGAACGAGGCCCAGATCATCAGGTTCAGCTGGCCGAACACGTCGTCGATGAAGTTCCAACGCTCGAGCGGCAGATCGACGTCGGGGATGCGCGGAATCTCCGACGGCGTTCCGAACTCGCCGTAGACGTCCACGAAGAAGTAGCCGGTCAAGCCGAGCGCGAGGAAGTTGATCGCCGTCCCGCTCACGATCTGGTCCGCGCGTAGGTGGATCGAGAAGAACGCGTGGATGAGTGCTAGCCCGGCGCCCGCTCCGGCCGCGGCGAGCAGCCCGATCTCCCACGAGCCGGTCTTCTGCGCGGCGAGGATGCCGAAGAACGCACCCGCAAGCATCATCCCCTCGAGCGCGATGTTCACGACGCCGCTCCGCTCCGAGAACATGCCGCCGATCGCCGCGAACGTCAGCGGCGTCGCGTAGCGGAGCATCGACGCGAAGAGCGCCGACCAGACGACGACGTTGTCCAGGTGCCCCACGCTCGACTCGGTCGCGAGCACGCCCAGCCCCGCCGCCACGATCCCGAGGACGACCGCCGACCAGCCGAGCCGGCGGACACCGCGCGTGACCGCCCAGATTCCGGCGGCGATGCCCAGGATCCCGAGGGCGATCGGCCACAGGATCGTCCGTTGCGTGAGCGGGGGAAGGACGACCCAGAACCCGATCGCCGAGAGCACGATCCCGGCGATCGCGATATTGCGCGGCGTGAAGAGGCGGTCGACGCTCAGGCCGACCCGCTCGGCCCGCGCGATCACGTCGGCGCCTCCGCGGCCCCGGCCGGCCGCCTGCGGCCGAGGCGCTTCGCACGCGCCCAGAGGCCGAGGATGAGGAGGTCGGCGCCGACGAAGAGCAGGACAAGCGCCTGGATCATCAGCGTGAGGTTGCCGGCGAGCTCGGGCTGGAACACCTCGGGATCGAGGTTCCGCGTCGAGGTCCCGTTCAAGAGCGCGCCGAAGAGCAGCGCGGAGAGCGCGACCCCGATGGCGGTGTTCCGCCCGAGCAGTGCGACGGCGATCCCGATGAAGCCGATCGTGGAGCTCTGAATGTCGATGACGCCGAGCCGGAACTGCCAGCCGAGGATGTCCATCGCGCCGCCCATCCCTGCGAAGAAGCCGGCGATCGCCATGGCCAGGATGTAGCTCCGGGCGACGCTGATGCCGCCGTAGCGGGCCGCCTCCGGGTTGAAGCCCACCGCGCGCACCTCGTAGCCGAGCGTCGTCCGCGTCAGGGTCAGCCAGTAGGCGACGAGCGCCGCCAGGGCGATGAAGAAGCCGATGTGCAGGCCCTGGAGGAGCGGGTCGCCCCAGAAGACCGGCAGCTTGGCGCCCTCGGCGATGTCCGAGGACACCGGGACGGACTCGTTGACCTTGTTCTGGAGCGGGCCTCCCTGCCCGAACGCGAAGTTCCCGATCCAGTACGCGATCCAGTTGAGCATGATCGTCGTGATCACCTCGTGGGCGCCGACGGTCGCCTTCAGCAGACCCGCGATCCCCGCCCACGCGGCCCCGGCGAGCGCGGCGATCGCGATCGCGAGCGTGACGTGCAGGCCGGGGTGCATGTCAACCCACGAGGAGCCGACCCATACGCTGACCATCGCCCCGACGATGTACTGGCCCTGGCCGCCGATGTTGAAGAGCCCGCAGCGGAACGCGAAGGCGACGGCCAGCCCCGTGAAGACGAGCGGGATCGTGACGAGGAGCGTCTGCTGGAGGTTGAACGCCGCCTCGGACTCGACGTCGTTGACGTTCCACGGGAACCAGACCTCGGCGTCGCTGAACGGCAGGCCGATCTCGTAGGAGCCGACCTGGAAGAACCAGTTCAGGCCCGTGCCCGCGAAGATCTCCTTGTAGGTCGTGAGCGGGTTGTGGCCGGTCGCGGCGACGACGAGCCCGCCGACGAAGAAGGCGAGGATCGCCGTGAGGATCGGAGGGATGATCCCGCCGGCCCGCTGGAACGTGGCGAACCTGGCCGCGGGGCTCGGCGGTCCCGCGCCGGGAGCAGGTTGTTCGGTCGGCGCCGCAGGCTCGCTCACGCCACCGCCTGCTCGCGGGTCCCGCCCGTCATGGCGATGCCGAGCTCCTCGGCGGTGACGTCCGGCGTGTACTCGCCGACGATCCGGCCCTCGAACATGACGAGGATCCGGTCGGCGAGCGAGAGGATCTCCTCCAGCTCGAGCGAGACGAGGAGGATCGCCCTTCCCTGGTCGCGCTCCTCGATGAGCCGGCGGTGGACGAACTCGATCGCGCCGACGTCCAGGCCGCGGGTGGGCTGCGCGGCCAGGAGGACGCGCGGATCCCGCTCGACCTCCCGCGCCACGACGACCTTCTGCTGGTTCCCGCCGGACAGGGCCGACGCCCTCGTCCTCGGACCGCCTCCGCGGACGTCGAAGGCGTGGAGCAGCCTCCGGGCCCGGGCGATCAGGCGGTTCGGGAAGAGCCAGCCGTACCGCGAGTCGGGCTCCTCCTTGTAGTCGTGGAGCGCGATGTTCTCCGCGAGCGTGAAGTCGAGGACGAGGCCCCGGCGGTGGCGGTCCTCGGGGATGTGCCCCATGCCCGCGTCCAGCACCTTGCGGGCGCTCATGTTCGTCACGTCCTTCCCACCGACGACGACGCGGCCGGCCTCCAGCCGACGCAACCCCGTGATGGCGTCGATCAGCTCGGTCTGGCCGTTGCCGTCGACGCCGGCGATCCCGACGATCTCGCCCGCGCGGACATCGAACGAGACGTCGCGCACCGCGGGCAGCCCGCGGTCGTCCACGACGGAGACGTTCTCCGCCGACAGCAGCGTCTCCCCCGGCTCGGCCGGGCCCTTCTCGACGCGGAGCAGCACCTCCCGGCCGACCATCAACCGCGCCAGCTGATCCTCCGTCGCGCCCTCTTTGTCGACGGTCTCGACCTTCTTGCCGCGACGCAGCACGGTTATCCGGTCGGCGATCTCCAGCACCTCGTTGAGCTTGTGCGTGATGAAGATCACCGACATGCCCTCGCGCGTGAGGTTGCGCAGGATCCCGAAGAGCTCGAGCGCCTCCTGCGGCGTGAGCACGGCTGTGGGCTCGTCCAGGATGAGCACGTCGGCGCCGCGGTAGAGCGCCTTC
>DASVEW010000113.1:0-5100 GCA_036380355.1 Gaiellaceae bacterium | reverse complement strand
TCGATGCGCTCGATCGCCGAGAACGCCGCCGCCATCTCGTCCGGATCGGTCAGCGCCCGGTAGACCGCGTCCGGAGGAGCATCGAAGCGCCGCTCACCGTGGATCCGCACGGCGGAAACCTAGTGCGAACGCGGTGTCAGCGGACGCGATAGCGCGCGCAGTGGCGGCTCCTGTTTCCCGCCCGGTCCCAGGCCGTGACGCAGAGCGTGTAGGCGCCGGCCGGGAACCGCGCCGGCAGCGGCCGAGTGCTGCGAAAGCGCTGGCGAGCCGCCCAGGCGGCGGGCGCAAACGACGTCTGCCCCTGGACGACCTTGAGCCCGCGGTGGAGGAGCTGCGCGTCGAGCCGCGCCTCGCCGGAGTCGTCTCGCACTCTCGCCGCGAAGACGGCACGCTGTCCCCGGGTGGCCGTGCCGCCGAGCGCGCGCACGAGCGGCCTCGCCCGGTCGGGCTTCGTGCGCGGGCCGGTGGCGCTGAAGAGGAACGTGCCGCTGGTCGCCTGGACGGCACCGGAGAGGCTCACCTGCCAGTAGTAGCGGCCGTAGAAGGTCGCGCTCGGCCGGTATTTCGACCAGCAGTTGACGTTCGCGGCCGGGCACGTCCGTGAGGTCGTCGAGACCTCCCTCGTGAGCGCGGCGTCGGAGGCGTACAGGTGGACGACCTGCACCGTGCCGGCCGGCGCGGGCAGCGAGCGCGGCCACTCGACGCGCCAGGCGAACGTGACGTGGCTCGATCGGACGAGCGCGCCGTGCGCGGGGGAGACGAGCGAGATCCGCGGAGACGGCGTCTGCTCGGCATCTGCACCGGCGCCGGCAGGCAATGCTGCGGCGACCAGGGCCAGGACGAGCAGGAGCGGGACGGCGCGGGCGGCGCGTCGCATCCTCGTGTCGTCGGAGAACCGGCGCGCCTTCGTAATCCCTGAAAGGGACTACCGGACGGTCCGCAACCCCTAACCGAGGAACCTCGGCATCGCCTCCTTTACACGAGGCGATGCGCGAGGTTCCGGTGCCGTCAGAACGTCGGTGTGACCGACAGGGCCGGGCGGTCCGGCGGGCCGCGACTGTGGAAGCGCTTGAAGTCGGGGCGGGCGGGCATTCGACCGTTCACCATGTCGGTGGTCCGGCTGCGGAGATCCTCGAGGAGCTCGTTCGCCTGCGCCCTCGTCAGGTCTCCTTCCTCGACGGCCTCGTCGATCCGGGCCTTCTTCTCCGCGACGAGCGCGTTGACGAGCCCGTCGACGGACTTGTTGCGGTCGTTCGCCACCTGCGCGAGCGTCTTCCCGTCCTGGAGCGCGTCACGGAGCGCGGACTCGGTCATCCCGAGATAGTCCGCCGCCGCGTCGAGCCCGTGGAAGCCCGGACCGTGGTGGCCGTGAAAGCCCCGCCGACCGCCCGGGCCGAGGACCGGGAAGTCCTCGTCGTCGATCCGCTCCTTCATGCGGTTGCCCTCCGCCTCCGAGAGACGGCCGGCCTCGACGGCGGCATCGACCCGTGCCTTCATCGCGTCCTTCAGTGCGTTCGTCAGCCGCTGCGGCGTGACGCCGAGCCGGCGGGCCGCGTCGTTCACGACCGCCCGGCGCTCCTCGTCGGGATTGCCGAGCCTCGTCGCCGCGACGGCTCCGCCGGCCACGCCGACCGCCACGACGGCGATCGCACCGGCTGCGAGTTTCTGCATGCGTGTCATGTCCTCATCGAACCAGCCGTCCCTAAGAGTCCGATGAAGGTCCCTTAAGAATTCGGCCGGCCGTTGAGCTTGAAGCGCATCAGCGTCCCGCCGCCGTCGGCCCGCTCGGCCGTCACCGTGCCGCCGTGCGCCTCCGCCACCTGCCTGACGATCGCGAGGCCGAGCCCCGAGCCGGGCGTCCCGCGAGCAGAGGCGGAGCGGTAGAAGCGGTCGAAGACGTACGGCCGGTCGACGTCGTCGATCCCCGGACCGTGATCCCTGACCGTCACCTCGCCGTCCCGCACGACGACCTCGACCTCGCCGTCGGGCGGGCTCCACTTCGCGGCGTTGTCGAGCAGGTTCCCGATCGCCCGCTCGAGGTTCGCGGGAACGCCGTGGACGAGCGACTCCTCGAAATCGGTGCGGAACTCGACGCCGGGCCGGTTCCTCCGCGCCCGTTCGACCGCACCGGCGGCGAGGACGTCGAGGCGCACGTCCTCCGCCTCGCTCGGCTGGCGGTCGCCGTGGGCGAGCTCGACGAGCTCCGCGATCAGCGTCGTCATCTCGTCCAGCTGCTCGACCACGTCGCGCAGCAGCGGCTCGCGGTCGGCCGCGGGCAGCCGGCGACGGCCGGCGAGGACCTCGATGTTCGTGCGGAGGCTCGTCAGCGGCGTGCGGAGCTCGTGCGAGGCGTCGGCGACCAGCTGTCGCTGGGCCCTTGCGGACGCCTCGAGCGCACCGAGCATCGTGTTGAAGCGCGAGGCGAGCCGGCTGAGCTCGTCCTCGCCGGAGACGTGGATGCGCTCCGAGAGGTCGCCCGTCTCGGTGACGTTCTCCGCCGCCTCGGTGAGGCGCCGCACGGGCGCAAGCGCAGCGCGGGAGACGATCAGGCCGAAGAGCGCTGCGGAGCCGATGCCGGCCAGCGCAATCGCAACGAGGAACGTCGTGACCCGGTCGAGCGTGTTGTCGACCTCGGTGAGCGGCCTCGCAACCTGGACGGCGGTTCCCGGGATGTAGGGGAAGGTGATGACGCGCACGTGCGTGCCCTCCACGCGTGCGTCGGTCAGGTAGGCGTGATGCTCTCCCCGGGCCACGTCGATCACCCGGTCGGTGACCGGCAGCGGGACGTCGGCTCCCTGCGGCCTGCGCGTCGTCCCGTCCCGGAAGACGACCTGCGGATATCCCTCCGCCCCGCCGAGCTCGGCGTCCGGCCGGAGGACGGCTCTGGCGACGAGATCGGGCGGCAGTCGCGTGATCTCCTCTGCCCGCTGCTCCAACGCCCGGTCGACCTCGGACCGGAGCTCGTTCCGGATGACGACGTAGACGGTGACCGACGCGAGCACGACCGCGAGCGCGACGGCCGCGGCGGCGGCGAGCGCGAGCCGGGTCCGGAAGCTCACGGCTCGCGCAGCGCGTACCCGACCCCGCGCACCGTCTGGATCAGACGGGGCCGGTCGCCGAGCTCGGTCTTGCGCCGCAGATAGCCGATGTAGACGTCCAGCGAGTTCGACGCGAATCCGAAGTCGTACCCCCAGACCCGCTCGAAGATGACGGAGCGCGTCAGCACCTGGCGCGGGTTGCGGAGGAAGAGCTCGAGCAGGTTGAACTCGGTGCGCGTGAGCTCGATCGGCTCGCCGCCGCGGCGAACCTCCCGCATGCCGGGATTGAGCTCGAGGTCGGCGAACCGCAGGATCTCCTCCGTCCCGGGCGACACACGGCGGAGGAGCGCACGGAGCCTCGCGAGGAGCTCCTCCAGCGCGAAGGGCTTCGGCAGGTAGTCGTCGGCGCCCGCATCCAGCCCCGCTACACGGTTCTGGACCTCGGTACGAGCCGTGAGCATCAGCACCGGGACGCCGTTGCCCTTGCCGCGAATCCGCCGGCAGACCTCGAGCCCGTCGACGCCCGGCATCAGCACGTCGAGGATCACGGCGTCCGGCTGCCCGTTCGCCTCCAGCCGGTGGAGCGCGTCGGCGCCGTCCACGGCGAGCTCGACGTCGTAGCCCTCGAGCTCGAGGGCTCGGCGGAGCGAGTCGCGCACGGCGCGCTCGTCGTCGACGACCAGGACTTTCATGCCCTCAGTTTGCCCTCGGAAGGTGAACGAGCCCTAAGAAGACTCGGGCCGGACGGCCCTGTCGATCTCGGCCCGCAGTGAGGCGAGCGCCTGCCGGAGCGACGCGACGTCGTCCTCGAGGCGGCGCAGGCGAGCCCCTACGTCGGTCGTCGCAGTGTCCCGCAAGTCTGCTTCTGCGGCCGGCGTGTCCTGCTCGGCGCCGCCGAGAAGCTGCTGGTAGCGCTCCTCCTTCTGTCCGGGGCGACGCGGCAGCCGCACGACCAGCTCGCGCTCCAAGAGGCCCTCGAGGGCCTGGTCGATCTCGCCGAGCGACCCGAACCGGTGCAGGCGCTCGGTCCGGCCGTTCAGCTCCCCGGGGGTCTGCGGCCCACGGAGCATCAGGACGCCTAGGACGGCCAACTCAGGCTCGCCGAGAGCGAGTGCTTCGTCCAGCAGGTGCCGGTACTTCACGGCGCGGCTCCCCGCGCCGCTCGCGAGCCGTGCCCACCCTCGCTGGCTCAGCCGGTTCAGCGCCGCCCGGATGGTCGCCTCGTCGTAGTCGACGACCGGATCGCGGTTCGTGGTCTGGTTGCACGCGGCCCGCAGCGCGTTCAGCGAGAGCGGGTAGACATCCGGCGTCGTCCGCTGCTTCTCGAGCAGGCAGCCGAGAACCCTTATCTCGACGGCGTCGGCGTCCACGAGCGGAGGCTACTCCGCCGGAGGCCGGCCCTAGTTCCAGGCGAGAGCGGAGCGGGTCTCCCAGTAGGCCTCCGGCGGCTCGGCGAGCGAGTCGAGATCGGCGTCGTAGTCGAGCTCCTGCGCGCGGAGGTTGCTCTCCAGCTGCTCGACCGTCGCGGCGCCGCTGAGGACGATGTCGGCCCACGGCTGCGCGAGTGCGGCGGCGAGCGCGAGGGCGTCCGGCGTGACGCCGCGCTCGCGGGCTGCCTCGAGCAGGGCCTCGCTGTCGCCGCGCGCCGTCAGGCGCCCGTTCGCCAGCGCCTCCTTGACGATCACTGTCAACCCGGCGGCGTGGGCCGCCTCGAGCGCGGGCTCGGCAGAGCGCTCGAGCGGGTTCCAGGTCGCCTGCACGGCGTCGAAGGCACCCGTCTCCAGGGCTCGCTCGATCGTCTCGCGCTGCCGGGGCCCTGTCACGGTCAGGCCGACGGCGACGCCCTGGTCGCGGAGGCGCGCGAGCTCGTCGAGGACGGCGCGATCCTCGAGCACGCCGCTCTCGAGTGTCGCCGAGTGGATCTGGTACAGACTCACGAAGTCGTCGAGCTCTGCGCGGGTCTCGGCGAGCTGCTGGCGCAGGGTCTCGACGGAGAGATCCTTGACCTCGTGAGTCTCCGCGTCGACCTGCCAGTCGGCCGTGTAGGCGTAGCCCCACTTCG
>DASVEW010000112.1:0-27574 GCA_036380355.1 Gaiellaceae bacterium | reverse complement strand
GATCTGGGAGCGGGACCCGTCGGTCTGGACCGGCGGTGACGAAGCGCAGTGGCTGGGCTGGCTCGACGAGCCGGCGCGGATGCGCGAGCGCGCGCACGAGCTCCTCGAGTACGCGACGCGGACCGCCGCGGAGGCCGACGACGTCGTCCTGCTCGGGATGGGCGGCTCGAGCCTGGCGCCCGAGGTGATGCGGCGGTTCTTCGGCGCCGAGCGCTTCCATGTCCTCGATACCACGCATCCGACGGCGATCCGGCGGCTCGAACGGTCGATCGAGATCGACCGGACGCTCTTCATCGCGGCGTCGAAGTCCGGGACGACGATCGAGACGCGCTCGCACACGGACTACTTCCGGGACCGGGGCGGGCGATTCGCCGTCATCACCGACCCCGGTTCCCCCCTCGCCGGGATCTCGGAGGACGTCTTCTACGGCGAACCAACGATCGGCGGGCGCTACTCGGCGCTGTCGGTGTTCGGGCTGCTGCCGGCCGTGCTCATGGGCGTCGACATCGTGCGGCTCCTCGACCGGGCGGAGGAGATGCGGGAGGCTTGCCGATTCTCGGAGGGCAACCCGGGGCTCGAGCTCGGCTTGCTCCTGGCCGAGAAGCAGTTCCTCTACGTCGACCACGGGTTCGGACTCTGGGTCGAGCAGCTCGTCGCCGAGTCGACCGGAAAGGACGGAAAAGGGATCGTCCCGGTCCGCCCGCCGCACGGCGGCCTGCAGGCCTACGCCGTCGAGGGGCCGTACGAGCTCGGGCAGGAGTTCTTCCGCTGGGAGTTCGGCGTCGCCGTCGCCGGGTCGATCCTCGGGATCAACCCGTTCGACCAGCCCGACGTCCAGGCGGCGAAGGACAAGACCCAGGCGGTCCTGTCCGGCCGGCAAGAAGTGTCAGACACTCGTCATGGCTCAGAGGGACAGGTGGAGGAGCTGCTCGCGGAGGCAGGCCCGGGCCGGTACGTCGCGATCCAGGCCTTCATCGACCCGGCGCGGGAGGACGAGCTGAAGCCCTTCGTCCGGAAAGCGCGCGAGACGGGCGCGGAGGTAGCCGTGGGGCTCGGACCCCGCTATCTCCACTCGACGGGGCAGCTGCACAAGGGCGGGCCCGACACCGGGCTCTTCCTTCAGGTCGTCGACGACCTCGGCGAGGAGCTGCCGATCCCGGGGCGAAAGTTCGGCTTCCGCGAGCTGATCCTGGCGCAGGCCGACGGCGACCTGCAGGCGCTCCGGGAGCGCGGCCGGAGCGTCGTGCGGGTGAACCTGTGAAGCTCGGGATTGTCGGCCTCGGCCGGATGGGATCCGGCATGACCGAGCGGCTCCGCGGAGCCGGCCATGAGGTCAAGACCTTCGACCCGAATGTCGACTCGACGGCCGGCTCGCTGGCCGAGCTCGTCCAGCAGCTCGACCCGCCCCGGCATCTCTGGCTGATGATCCCGGCCGGCGAGGTCACCGAGAACGCGTTCCGCGAGCTGCTCGCGCTGCTCGAGCCCGGCGACACGATCGTCGACGGCGGCAACTCGAACTTCCGCGACTCTCAGCGGCGCGCCGCCGAGGCGGGCGAGCGCAACCTGTACTTCCTCGACGTCGGCGTCTCCGGAGGGATCTGGGGTCTCCGCGAGGGCTTCGCGCTCATGGTCGGCGGCGAGGCGGAGCCCGTCCGGCGCCTCGGGCCGGTCTTCGAGGCACTCGCGCCGGAAGGCGGGTACGGTCACTTCGGGCCGTCCGGCGCCGGCCATTTCGTGAAGATGGTCCACAACGGGGTCGAGTACGGCCTGATGCAGGCGTATGCCGAGGGTTTCGACCTCATGCAGGCATCCGAGTTCGACTTCGACCTCGCGGCGATCGCGGAGCTGTGGCGCCACGGCTCCGTCGTCCGCAGCTGGCTGCTCGACCTCCTCGCCCGCGCGCTGGAGGCGGATCCGGCGCTCGAGAGCATCCGCGGCTACGTCGAGGACTCCGGCGAGGGGCGGTGGACCGTCGAGCAGGCGATCGACACCGCGGTCCCGCTGCACGTCATCAGCGCGGCGCTCTTCGCACGCTTCGAGTCCCGACAGGACGAGTCGTTCTCGGCCAAGGTCAACGCGGCGCTCCGGGAGCAGTTCGGCGGTCATGCAGTCAAGCGCGACTGAGACGCCCGCCCGGGAGAGCCCGCTCCTCGAGGGACTGGAGCTGCGCCGCCGCTCGGAGCCGTGCGTCCTGACCATCTTCGGCGCCTCGGGCGACCTGACCCGCCGGAAGATCTTCCCGGCGCTCTACGCGCTCGCGTTCCGCGATCTCCTGCCGGAGCAGTTCGCCGTCCTCGGCGTCGCGCGCAGGGAGATGTCGAACGAGGATTTCGTCGCCGCCTTGGAGGAGGCGGTGCGCGAGTTCGGCCGGGACGAGTTCCGGCCGGAGGTCTGGGAGCTCCTTGCGCGCCGGACCCGCTACCTCGCGATGGATTTCGCCGACGAGGAGGGCGAGGACCGGGCCGCCGTCTGCCTCGGCGAGCTGGACGAGGAGTTCGGCACGCGCGGCAACCGCGTCTACTACCTTGCCGTCCCGCCCGAGGCGATGCCGAAGCTCGTCGAGGAGCTCGGCGAGCGCCGCACCACGACCGGCTGGACGCGGCTGATCATCGAGAAGCCCTTCGGCTACGACCTGCAGTCGGCGCGCGAGCTGAACCAGCTGCTCGCCCGGTTCTTCACCGAGGACGAGGTCTTCCGGATCGACCACTACCTCGGCAAGGAGACGGTCCAGAACCTGCTCGCCCTCCGCTTCGCGAACGGCATCTTCGAGCCCGTGTGGAACCGCCAGTTCATCGACCACGTTCAGATCACGGTCGCGGAGTCGATCGGCATCGAGAGCCGCGCGGGCTTCTACGAGAAGGCGGGTGCGATTCGCGACGTCTTTCAGAACCACCTTCTGCAGCTGGTCGCGCTCACCGGGATGGAGCCGCCGATCGACTTCACTGCCGACGCGGTGCGCAACGAGAAGCTGAAGGTGCTGAAAGCACTTGCGACGCCCGCGCCGCACGAGGTCGTGCGCGGCCAATACGGGCCTGGGTTCATCGAGGGCGTTCCGGTGCCCGGCTACCGCGAGGAGGAGGGCGTCGCGCGCGACTCGGAGACCGAGACCTTCGTCGCCGCCAAGCTGCGAGTGGACAACTGGCGCTGGGCCGGCACGCCGTTCTACGTGTGGACCGGTAAGCGTCTTCCCCGGCGGGAGACGACGATCGCGATCCAGTTCCAGCGCGTGCCGCACGCGCTGTTCGAGGACGCCTCCGAGCTCCGGCCGAACCTCCTGATCGTCCACATCCAGCCCAACGAGGGCGTCTCGCTCGCGATCGGCGCGAAGGTGCCGGGCGAGGGGATGCGGGTGCGCACCGTCCACATGGACTTCCTCTACGGCGGCGCATTCCGGACCGGACTCCCCGAGGCGTACGAGCGCCTGATCCTCGACGCGATGCTCGGCGACGCGCGGATGTTCACGCGCTCGGACGAGATCGAGGAGCAGTGGGCGCTCGTGGACGCGATCATCGCCGCCTGGCGGCGGGACAAGCCGTCGTTCCCGAACTACCCGGCCGGAACCTGGGGGCCGAAGGCGGCCCAGGAGCTCGTCGAGTGGCACCGGTAGCCCACGTCGAGGAGTGGACCGACGACTGCGCCACGATCGGGGAGATCGAGGCTGCGCTCGTCGATCTCCGCTACCGGCACGCGCACGGCGGCGAGCCGGACCTGCGGACGAGCGTGCTCACGCACCTCGCCTGGGTGCCGCCCGAGTGGCAGCAGGCGGCGACCGAGACCCTTGCGGGTCTCGGCGAGCGGCATCCGTCCCGGACGCTGCTCCTGTTTCCGCAGCCCGACGCTGACGACGAGCTCGCCGCGCGGGTCTTGCTCGAGTGCTACGACCTCCCGGGGCTCGAGCGGCATCTCTGCAGCGAGGTGGTCGAGCTCAGGCTCCGCGGGATGCGATCGCGCGCACCGGCCAGCATCGCGGTTCCGCTCCTGCTGCCGGACCTGCCCGTCTTCCTTCGCTGGCGCGGCCGCCCCGAGTTCGGGTCGCCGGTGTTCGAGCAGCTCGTCGAGGTCGTGGACCGGCTCGTCGTTGACTCCGCCGAGTGGCCCGACGCCCCCGCCGCCTACCGGGAGCTCGCCGTGTACTTCGACCGCACCGCCGTGTCCGACATCGCCTGGCGCCGGACGCTGCCGTGGCGCCGCGCCCTCGCGCTCGCCTGGCCCGAGCTGCCGGACCGGCTGACAGGTCCGCCCGCCGAGACCGCGCTCGTCGCGGGCTGGCTCCGGTCCCGCGCCGGCGTGGAGGTCGTGATCGAGCGGGCCGACGCGCTCCCCGTCGGCGAGGACAGGCCGCCGAGCGACCTCCTCTCGGACGAGCTCGACGTCTTCGTCCGGGACCCGATCTACGAGGCTGCCGTCGCGGCTAGCTTCGCGGATCTTCCCTGATCGCGATCCCGGCGGGCCCGCCGGGCAGCTTCTCCACGATCAGGTAGTCGTCGGTCTCGGCGATCGTGCGCTCGTAGTCGGGCGCTTCGTGGCCCGGGACGACGACGAACCACTTCGGGTCCGAGCGAACGCGCTCGTACTCGCCAAGCGGGAGCTGGATCCGCTCCGTGCACGACGCGTCGCCGCACTCGCAGACGAACTCCGCGACCTCGCTGACGAGGCTGAAGCCCTCGCCGAGCTCCCGCAGCCGCTCGTTGACCTCCCGGAAGATGGCCTCGTTCTTTCCGATTCGCTTCCCGCTCTCGTCCACGGTCCAGATTATTGCCGCGAGGCGTGTGACGATGGAAGCGCCGGGGAAAGCAACGCTCACGAGATGAGCAACCCGACCTCGACCGTGGAGAGCGCCACCGCGCTGGAAGACGATCGCGCCCGCCTGGCCGCAGTCGTCCAAAGCATGCCCGCCGGGCTCGTCATCGTCGACGCGGACGGCAGAGTGCAGATGGCGAACGAGGAGGCGCTCCGGATCCTCGGGGGCGACGGGGCGATCCCGGGCGAGCGGGAGGGCTATGCGGCCGGCGGGCGGCGGTATGCGCACGACGAGCTCCCGCTCGCGCGCACGCTGCGGACGGGAGCGGCGATCGCGAACGAGCGCATCCAGCTCGTCACGCCGGAGGGCAAGACGGTGGTGATCGACGTCTTCACCTCGCCGGTACAGGCATCCAACGGCCGGACGATCGGCGCGCTCGCGCTCTTCCAGGACGTGACGGCGCAGGAGCGCCGGCAGCGCGCGGAGCGCGACTTCGTGACGAACGCGGCCCACGAGCTGCAGAGCCCGCTCGCCGCCATCGTCAGCGCGATCGAGGTGCTCCAGGCGGGGGCGAAGGACAGCGACCAGCGGGACGTCTTCCTCGGGCACATCGAGCGCGAGTCGGACCGCCTAGCGCGCCTCGTCAGGGCGCTCCTCATCCTCGCCCGCGCGCAGACGGATGTCGAGGCGCCGCGGGACGAGGTCGTCGCCGTCGAGGCCATCCTCAGCGAGACCGCCTCGCGCCTCCCCGTCGGGCCGCGCGTCCAGGTCGAGGTGGAGTGCCCGCCGGACCTGGCCCTCGTCACGAACCGCGAGCTGCTGGAGCAGACGGTCACGAACCTGGCGGAGAACGCGGCCAAGCACACGGACGAGGGCCGAATCGTCCTCGCAGCCGCCGAAGAGGACGGGACCGTCGAGATCACCGTCTCCGACACCGGGTCCGGAATCGCCGCCGCCGAGCAGGCGCGCGTCTTCGACCGCTTCTACCGCGGTCCCGTGGGCACCGAGGCGGGGTTCGGCCTCGGCCTCGCGATCGTCGCCGCCGCGACCGATGCGCTCGCGGGAGACGTCGCGCTCGAGTCGAGCGTCGGACGCGGAACCGTCGTCCGGCTGCGGCTGCCCCGCGCCGCGAGCCTCACCGGCCGATGACCCGCGTACTCGTCGTCGACGACGAGCCGGCGATCCGCGATGCCGTTGGCTACGCGCTCCGCAACGAGGGTTTCCAGGTCGATGCGACGGGAGACGGCGAGACGGGCCTGCGCGCCGCGCTGAGCTCCTCCTACGACATGGTGATCCTCGACCTGATGCTGCCGCGGATGTCCGGGAACGAGGTGTGCCGCCGGCTCCGAGCCGAGAGCGCGGTCCCGATCATCATGCTGACGGCGAAGGGCGCGGAGCTCGACCGCGTCCTCGGGCTCGAGATCGGCGCCGACGACTACGTCACGAAGCCGTTCTCCATGGCCGAGCTCGTCGTCCGGATCAGAGCGATTCTCCGGCGCCGCGAGCTCGACCGCTCTGGGGCGAAGAGCGTCATCCGCGCGGGGAGCCTGGAGCTGGACCCGATCCGCCACCAGGCGAAGGTCGGCGGCGAGGTCAAGCGCCTGACTCCGTCCGAGTTCAAGCTGCTTCTGCTGCTGGCCGAGGAGCCGGAGCGCGTCTTCACGAGGCGCGAGATCATGCAGCACCTCTGGGACTCGAGCTACGTCGGCGACCAGCGCGCGTGCGACATCCACATCTCGAACCTGCGGCAGAAGATCGAGCCGGATCCGGCCAACCCGGTGCGCGTTGTCACGGTGCGCGGCGTCGGGTACAAGCTCGTGCCTGTGTGAGCGAAACCACACCCGCCGGAGGCTGAACGCTCAGTCCGGCGCCGCTACCTTGGAGACGTGGAGGCGGAGTTCCAAGTCAGGACGGCACAGCTCGGCGACGTGTTCGTCTTGTCCGTGACCGGCGAGGCCGATCTGCACACGGCGCCGGAGATCGAGCGCGAGCTGAAGGGGATCCTGGGGCTCGGGGGCCGCGTGGCCGTCGTCGACCTCGTCGACGTCGGCTTCGTGGACTCCACGACTCTAGGACTGCTCCTCCGCTTCCAGCCCCGCTTCCGCCGCCGTGGCGGCGACGTCGTGATCGTCACGGCCGACCGGCGGGTGCTGCGGACGCTGGAGATCACAGGGCTCGACCGGATCTTCCGCACCGAGCAGCGGCTCGCGGACGCGGTGGGCGCGCTCGCGGCGAGCGCGAGCATCCCGGCTCACGAGCCTGCGTAGAACTGATTGCGCGCGTCAGCGCGTCCGGCGAGGTGGGGCGTGGGACCCGCCCCACCCGCCCAGGTCATTAGCGTCGGACGACGCGGAAGCGCGGCCCGGCGACCCGGAGCCTGACCGGCTGCGCCCACGTCATCTCCGGCCGCTTCGGCAGCGAGGGGTTGAGGCCGCGGACGCGGTAGTACCAGACGCCGCGCCCGACCGGGAGGACGGTCGCCGTCGCCGGCGTGATCAGCGAGTCCACGGTCTGCCACGGGTTCGCGCGCTTGCTCCACTGGATCTCGTACTCGTGCGCGTTCCAGACCGGCTCCCAGGCGACGATGGGGGTGCCGTAGAACGGCTGCCGCACCTTCGACGCCGACAGGAGGCGGCCGTTGGGCGAGAGCCCCGAGATGTACGGCGCCTTGTCGCCGAGCTTGGGTGCGTTCGACTTCTTGCCGAACCGCACGGCGCCCGAGGAGCGGCAGGCGTCCTCCGCGATCTCGACCTCGCGATACTCGAGCTTGTCCGGGTCGTCCCGGGTCGGGATCGCGGCGACCGGGATGACCTGCCAGTAGTAGCCGCCGCGCGGCCACGCCGTGTCCCAGAGGTCGATCTTCGGGACGGCGGCCTGGTCGGGGGTGGCAGTGCCGCCGGCCTCGTCCGCTGAGACGAATGTCTGGCCATTCGGCGTCATCACCACGGCTCCTGGGCCGTACTTCGGCCAGTCGTTGGCCGCGGTGCCCATCTCGCCGGGCGTGGCGGGGAGCTTGATCGCGGCGCCGACGCGCGGCGCCCAGGCCGGGCTGCCGACGACGCTGCTCGAGTAGACGCGGTTGACGCAGTCAACGTCCGTGAAGACCGCGACACGGAAGAACTGGAACTGCGAGCCACCGCGGGTGTCACCGTTCCAGAGGAATGCCGGTGTGAGCTCGTGCGCCGTCCGGCTCGGGGCGGCCGCCGGGCTCACCACGGAGCCGGACGCCGTGCCGAAGCTCGACAGCACGCCCGGCAGGGTGGGCGGGTTGAAGTTGACGAAGATGTCGCTCCAGGGCCCGTAGCTGACCGCCGGCAGGCCGTTCGGGATGTCGCCGTACAGGCGTCGGATGGCGCGCACGCGCCAGTCGACGGCGCCCATCCACGGCATCGTGCGGTGAAAGGTGTAATGGTCGCGCTGGTCGGCGACGTTGGTCGTCGTGAGGAACGTGGTCCGCGCGCCGCGCAGCCAGACCTCGTACATGGTCGCGCCCTCGACGGGCGTCCACCGGATCAGGCCGGGGTACTGCGGGTTCATCGGCACGGGCTTCGTCGGCCAGCGCATGTTGAAGCCGTACGGCCTGCTCCAGCGGCCTGTGCGGCCACGGGAGTCGACGCCCCGGACGCGTGCATACAGGGAATACGGGTTGCCGGTGATCCACGGGAGCGCGACGGGGATCGAAGCGGCAGGCGTCTTGATCGGGGTCCCGAGGCTGGAGCTCGACCAGATCACGGCGCCGTCGTCGCCCACGCCGCTCGTCGAGAGCCTGAGCTCGTACTGCTTCGCACCTGCGACCGGGCGCCAGGCGAATGCCGGCGTCCGCGGGAAGGTGTGCCGGTAGAGGCTCGGACGCTCGTCGGCGCGCAGCATGAAGCCGCGCAGCTGCTTCGGTCCCGGCAGCAGCTTGGCTGTCGCCGCCTGCGCAGGCGACGCGAAGGCGAGCAGGGAAAGTGAGCAGACGACAGCAAGGCGAACCGCAGGCATGGCCAAGTGGGTTGTCGGCAGGCCCGGCGGGCTAGGCGTTCCCTCGAACGAGGGATGCCTCGAGGGCCTCCCCTGCGGCGAGCACGAGCGCGTCCTGTCCTGTGCGGCCGATCAGCTGTGCCGAGGCCGGGAGACCGTCCTCGGCCGGGCCGGCGGGCAGCGCGAGCGCGGGCCAGCCGAGGGCGTTGAAGGGGTAGGTGAGGCGGAGGATCCGCTCCCGCACCTCGAGCTCGTCGTCGGGAACCGGCGGCGCGACGAGCTCGAGGGCGGGTACGAGCAGCAGGTCGAGGTCGCCGAGCGCCCGCTCGGCGTGTTCGCGGTAGTCGTCCCTCCTCTGCGCCGCTTGCTCGACCTCCGCGTCGGGGACCTCGAGGCAGCGCTCGACCTTGGCCCGCACGCTCGGTCCGTAGCTCTCGGCGCTCTCCGCGAACAGGTCCCGGTGGACGTCCGCTACCTCGCGCATGAAGAGCGGGCTCGTTCCGTGGTCGAGCGGAAAGTCGAGCGGACGGGCGCCCGGGAAGTGGGCGGCGGCGTGCTCGAGTCGCCGGCGGACCATCGGCTCGCACCCGTCGAGCCAGGCGACCCCGATGTGGAGCTGGTCGAGCTCGGCTGGGGCGGCGCGCCGGAAGCCGGGGACGAGCGCCTCCAGCATCGCCGCGCACTCGCCGACCGTCCGTGCCATCGGCCCGGCGTGGTCGTAGGTCGGCGCGAGCGGAAAGCAGCCGTCGAGCGGGACGAGCCCGTAGGTGGGCTTGAAGCCCACGATTCCGCAGCAGGCGGCCGGGATGCGGATCGACCCGCCGGAGTCGGTGCCGAGCGCGGCGTCCGCGAGGCCGGCGGCGAGCGCGGCCGCAGATCCGCCGCTGGAGCCGCCGGCAATCCGTCCCGGCGCGATCGGGTTGGGAACCGTGCCGAAGTGCGGGTTCTGCGACGTCACGCCGTACGCGAACTCGTGGAGGTTGGTCTTGCCGACGTTCGCGTAGCCGGCGCGCTCGAGGCGGAGGACCGCTTCGGCGGTTCGCTCGGGCACATGGTCGGCGAAGAGAATCGACCCGTACGTCGTCGTCAGGCCGGAGGTGTCGAAGAGGTCCTTCACGGCGAGCGTTTTGCGGTCGGACGGGATGGGGTCGGGCCGGGCGAGCCAGATCCCCGGCGGCGTCTCATTCGGCACGGTTTCGGCACGCACGCGTTCGATTCTCCCGACTAGCGTTTGCGCTGGGCTCGCGGGGCCCCCCACCCGGGCGGGGGACTTTGCCTCAGTCGAGGGCCAGGTAGATGTACGCGACGGCCCAGACGCCCGCGAAGAGCAGCACGAAGAGGCCGAACAGCGCCCACCCGAGCAGCATGTTCTTCCGCGCTATCTCGGCGTGCGGGTCCTCCGGCTCGACCGGCTCAGCAGCGGCAGGCACCGGCTCGTCGGGACGCGGCTCGTCGACGGGCTCGGTCAGGTCGCTCACAGCACCACCATCGGGTCGATCGCCATGGCCACGAAGAGCAGGGCCAGATACGCCAGCGAGTAGTGGAAGAGGCGCCCGGCCTGAGCGGGCACGGTCGACCGCCGGAGGCGGAGCGCCAGCCGGACGAACTGCGCGCCCAGCACGGCCGCCGCCACCAGGTAGACGACGCCGAAGGTCCCGGTCAGCACCGGCACGAGCGTGAGGCCCACCAGGAGCAGCGTGTACACGAGCACCTGCCGCGCGGTCTCACGATCGCCGCGCACGACCGGCAGCATCGGGATCCGCGCAGCCTCGTAGTCGCGCTTGATCAGCAGCGCGAGCGCCCAGAAGTGGGGCGGCGTCCAGAAGAACACGATCAGGAACAGGAACAGCGCCGGAAGCGCCAGGTTCCCGGTTGCGGCCGCATACCCGACGAGCGGCGGGACCGCGCCCGCGGCGCCGCCGATGACGATGTTCTGCGGCGTGGAGCGCTTGAGCCAGCGGGTGTAGACCAGGACGTAGAAGAGGTTCCCCACGAGCGCGAGGCACGCGGTCAGCACGTTGACCGCGGACGCCAGCAGGACGAACGAGAGCGCGGACAGGGCGAGCCCGAACTCGAGCGCGAGCTCGGGGCTGACCCGGCCGTCGGCGACCGGCCGAGATGCCGTCCGCTTCATCGAGCGGTCGACGTCGCGGTCGAGCAGGTGGTTCAGCGCGCTCGCGCCGCCGCAGGCGAGCGCGAGGCCGACGAGCATCGCCGCGAAGGTGCCCGGATCCGGGAGGCCCTGAGCGCCCACGAACATCCCGGCAGCGCCCGTCAGGAGGAGGAGGGACATGATCCGCGGCTTCGTGAGCGAGACGTAGTCCCGCCACGCGACCGGGCCCGGCCGGTCGCCGCGGTAGAGCTGGGCCGTGGCCACCGCCGTCGCCGCCCCGGCGGCGGCCGCGAGTGCGACGTGCAGCGCCGGCGACCACCAGGTCGCCACCGCCGCGAGGAAGAGCGCAAGCGCCGTGGCCGCCGCGACGAACACCCCGCGATGGGCCCACCACGAGCCGAGCACGATCGCCACGAGCAGCGGCAGCGCGACGAGAACGAGGGCCCGGTGGGCGATTCCCAGCTCGCCGCTCGCGACCACGGTGACGACCGTGGCCGTCGCACCGAGCCCGCACAACCGAAGCCAGGGTCCCGCCCTCACCGCCGCTCCCCGATCCGGCGCCGCAGGTCGCGAAGCGGCCGCGCGCTCGTCACGTACGGGACCTTGTCGAAGTTGTGGGGCGGCGGCGGCGACGTCGTGTACCACTCGAGCGTGTCCGCCATCCACGGGTCGTTCGGCGCCCGCGGCGACCGCTTCCGCGACCAGAGGACGTTCGCGATGAAGACCAAGATCCCGAGCCCCATGATGTACGAGCCGGCCGTCGAGACGATGTTGTACTCCGCCAGGAGATCGGCGTCGCGGTAGTTATAGACGCGCCGCGGCATCCCGAGCATCCCCATCATGTGCTGCGGGAAGAACGTCAGGTTGAAGCCGACGAACGTGAGCCAGAAGTGCCACTTCCCGAGAGTCTCGTTCAGCATGCGGCCGAACATCTTCGGCCACCAGTAGTAGAGCGCCGCGAAGATCCCGAACACCGACCCGCCGAAGAGCACGTAGTGGAGGTGCGCGACGATGAAGTACGAGTCGTGCACCTGCCAGTCGAAGGGGAACACGGCGACGAAGATCCCGGACAACCCGCCGATCGTGAAGACGGCGACGAAGCCGAGCGCCCAGAGCATCGCGGTGTCGAAGATCAGGTTCCCTCGCCAGGTCGTCGCGATCCAGTTGAAGATCTTCACGCCCGTCGGGACGGCGATCGTGAGCGATGCGATCATGAACCAGATCTGGAGGCCGATCGGGAGCCCGACCGTGAACATGTGGTGGCCCCAGACGAGCAGCGAGTAGAAGCCGATCGCGACCGTCGAGAATGCGATCGCCTTGTAGCCGAAGATCGGCTTGCGCGAGAAGACGGGGATCACCTCCGAGACGATCCCCATAGCCGGCAGGATCATGACGTAGACCTCGGGGTGCCCGAAGAACCAGAACACGTGCTGGTAGAGGATCGCGTTGCCGCCCTCGTCCGGCGTGAAGAAGCTCGTGATGTCGGCGCGGTCGAGTAGCAGCATCGTCAGGCCCGCCGACAGGGCCGGAAGCACGACGACGAGCAGTGCCGCGTAGATCTCGATCGACCACACGAAGAGCGGCAGGCGCATCCAGGTCATCCCAGCCGTCCGCATGTTGTGGATCGTGGCGATGAAGTTGATTGCGCCGGCCAGCGACGAGAGCGTGAGGATGTGGAGGGCGACGATCCAGAGGTCCTGCCCGTTGCCGGACACCTCCGCGGAGAACGGGGGATAGCCCGTCCAGCCGGAGCGGGCGGCGCCGTCGGCCGCGAAGAAGCTCCCCAGGAGCACGATTCCGCCGAAGAGGAAGAGCCAGTACGAGAGCGCGTTCAGGCGGGGGAAGGCCATGTCCGCGGCGCCGATCATCAGCGGCAGCACGTAGTTCGCGAACCCGGCGAAGATCGGGACGACGACGAGGAAGATCATCGTCGTGCCGTGCATCGTGAAGAGCTCGTTGTAGGAGTCCTGCGTGACGAAGTCCATGTCCGGCGTCGCGAGCTGCGTGCGGATCAGGAGCGCCATGAACCCGCCGGCGAGGAAGAAGACGAGGCTCGTGGCGATGTAGAGGATCCCGATGCGCTTGTGGTCGACGGTCGCGACCCAGCTGGCGAACCTGCCCGAGGTCCACGGGACCGGATACGTGGGAGTCTCGGCTCGCACCGCCACTAGCGCCGGCCCTCCTCGCCGAACCGCTCCTGGAGGAAGTCGGTCAGCGCCTTCATCTGCCAGTCCTCCCACTCCTCGCCGATCGCCGGCATCCTCCCGCGACCGTTGCGGACGATCTCGGCCACGGCCTCCGGGTCGCCGACGTTGGCGGGCGTGAACGGCGGGCCGATCATGCCCTCGCCGTTCGGGCCGTGGCACTTGGCGCACGCGCCCAGGAAGAGCTGCTCGCCGAAGCCGGACGTGCCGGCCTGCTGCCCCTGCGCCTGGTCGTCGAGCCAGCGGTCGAACTCCTCGGCCGGCAGCACCTGGATCTCGGCCAGCATCTTCGCGTGCTGGATGCCGCAGAACTCGGCGCACTGTCCCTCGAAGGTCCCGGGCTCTCGCGCCTGGAAGGCCGTCTCGGTGGTCTGGCCGGGGATCGCATCGAACTTGCCGCCGACGCCCGGCACCCAGAAGCTGTGGTTCACGTCGCTCTCCGGCGCCGTGATCTCGAGGACGACGAGCCGGTCCTGCGGCGCGACGAGCCGGTCGATGGCGATCACGCCGTTCGGGTAGCGGTACTGCCAGTAGAACTGCCGCCCTTCGACCCGTATCCGGAGGTCGCCGGCCTCTGCCTCGTCCTCCAGCGTGATCCCGGGCAGCTTGTAGAAGGTGAAGGCGGTGACGATCAGGAGGATGACGACGGGAACGAGCGTCCAGGCGATCTCGAGGCGCGTGGAGCCGTGGATCTGCGGCCCCTCGACGGTCCGGTCGCGTCCGCGGCTCCGGTAGCGGAAGACGAAGACGGTCAGCGGGACCGCGACGGCGAGCAGCACGATCGCCGCCCAGAAGGCGATGAACCAGTAGAGGTCCTCGATCCGCTCGGCGTTCGGCGACTCGGCGGTGACGGGCGTCAGACCGGTAGCGGCGAACAGGGCTGCAGCGACCACGGGCTGCGCCATTCTATGGGCGTGTCGGAAAGCGGAGCCACATCGAGCGACATGTCGCAAGCGGGGTCCCGGGTGCAGTTGCCGGACGACGTCTCGGAGGATTTCGAGGTTTTCGTCAACGGCGTCCCGCAGGAGACGGGCCGGGACTACCGCGTGCAGGGCCGGACGCTCGTCTTCTCCCGTTCACTGGCTCACGAGGGACGTCTCGGGGCGCTCCGCTGGGCGAGCATGTTCCTGGGCGTGGCCGGCACCTACCGGAAGCACGACACGGTCGACGTGGTCTACGAACGCGACGGTCGCCGCGTGGTCGCGACGGGGCTCACGCCGGAAGAACCCAAGTAACAGACTGTTACTTGGATCTGGGTAGCGCCAGGACCTCGTTTGCGCCGCTCACCGTCAGTCCCGGCTGGGGGCCTCCGGCCAGTGCGTACGCGCGGCCGCGCCAGCCGACCAGGCCGAGCCCGTGGCGCGAGGTCCGCATGCGCGGGAGCCGGGCCCAGCGCCGGGTCGCCGGCGAGTAGGCGTAGACCGTCGGGATCGTCCCGCTCGGCTCCTCGCCGCCCGCGGAGATCAGCCGGCCGCCGACCGCCGCCGCCGCCGTCCCGCCGCGCCTGCCGGGGACCCGCGGCACGGCGCGCCAGCGCCCGCTGCGGGGGTCGAACGCCTCGACGACGTCGAGGTTCGAGTCGAGGCCGCCCGTACGGCCGGCCACCGCGTACACGCGGCCGCCGAGGGCGGCGGCGCCCAGGTGCTCGCGCGGCCTCGGACCGCGGATCGTCGACCAGCGGGCGGCCTCGAAGTCGAAGGCGAACGCCTCGCGCGCCAGTCGCCCGGGAGCCTCGACGCCGCCGACGACATAGAGCTTCCCGCCCACGATCGCGGCGCCGCCTGCGGCGCGCGGCGCAGGCATCGACGGCAGCGGCGTCCAGTGGCCGTGGTGGAAGGCGAAGGCCGTGTTGCGCGCCACCGACCCCGGGCCGTAGCCGCCGACGACGTAGAGGCGGCCGGCGACGCCCGCCGCCATCGCGTGGTCGACGGTCACCGGAAGTTCCGGAAGGCGGCGCCAGCGGTTGCGGGCCGGCGAGTAGGCGTCGGCGCGGCCCGTGTTGCTCCCGTTGCGGAGGAATCCCCCGACGACGGCGATCTCCTTGCCGAGCGGCGCAGCCGCGACCTCGGTCCTCGGGACCGGAACAGGTTGTGCGGGCCGCCAAGCCGGTTGTGCCGCATACCCCGCACCCCCCGCGACCAACACGGTGACGGCGGCGATGCCGGCCAGCTTCACGGCCCGCACTGTAGCCGGAGCCGCACCTCCGAACTACCGACCGGGCGGGGTCGTCCGGGCCTGGAGCGCCACGCCGCACCTGGCTGCCCTGACCCGGACGACCCATCCCGGCCGATGGGGTGGATGCCCGCGCTTCTCGTTCCTTGCGCTCTCGTGCCGAGATCGTGGGGCCGGGCACCGACGGATGCCCCAAACCGCAACCCGTCTGCTGCAGAATCGCCGCATGTCCACGGACGGGATCGGACGGGTCGTCGTCGGCGTCGACGGGTCCGAGCACGCGCGGAGGGCGCTTCAGTGGGCCGTCGACGAAGCTCGGCTCCGCAAATGGGTCCTCGTCGCCGTCCACTCGTACGCGATCCCGACGATCCTCGTCGCGCCGGAGCCGATTCTCGGCGCGCCGCCGCCGATTCCCGACCCCGCCGTCGTCGAACGGCTCGAGGAGGGGGCTGAGAAGCTGCTCGCCGACGAGATCGAGCAGGTCGACAGCGACGACATCACGATCGAGGGACGCGTCGCCGCCGGCCCGGCCGCCGACGCACTCCTGCACGCGGCCGAAGAGGGCGACCTCCTCGTCGTCGGGTCCCGTGGGCTCGGCGGCTTCAAGGGCCTCCTGCTCGGCTCGGTCAGCCAGCAGGTCGCGCACCACGCGCCCTGCCCGGTCGTGATCGTGCCGCCCCCGAAGCGCGAGTAGCCAGCTACCGGTCGAGGCGGAACGGGGGGTACTCGTCCCGCATCAGTGCCGCGTACGCGACGACGCGGATCACCCAGCGGTCCATTCCGAGGATCAGCTCGTAGAGGCTCGTCGGATAGCGGTTCTTGACCAGCAGGACGACGCCGGCGAAGACGACGAGCACCAGGATCAGCCCGGGTAGGTCCGGGTCGTGCCAGCCCCACCAGCCGGCCCCGAGGAAGAACGAGATCACGATGTAGTGCGGGATCGCGAGGAGCCACCACTTCACGAGCACCAGGCCGCGCGAGAGCCGCTCCGGGTAGGGCACGTGGAGCCGGGCCGGGTACTCGACGTCGGCCAGCGTGAAGGGCGGGTAGCGGTCGGTGCCGAGCCCGCCGTAGCCGTACCACGCCACGCGCCACGCCCAGCGCATGACACCGACGTTGAAGTCGAAGAGCGAGCGGGGGTAGCGCTCCGTGAAGAGGATCGCGAAGAACGCGATCACCGTCACGACGAAGAACGCCGCCCCGAGGAACGCGAGCACGATGAAATGCGGGATCAGGAGCAGCCACTTGACGAGCCAGAGCCAGCGGCTGAGACCTTCGTCGAGCTCTCCCATGACCTGCACGGGGTAGACGCCCGCCGGCAGCGGAGCCTCGGGCGCGACTGCCGCGGGGGCGGCGCCGCCGCGCACGCCGAGCGCGATCAGCGCCGCCGCGCCCGCGCCGAACAGGAGCCCGAGGCCGAGCAGGATCAGGAGGGCCCAGACGATCAGATCGCTCTTGGCGGCGGCGCTGACCTCGGCGACGATGCCGGGCGAGGCACCCACGTTCATCACGACCGCCTCCCAACGGCCCTCGTCGACCTCCCACTCGATCCGGTCGCGCCCGCTCTCGGCCCAGAAGGGTTGGAGCTCCGGCGGGTCGGGTGTCCGGTCGCCGGCCACGTGGCGGTACTCGACCTCGAACGGGTCGACCTCGAAGTCGACGACGATGTCGTGCTCGACGCCGTCGAGGTACCGCTCCACCTCGGCGGCCGGTCCGATGCCGAAGAACAGCCGTCTACCCGGCTCGGCGCTCGTGCCCTCGAGCCGGATCGTCGCCAGCCGGCCCTCCTCGAAAAGCCAGTCGGGGCCCTCGGTCCCGACGTCGAGATCCTCCGAGCGGAGCGCGTAGCCCTCCGTCACGAACGTCTTACGGCCCGTCGAGTAGAAGCCGTCGTCGTCGCGCTGCGTCGTGTGAGCCCACGCCAGCACCACGCCGCCGGCGAGGAGGGCCAGCGAGATGAGCGCCAGCACGCAGCCGGTGACGAGAAGGGCGATCCGGCCCGCGCTCACGCCGTGACGTTACTCCTGCTGCGAGCGGCTCGTCGCGGCTAGCGCAGCGCTTCGACGCTGTCCAGCAGCGACCAGTTTCCTCTGAGCGCCCGCTCCGCGGCGGCGATGACGCGGTCCGCGTCGGCGGCACACGCGTGGCCCTCGAGCAGCTCGCGGGAGTGCGCGGCGTGCTCGTGGTCGCGCTCGGCGTGCAGCGTGAAGTACGTGGCCGCCGGGCTCTCCGGCTCGAAGCCGTAGTGCTCGACGAGGCCCTCGAGCTTCGTGCGCGAGACGTCCGGCTGACCCGCTTCGATGGCGTAGAGGATCCCGAGCGCCTCCACGGGGTCCGCCGCCGACGTCCAGGCGTTCGTGCACCTAACAGTGCCGTCGAGCCGCGCGGGTCCGGGCTCCGCGTCGACTGAACGGGCGAAGTCGTCCCAGAGGTCGACGTGCGCCCGCTCCTCGTCCGCGTGCTCGGGCCCTGCGAGCGGTGCCGCCTGCTCGGCGGCCTGCGCCAGCGCGACAACGGCGTGGCGGTACTCGCCCGCGTACGCCGTCAGCTCCTCCCGGCTCAGCTCGCCGCACTCCCAGCGGCGGTAGAAGGGGTGCTCGAGGACGTTCCAGCGCCGCCGGGCGGCGTCGAGGCGTTCGATCAGCTGCATGGCGATCCTTCCGTCGAGGGGTACGCCGATGCTAACGCTCCGGAGCTCAAGGCTCGCGCGGGGCCGGAAGCCGTTCGAGCGCTCGCTCGGCTTCCCGGGCCCAGCTCAGAAGAGCTTCCGCGTACAGGAAGCCCCACCGGCGGGTGATCGCCTCGAACGGCGAGCCGCCCGCGCCTGCGGCGTCGAGCTCCTCGAGCTCCGCGCGCAGGCGCTCCGCATCCTCGCGGCGCGCTGCGAGCTGCCGTCGCAGCGCCTCGGGATCGGCCTCCTCGCCGAAGTAGAGCTTGAGCAGGATCAGGTTCCGGCCGTGGCCCGCCTCGAGCGGCGCCTCCTCGACCCATTCGCGCAGCGCCTCGCGTCCGGCCTCGGTGAGCTCGTAGACGGTCTTGTCAGGCCGCGCGCGCTGGACGACCTTCTCCTGCGTGGCGTGGCCGGCCTCGACGAGCTTCGGCAGCGTGGCGTAGATCTGTGTCTTCGCCGGCGCCCAGAAGTACCCGACGCTTCGCTCGACGTCCTTCCGGAGGTCGTAGCCGGACATCGGGCCCTTGCGCAGCAGGCCGAGGAGCGCGGCCTCGGTCGTGGTCAGCATCACCGCAATGCTGCCGCGAGGACAGGGTCGCGGCCGGCGAAGAAGTCGGCCGCCGAGGTGGCGACCGGGATGTCCGGGTACGTCGCCACCCGGGTGTCCGCGGCGGAGCCCACGTACTCGACGGCGGTGTACACGTTGATCCGGAGCGACGGCAGCGGGATCGGTGCCGAGTCGCCCCACTGGCTCGGCGCACCGCCGGTGGGCTCGCCGAAAAACCGGGCGCGGGTGCGCGCGTCGACGTCCGCGGCGAAGTTGCCTGCGGCGGAGAAGGTCCGGCGCCCGATCAGGACCCGCAGCCGGCCCGGCTGGTTGATCCGGGGGTGGCGCAGCGCCCGGATCAGGTTCCAGTAGGTCGTGTTGTTTCCGCCGCCGTTCAGCCGGATGTCGACGACGATGCGCCGAACGCGCTTCGCCCGCGACATGCGGATCAGCTTTTGCGGGACGAGCCCGGGGTCGGTCGTCGCGTTGTAGGCGACGTAGAGGGCCCTGCCGCGGTCGATCTTGGTCAGGCCGTACGGGATGTTCCGGAGCCGGAGGTAGAGCGGTTGGCGTCCCGGCCGCGTGGTCGCCTGATACCAGGCGCCGACGAGCTGGATATGGCGGGGGATCGACACCGACTGGAGGGCGACCTCGCGCCGGCCGCCGCCCCGCAGCTCGAACTCGAACACCGGCGCGATCCCGAGACCGCGCAGGACCTCCTCGACGACGAGGAAGAAGGGGAGCCGGTCGAGGACCGTCCACTCGTTGTCGCGCGTGATCAGCGGCCGGACGCGGGCCTCGACTTCGGCGATCGGGACGCCGCCGATCGCGGCGACCCGGGCGCCGACGAGCGACGCGTCCTGCGCCCGCGTCACGTACATCCCCTCGGGGAAGCGGTACAGCCGGATCGGATAGGCCCGGAACACCTGGCCGTCGACGGGGCTGAGCGGATAGACCCCGGTGTGGCCGTCGCGCTCGCCGAGCATCGCCAGCAACCGCATGACGCCGACGATCGCCTGCTCGCGGGTGAGCGACGGCGCGCGGGCCGCCAGGTCGTCCGCGGCGCGGTGGAGCTCCTCGCGCGAGACGGCGTGGTACGCGTTCGGATGCCGCTGCTCGAGCTCGACGACGAGGTTGCGGACGTCGGACGAGACGTCGAGGCTTGCCCCGGACGCACCGGCTGCGAGCCCGGCGGCGGCGGCGAGGAGCAGTGCGATAGTCCGGCTCGGCATAGTCCCTACCGGACTACAACGCCGAACCGGCGCGGAAGTTAGCCGCTCACTGCCAGGTGCCGATCGGCCCCGCCTCCAGATAGAGGCGGAGCCCATAGGGGACGCTCTCGGCGTCGTCGCGGTCCCAGTGCTCCGGCCCGCGCGCCCGTATGTGGTGGTGCCACGCGAGCGCCCGGGCGAGGGTGCCGGTCCGGTAGGCGAGATCGGCGACGAAGGGGTCGACGCCCCACGGCTCCAGATAAGCGTCGCGCAGGCGGAGGAGGCGGTGGGACCCGGGCTCGAGGCCGTGCCTCCAGGCGATCGCGCGCAGCGTCACGGTCAGCGTGTGGAACGGGTGCGAGACGGAGCTGTCGCCCCAGTCGGAGATGACGCGGCGGCCGCGGTCGAGAAAGACCTGGCCGTCGTGGAGGTCGTCGTGCTGAATGGTGTCCGGGATCCCGTACGACGCGAGCTCCTCGACTACGGCGCGGAGCGCCGGCATCCGGCGGCGGAGCTCGTCCCGCTGGTCGGCCGTCAGCTCCTCGGAGTCACCGAGCAGAAGTGCGGCGTCGTCGTCCAGGAGAGCCTCGACGTCGCGGGGCAGGCCCGCTAGGCGGGCATCGGGCACGCCCAGCCCCAGCAACTCGTGCGCCCGCGGTGCGAAGGCGATCTGGATCTCCGCGTAGCGCGGGAGGATCGCTGCCCACTCGATGAGCGGATCGCGCACGTCGGCGTCGCGGAGCCTCGTTCCCGCGTCCCGCATGAGCATCCAGCCGCGCGACGGGTCGACGGACACGAGCCGCGTCACGCGATCGGGAAACCCCTCGGAGAGCAGCAGCGTGAGCTCCGGCTCGAACGCGTGCTGGGACGACACGGCCTTGAACCAGAGGATCCCCTCCGCCGTGGGCACGCGCATCACCGTCGACCACGGATAGACGTGCGGCTGCTCGATGGGGCCGGCGACGGTCGCCTGCTCGCGAATCCAGGCGTCGGCGTCGGCACGCCACTCGGGCTCGAACCACCGCATCGGTAGAGGATTCTGCCGATGCGGACGCTGAGCCCTCGCACGCGGGCGCTGATCGGATTCGCCGCCCTCGGGCTCTTCTGGGGTTGCTTCGGAGCGGCGTTGCCGGCCCTGCAGCGTCGCACGGAGTCGACTGACGCGGAGCTCGGGCTCGCGCTCGTCGTGCTCGCAGTCGGCGCGCTCGTCTCCATGCGGGCCGTGGGCGTGCTCATGGATCGGTTCGGAGCGGCGGTCACGCCCGTCGCCGTCGGCGCGTTCGCGCTGACCGGTCTCTTGCCGGGGCTGGCCGGCTCGCCTCTCGAGCTCTCGGGCGCGCTCTTCGTCCTCGGGGCGACGTCGGGCGCGATGGACGTCGCGATCAACGCCGACGCCGTGCACGAGGAGCTCGCCTCCGGCCGGCCGCTGCTCAACCTGGCGCACGCGTTCTTCTCCGGCGCGGTGGTCGTCTCGAGCGTCGCGACGGGCCTTCTGCGCTGGGCCGGCGCCGAGCCCCCGGCCATCTTCGCCTTGGCGGCCGTCGTCGTCCTCGGAGCGGCGCTCGCGATGCGTACCGGCCCGGAGCGATGGGTGCCGGAACCGGGTGACCGTCCGCGCCTCTTCCAACGCGTGCCCGGCTGGCTGCTCCTGCTCGGCGGGCTCGGCGCGCTCGCCTACTGGATCGAGAACGCCTGGCAGAGCTGGGGCGCCGTGCACCTGGAGCGGACGCTCGGCGCCGAGCCGGCGGCGAGCGCGCTCGGGCCTGGCCTGTTCGCGGCCGCGATGACCGTGGGCCGGCTCAGCGTCCACCGGCTCGCGCGGCCGGGGACGGAGCGGACGGTTCTCGTCGCCGGCGCCGCGCTGGCAGGCGCCGGCTCCGCGGTCGCCGCGGTCGCCCCGTCCGTCCCGCTCGCCCTGGCCGGGATCGTCCTCGCCGGCGCCGGCTGCTCGGTCTGCGCGCCGACCATCGTCTCGATCGGAGGCCGCGCGGCGCCGCCGCGCGAGCGCGCGACGATCGTCGGCTCTCTGACGACGCTCATGTACCTCGGCTTCCTCGTGGGACCGGCGGTCGTGGGCGGCCTCGCCGAGCTGACGACGCTCCGCAGCTCGCTCGGCTCCGTTGCCGCGCTGGCGTTCCTGCTCGCGCTCCTGTTCGCGGTCGTACGGTTTCCGGGTCGCCCCGCGGGGTAGGGACGAGGCATGGCCGGCAAGAAGGTGCTCGTGGTCGCGACCGTCGCGGCGGACGAGTCGCAGCTGCGCGAGGCGCTCGCCGACGCGGACGAGATTCGCGTCGCCGCACCGGCGGCGGACGTCTCCTTCCTCGAGTGGCTGACGAACGACGAGGACGAGGCGCGCCGCGAGGCGGAGGAGGCGGCCGCGCGCGTGGTCTCCGCCGCCGAAGGCGAGGCGAGCGTGATGGTCGACCGCACGAGCCAGGACACGGACGCCGCGCAGGCGATCAGGGACGCCCTTCGGGACTTCCCGGCCGACGAGATCGTCGTCGTGACGAGGCCGGGTGACGATACGACGTGGCTCGAGGACGAGACCGTCCGCGCCGCGCTCGACGCGCACGGCATCCCCGTACGGCACCTGGAGCTCAGTCCCGTCTGAGTCGGATAGGGTCTTTCCGATGCGGAAGACCCTTGCGCTCCTCATCCTCGGCGCAGGACTCCTGCTTGCCGCCGGCTGCGGTGGCGACGACGATGAGAACGGCGACGCGGCGGGCGGAACGACCACCGCGGCGGCCTCCTGCGAGAAGGAGTCGCTCGAGCTCGTCAATACAGGGCAGCTGACGATCGGCACGGACAACCCCGCGTTCCCGCCGTGGTTCGAGGGCACCGGGGAGTTCGAGCCGTGGGATCCGACCACCGAGCCGACGAAGAAGGGCTACGAGCAGGAGACCGCCTACGCGATCGCCGAGCAGCTCGGGTTCACGGATGCCGAGGTGGAATGGACGGTGGTGCCGTTCAACCAGTCGTTCCGTCCGGGCCCGAAGAGGTTCGACTTCGACATCAACCAGATCTCGTACAAGCCCGAGCGGGCTCAGGCGGTGGACTTCAGCGAGTCGTACTACGACGTCGAGCAGGCGATCGTCACCGTCGAGGGCACCGAGATCGCCGATGCCGCTTCGATCGCAGATCTCGAGGGCGCGAAGCTCGGGGCGCAGATCGGCACGACCAGCCTGGAGGCGATCAACGAGACCATCCAGCCGAGCAGCGAGCCGTCCGTCTATGACACGAACAACGACGCGATCGCGGGCCTGAAGGCCAAGCAGATCGACGGGATCGTCGTCGACTTCCCGACGGCGCTCTTCATGGCCGCCGTCCAGCTCGACAACGGCAAGGTCGTCGGCCGGCTGCCGGCGGCCGAGGAAGGCGAGTACTTCGGCGTCGTCCTCGAGAAGGACAGCAGCCTCACCGAGTGCGTCAACCAGGCGATCCAGGCGATCAGGGATGACGGGACGCTCGAACAGCTCGAGCAGCAGTGGCTGACCGGCAGCGCGCCGGTTCTCGAGTAGTAGCGGGGGGTAACCGCCGGTCGCGGATCCTCGGCGGCGGCGGCGCCGGCCGCAGCACGCTCATCGCCGCCGTCAGCACGGTCGCGTTCTTCGGGCTCCTCGCCCTCGTCGTGACCAGCTCTCCCGGCTGGCCGGAGGTCCGCGAGCAGTTCTTCGACTGGGAGATCTTCAAGGAGTCGCTCCGCGACATCGGGCCCAAGCTCCTCGTCAACATCAGGATCTTCCTGATCGCCGAGGTCTTCATCCTCGTGTTCGGCCTCACGATCGCGATCCTGCGGAGCCTGCCGGGGCCGGTCTTCTTCCCGGTCCGCCTGCTGATGGTCGTCTACGCGGACTTCTTCCGCGGCGTCCCCACGATCCTCGTCATCTACCTCTTCGGCTTCGGCGTGCCCGCGCTCGCGATCTCGGGCGTGCCTCGATCCGAGTTCTTCTGGGGGGTCGTGGCGCTGGTGCTCGTCTACTCCGCGTACGTGTCGGAGGTGTACCGGGCGGGCATCGAGTCGGTCCATCCGAGCCAGGAGGCTGCGGCCCGCTCGCTCGGGCTGTCGCGCGCGAAGGCGATGCGGTTCGTCGTCCTCCCGCAGGCGGTACGCCGGGTGATCCCGCCGCTTCTGAACGACTTCATCGGGCTGCAGAAGGACACGGCCCTCGTCGCGCTGATCGGGCCTGTCGAGGCCTTCCGACAGTCGCAGATCGAGGTCGCGGCGAACTTCGACTACACGCCGTACTTCGCGACGGCTCTGCTCTTCGTCGCCTTGACGATCCCCATGGCCCGGTTCACCGACTGGCTCGTCGCACGGGAGCGGCGGAGGCGGCGATGAGCGCGGTCGAGCTGCACGGCGTCCGCAAGTCCTTCGGCGAGGAGGAGGTGCTGCACGGGATCGACCTCGAGGTCGAGGAGCACCAGGTCCTCTGCCTGATCGGCGCGTCCGGGTCCGGCAAGTCGACGCTGCTGCGCTGCATCAACCTGCTGGAGCCGATCGACGAGGGCCGGATCCTCGTCGGCGGCGAGGAGGTGACCGCAGACGGCGTGGACGCCGATCGGGTCCGGCGGGGCATCGGCATCGTCTTCCAGGCGTACAACCTCTTCCCGCACATGACGGTGCTGCGGAACGTGACGCTGGCACCGCGCGAGGTGCTGGGCAAGTCGAAGGCTGAAGCTGAGGTCGAGGCGCTCGAGCTCCTGGGGCGGTTCGGCCTCGCCGAGCGGGCGGGCGACTACCCGGACCGCCTCTCCGGCGGCCAGCAGCAGCGCGTCGCCATCGTCCGCGCCCTGGCGATGCGTCCGCACCTGATGCTGCTCGACGAGGTGACGAGCGCGCTCGACCCCGAGCTCGTTGGCGAGGTGCTGAACGTCATCCGCGAGCTCGCCGCCGGCGGGATGACGATGCTGATCGCGACACACGAGATGGGCTTCGCGCGCGAGATCGCCAACCGGGTCTGCTTCCTCGACGGCGGCGTGATCCTCGAGCAGGGCCCGCCGGAGCAGATCTTCTCGGCGCCGAAGGAGCCGCGGACGCGGCAGTTCCTCCAGCGGATCGTCGACGCCGGCCGGCTGTAGCCGCTCGACGTCTCTTGCGCCGCCGACCGTTTCTTCCGCTACCCTGCGGCGCAGGGACGGCATCGGGCCGCGCCCGTGAGGTGAGCTTCTCGTACTTCTTCGGCGGTTTCGAGGTAGGCGAATCTCGAACCGAAACGAAGGAGTCAAGAGTGTCAACGAAGTCATTTTCCGACCTGGGCGTCGCCGAGCCGCTTGCCGCGGCGCTGGCGCGAAGGTCGATCACCACGCCGTTCGTGATCCAGGCGCTCGTTCTCCCGGACGCGCTCGCCGGGCGGGACGTCCTGGCCAAGTCGCCGACCGGGTCGGGCAAGACGATCGCATTCGTCGTTCCGATCGCCCAGCGCCTCGAGGCGCGCGACGCACGGCCGTCGGCGCTCGTGCTGGTCCCGACGCGAGAGCTCGCGACGCAGGTCGCCGACGAGTTCGAGGCCGTGGCCCGCGTCCGCGGCCTGCGCGTCACCGCCGTCTACGGCGGCACGTCCGTCGCGGCGCAGGGCAAGGCGGCCAAGAGCGCCCACATCCTCGTCGCGACACCCGGACGACTCGAGGACCTCGCGAGACGCGGCCTCGTGAACCTCGACGGGATCAGGATCCTCGTCCTCGACGAGGCGGACCGGATGCTCGACATGGGCTTCCAGCCGCAGGTCGACGCCATCGTGAGGCGGCTGCCTCGCAAGCGTCAGACGATGTTCTTCTCCGCGACGCTCGACGGCGAGATCGCCGAGCTGGCGCGGGCCTACACGGACCACCCGAGCCGATTCGACGCCGAGCTCCCCGGCCATCTGGAGCGGGGCGAGACCGAGCACCGCTTCGTGGGCGTGACGGACCGGAACAAGGTCGAGACCCTCGTCGAGATGCTGTCGCACGACGACGGGCTCACGCTCGTCTTCGTCCGCACCAAGCGCGGCGCGGACCGGCTCGTCCGGCGGCTGGCCGCGCACGGTGTCAAGGCAGCTGCGATGCACGGTGACATGAACCAGCGGGCGCGCGAGCGGGCGCTCGCGGCGTTCGAGGCGGGCAAGATCACGACGCTCGTAGCGACGGACGTCGCGGCCCGTGGTCTCGATCTCGACGAGATCACGCACGTGATCAACTACGACCCGCCCGCCGACAACAAGGGGTACGTGCACCGGATCGGGCGAACGGCGCGGGCCGGCCGGGACGGGACGGGCATCACGCTCGTCCTTCCCGAGCAGCAGGCCGAGGTGAGCCACGTCGCGCGGAGTGTCGGCGGCGAGGATCAGTTCGCGCAGCAGGGCATGCGCGTGGCGCCGAAGCGCCTGGTGTACTCGGGCCGCGGTCGCCGCTCCCGCTGGGGCACGCCGGCGAAGCGGCGGAAGATCTAGGAGGGTCTGGCGCCCTCCTAGCCCAGGAGGAAGAGCGCGACGGCGGTGTACTGGCACGCCGCCGCGGCGACCACGAGCGCGTGGAAGAGCTCGTGGTAGCCGAAGACCGCGGGTGCGGGATCGGGACGCTGGCTCGCGTAGACGACGGCGCCCACCGTGTAGAGGACGCCGCCGACCCCGAGCAGCACGACGCCTGGGATGCCGGCGTGCGTGACGAGCTGCGGCATCGCGACGACGCCGACCCAGCCCAGTGCGATCGCGATCCCGGCAGCAAGCCACTTCGGCGCGTCGACCCAGGCGATCTTGGCGAGGATCGCGACGAGCGCTCCGCCCCAGACGATCGGGAGGATCGTCCAGCGCCAGGCCCCGTCGAGGGCCAGGAGGGCGAACGGCGTGTACGTCCCGGCGATCAGCAGGTAGATCGACGCGTGGTCGAGCCGGCGCATCCAGCGCCTCGCCCGCGGCTCCCAGACGATGCGATGGTAGAGGGCGCTGACGCCGAACATCGTCGTCAGCGTCACGGCGAAGATCGCCGCGGCCGCTCGCTCGCTCCAACCGGAGCCCGCCAGCACGAGCGCAGCGCCCAGGACGAGCGAGACGAAGAACGAGTACTGGTGAAGGACGCCGCGCAGGCGTGGCCGCAAGTCGAGGGTCACTTCCCGACTCTAGCCAGCCGGGGTCACCTTCGTGAAGGGAGCGGCGGCGACTACGTTTTGAGGATGAAGCAGCTCCTGGCCGGGATCGCGGCTCGACGGCGGCTCGTCGTCACGTTGCAGGTGGTGTTCGTCGTCGCGTTGCTCGGCTTCCTCGGCTGGGCGGTTCGGGACACCTGGCGCGAAGCGCTTCCGCGTCTGCGCAACGCGGATCCGGTCGACCTCGTGATCGCGTGCGTGGTCCTCGCCCTCTACTACCTGATGTTCGTCGTCGGCTGGCAGTGGATCCTGCGCGCGCTCGGCATCCGCACCTCCTACGCCGTGGCCCTCCAGGCGGAGATGGCCTCCATGCTCGCGAAGTACATCCCGGGCGGGATCTGGACGCCGGCGGCGCGCGTCGTCTGGCTGCGGAAGGCCGGCGGTGTCGACAGGACCTCCGTCGTCGTCGCCTCGATCCTGCTCGAGGCCGGTCTTTCGGCCGTCGCGGGAGTGCTCGTGCTCGTCTGCTCGCTGCCGTTCGTCTCGGGGTGGGACGCGCCGATCTGGCCGGTCGTGCTGTTCGGCGCCGGGATCGCGGGGCTCCTCCACCCGCGGGTCTACCGCGCCGTCGCCCGGGTCGCGTTCCGGCCGTTCGGCGCCGCCGAGCCGCCGGCCCTTCCATGGCGGACGATGCTCGGGCTGCTCGTCTTCTACTCCGCGAGCTGGGTCGTAGGGGGAGTCGCGTTGCTGTTCCTGATCCGGGCGGTCGGAGGCGACGCCGGGCTCGAGGACGCGCCGTACCTCGGAGGCACCGCCGCCGTCGGTGCGATCGTCGCCGTCCTCTCCGTGCTCGCGCCGTCGGGGCTCGGAGTCCGCGAGGCGTCGATGTACGGAC
>DASVEW010000111.1:0-40083 GCA_036380355.1 Gaiellaceae bacterium | reverse complement strand
AGGAGCGGCCCTGGAACGTCCGGCGGTTGCGCCAGGCGCGGAGGAACGTCTCCTGGACGACGTCCTCGGAATCCTCCAGCGAGCCGAGCATCCGGTAGCAGTGCAGCTGGAGCTCGCTCCGGTAGCTCTCGACGAGCGACGCGAACGCGGACTCGTCACCGGCCGTCGCCGCCGCGACCACTCCTCCTGCTTCGACTTCGCTCTGTGCCATCAACACGTATGACGCGCGGGCGGCGAAAACTCATCGGCGTGGTTCAATCGTTCGATGGCCTCTGCGCCCGTCGACCTTCCGATCCGCCGCAACACGATCCTGCTCGCGGCGATCATGGCGGTCAACTCGGCGGTGCTCCAGCTGGTCGCGGCCGTCTCCTCGCTGACCTTCGTCCTCGTCACTGGGTTCGAGTCGCTGCTCGGGCTAGGGCCGGCGATCTTCCTCACCGCCTCGGCCCTCACCGCCTTCCCGGCCGGGTGGGCCATGGATCGCTTCGGGCGTGTCCCGATCATCGCGATCGGCTTCGTGCTCGGCGCCGCCGGCTGCGCGCTGACCGCGCTCGGGACGGCGACCGAGACCGCCGTCCCGGTGATCGCCGGCTTCGCGCTCGTCGGCGCATCCGGCGGCGTGGCGTTGCTGATCCGGACGGCGGCCGGCGACATGTACCCGCCCGACCGCCGTGCGCGAGGGATCGCCTACGTGCTGAGCGGTGCTGTTGTGGGCGCGATCCTCGGCCCGGCCGTCTTCAGCCCGATCTTCTCGGGCAAGGACGAGCTCGACGCAAGCGTCCTGACCGTTCCGTGGCTCGGTGCGGGCGTGCTCTCGCTCGTCGCCCTCGTCCTCGCGCTCAACGTTCGGCCCGACCCGAAGCGCATCGGCGAGCTGATGGCGCCGCAGACCGAGGGCCCGCCCCAGCCGGCCGCACCGCTCGCCGAGATCGTCCGTCGTCCCGGCGTGATCCCTGCGCTCCTCGCCGGCTTTGCCTCGATGGCCGTGATGGTCTCCGTCATGAACCTGACGGGTTACGTCGTCGTCGACCACCGCGAGCACGCGCAGCACCTGATCTTCCCGATCATCGGGGCGCACGTGCTCGGGATGTACGCGCTCGTGCTCGTGATCGGCCCCGTGATCGACCGGATCGGGCGCACCCGGGCGCTCGCGATCGGGCTCAGCGTGATGGCGGCATCCTGCGCCGGGATCCAGGTGTTCGAGGGCGTCTGGATGACCGGCGTCCTGCTCTTCGGGCTCGGCCTCGGCTGGAACGTCTCGTTCGTCGCGGCGACCGCGCAACTCGCCGACCGGACGAGCCCGGCCGAGCGCGGGAAGCTCCTCGGCGCGAACGACCTCGTCGCCGCGCTGCTCGGGGCCGGGCTGGCGCTGCTCGGCGGCTTCGTGCTCGACTTCCTGGGCGTCACGGCGCTCGCGTTCGGCGCCGCCGCACTCGTCCTGCTGCCGGTCTTCTGGATCTACCGGCTGAGGGACATGGGGGCGGGAGGATTCGAACCTCCGAAGGCAGAGCCAACGGGTTTACAGCCCGTCCCCTTTGGCCACTCGGGAACACCCCCAGGGGAAGGAAGATAGTAGCGATGGTGCCCGTCGACGCCCTCGTCGTCGGAGCCGGCCCGGCGGGGTCGCTGACCGCGTTCCACCTCGCCTGCGGCGGCGCCCGCGTCCTGCTCGTGGACAAGGCGCGCTTCCCGCGGGACAAGCCGTGCGGCGGCGGGATCACGGTTCGCGCCGAGCGCCTGCTGCCATTCTCGATCGACGCGGTCGTGGAGGACGAGGTCGACGTCTTCGAGCTCCGCCTGGGGTACCGGCGCCGCTTCGTGCGCCGAACGCGCGAGCCGCTGATCCGGATGACCCGTCGCCGCCGGCTCGACGCCTTCCTCGTCGACCGGGCTCGGGATGCCGGGGCGGAGTTCCGCGACGGCACCAGGCCGGATGGGATCGAGGCGACTGTCGTGATCGGCGCAGACGGCGCGAACGGGACGACAGCGCGCGACGCGGGCCTCGACGGCCACTTCCGCACCGTCGCGCTCGAAGGGAACGCCGCGGTCGACCCGGAGCGGTTCGCCGGCCGGGCGGCGATCGAGTTCGGCGTCGTGCCGGGCGGGTACGGCTGGGTCTTCCCGAAGCGCGACCACGTCAACGTCGGCGTCGGCGGGTGGCTCGAGGAGGGTCCGCGGCTTCGCGTGCACCTTGCAGCGCTGTGCCGCGAGCACGGGATCCCGGAGGAATCGCTCACGGATGTCCGCGGCCATCATCTCCCGCTCCGGCGGCCCGCCGCGCTCGCCGCCCGAGGGCGGACGGCGCTCGTGGGTGACGCGGCGGGCCTCGTCGACCCGGTCTCCGGCGACGGCATCTACGAAGCGTTTCTCAGTGCCCGCCTCGCAGCCGACAGCGCGCTCGACATCCTCGCCGGCCGCGCCACGGATTTCTCGCCCTACGCGGGGGAGCTGCGGCGCCGCCTCGCCGTCCAGGCGCGAGCTTCCTGGCGCGCGAAGACGGCGCTCGACCGCTTCCCCCGGACGACGTTCGAGCTCCTCCGCGCTCCGCTCGCCTGGAGGGGGATCGAGTCGCTCCTGCGCGCCGACGCACAGGAGCCGGCCGAGATCGGCGGGCCGGGCGGGGCGGCCCTCCGGGTGGCCGACAGACTCGGCCGGCTCGGCCTCTCCAGTCAGTAGCGCCGCTTCAGGCGTACCTCGCAACGACGGCGAGCATTCGCGCTCCGGCCTTCAGCGAGGGACCGAGGCGGCCGGAGACCTTCGAGCGGCCGCCTCGTCGCGGCCGGGACGGCACGGTTACTTCGAGAAGAGGCACGCCCTCACGAGCGGCCTTGACGACCATCTCGGTCGGCCAGCCGTAGGTCAGCTCCGTCATACCGAGCCCGAGCAGGGTGTCCCGACGGACGGCCCGCATCGGCGGGATGTCGCGGACGTCGACCTGGTAGCAGGCGCGCACGAGTAGCGTCACGAGCCGGTTGCCGAGCCGCTGGTGCGGATGCTGGGCGCCCGGCTCGGGGTTGGTGCGTGCTCCGAGCACCAGGGCGGCCCGACCGGCGAGGATCGGCGCGACGAGCCGCGGGATCGCCGCCGGGTCGTCGCTGCCGTCCCCGTCGAGGAACACCACGATCTCCGCGTCGGTCGCCTCCAGGCCGGTGAGACAGGCCCGTCCGTAGCCGCGGCGCGTCTCGACGACCACCCGTGCACCGCCGGCTCGGGCTGCCTCGGGTGTCCCGTCGCGGGAGCCGCCGTCCACCACCACGATCTCGTCGACGGTCGCGCGAGGGAACTCGCCGAGCAGCCGGGGCAACGCCTCGGCCTCGTCGAGCGCCGGGATGACGGCCGCGACACGGATCGGCCGTGCGAGTGGGGGCACGGCTGTCCGCGGACGAACGCGGGGACGAACGAGCCAGGCGAGCGAGAGGACTGCGAACGGCACGTAGATCGCGATCCGCACCCACCCCGGCAACGGGCCTTCCTCGAGCCCGAACGTGTACAGGAGCGGCAGTGTGCCCGTAAGCCAGAGCCATCCCGGCGCGGCCGTGACCACGAGGAAGGGCAGAAGCCAGAGTGCGTACCACGGCTGAAGGAAGGCCGCAGCGAGCAGCAGGGTGCCGAGCACGACCAGGCAGGTGCGGGCGACTTGCTCGACGCCGTCGTGGGCGCGAAGCGACACGACCGCGACGATCGCCAGCACCGTAAGAAGGAGCAGCACGCTCGCGCCGTCCCGGCCGAGCTGCGGGGCCAGCGTCCACCAGGCGAGCGAGCCCAGATCCTCCCGGTCGAGATAGCGGAAGAGGCTGCCGACGACGTTCCGTCCCGCCGTCGAGTACAGCGCGTATCCCGCTGCGACCGTGGCGAGCGCCCCAAGCGCGAACCGGCGGCCGCCGGCCCGTGCCAGCGCCGGCACGAGCAGGAGCGGGCCGAGCTTGACGAGCGCCCCGAAACCCACGGCGACGCCCGCGAGCCCCTGGCTCCGCGTGGCCCACCCCGCCAGGAGCGCGGCACCGGCGAAGAGCGCCAGCGCGTCGACGTGACCGTTGCCTGCAATCTCGCTCACCGCGAGGGGGTGCCAGGCCGCGACCGCCACACGCTCGGGCGGCGCACGCAGGCGCACGAGCACGAGCAAGAGCAGGACGAGCGCGGCGCCTTCCGCGAGCAGGAAGAGCCAGGTCGTAGCCCGGACGTCGGGGCCGAAGGCCGTGCGGGCCGCGAGGAACGACGCCTCCGCTCCCGGCGGATAGACGGTCAGCCAGTCCTTGCGGTTGACGTTCGGCCAGATCTCCGTGTCGCGGAGGCCCTCGAGCTCGGGCGCGGCGGGCGGGTTGCGGTAAGGGTTGACGCCGGCCGCCTGGACTCGCGCGTCCCACGCATAGCGGTACGTGTCGGTCGTCAGCGGCGGCGGCGATCCGGGATCGAACGCGACGACGCGCAACAGTACGGCCACCCCGAGCACCAGCACGACTCCCGTCCTGCCGATCCCCAGGCCCCTCCAGCAAAGCCACGCGGCGGGCAGGTAGACGGCGAACGCGACGAGCTGCCCGGCGATCTGCCCGCGCAGGCCGGCTTCGCTGCGGATGAGGATCTCCACCGCGACGAGGCTGGTCGCGAGGGCCGCCGCGGCCGCCGCGCGCCACGCTCCTGTGGCCTCGATGCCCCGGAGGCGCGGGGCGAGAGTGACGATCACCGGCGCGCTTCGCCGTTCAGGTGCGGAGCGGCGAGCAGGATCGCCAGCGCGGTCTGTCCCTCGTGAAAGCCGCCGGCGCGGGCTCGCTCGAGCGCGTCGGCCAGCGGCAGGCGGACGAGCTCCAAGTGCTCGTCGTGATCCGGTGCGGCGGTTCCGACGTCGACGCCGGTGGCGAGGAACGCGTCCGACCGCAGCGACAGGTGCGCGCTCGACGAGTAGAAGGTCGTCAGGTGGCGCCAGGCTCGCGCGCTCCCGCCGGTCTCCTCGGCGAGCTCGCGGGCCGCTGCCTCCTGCGGCGTCTCGCCGTCGTGGACGGAGCCGGCCGGCACCTCGAGCGTCCAGTCGCGGACCGGATGGCGGTACTGGCGGACGAGCAGCAGCTCCTCGTCGGGGGTCACGGCGACGACGAAGACCGCCCGCGGCACGGCGAGGTAGGAGTAGCCGGTCTCGCGTCCGTCGGGCCCGCGCAGGTGGTCGCTGAGCACGGCGCGCCAGGGGGATCCGGCGAGCAGCTCGCTCGCCTCCAGCTCGAGGGCCGGGGGATCGGGTAGCTCGAGCGCGGCCAGCGTGGGCACGGTGCGAGGCGCGTCGAGCTCGGCGGAATTGCGCCGCACGAACGCGAGGTCGACGACGGTGTCGAGATCCCGCCAGGCGTCCAGCAGCTCGACGCGGAGGCCCGCCTCGCGGCAGCGGGCGAGCGTGACGCCGAGCACCGCGGGCGTCGACCACGGGATCTCCCGGAACGGCTCCTCGTGGTGCTGGGCCATCGCGATCAGCCAGTAGCCGCCGTCGTGGGCGGGCCCCAGCACGACGTCCGCTCCGCCTTCGAGCGCCGCGAAGGTGCGTGCGAGCGAGCCGTGCGGCAGTCCGGGCACGTCTGCCGAGACGATTGCCACGGGACCGGCTGCGGCGTAGCGGTCAAACGTCCGAGCGAGTGCATCCTCGAGCCCGCGGCCCGACTGGAGGACGAGCGGCGTGCCGGGGGCGAGCCGCTCGAAGGCCGGCGCCTCGGCCGGGTCGGCGTGCAGGATCGCGACGTCGTCGACCTCCCGGCGGCACGCGTCCAGGGTGTCGAGCAGGAGCGCGCGCTGAAGCCCGGCGGCCTGGTCGCCGGTGAGCGGCGGCACGAGCCGGGTCTTGGTGCGCCCGGGCTCCGGGGCTTTCGCGATCACGAGCACGCGCGGAGCAGGGCTACTCACGACGGGCGCCTTCGCGGATCCAGCGGACGAGCAGCTCGCGTTCGTTCCCGGTGAGCAGGTCGCGGAGCGACGGGTCGGGTGGGTGCGTGACCAGGTAGGAGAGATCGGGACGTCCCGGCAGGACGCGGGCGAACGCCGGCGCCGTGGCCGCCGGCACCCGCACGAGCTCGGCGTACGAGCGGCCGGCTCGCAGGTCGAGATACGGATAGCTGACCGGGTGGCACGACGTGCACTTCCGGTCGAAGAGCGGCTGCACGTCGCGGACGTAGGAGACCCGGTCGTCCGGGCCGGCGCTCGCTGCCGCGACCAGCACGATGAGAACGAGTCCCGCCGCGGCCGCCGCCGCGATCAGGACGGCACTGTGAGGAAGTCGCTGACGTTGCAGTTTTCGTCCACCGCCATGAAGATCCACGGCCCGTCGAGGGCACGGTCGATCGTGGCGCGCCAGCGTCCCGGTGCGTTGTCCGCGTTGTGCAGCTCGAAGACGAGGCCCGCCCGGGGATTGACCGCGAGCGTGTAGTTGCCGTCCAGGTTGGTGCCCGTGACCTGCATCGAGAGCCGCCGGCCGTCGACGCGTGGGGCGCCGATCGAGGGGTTCGGCACCTGCCGGTCGGGCAGTCCGAACGAGATCGCCTGCGTCTCGCCCTCGTCGAGCGCGACGATCCGCGAGACGTAGATCGTGTTCGGGGCGTAGGCCTTGAGCAGGTAGCTGCCGGCGGGCGCATCGGGCAACGTGAACCGGCCGGCGGCGTTCGTGATCGCCACGCGGTAATGCTCCTCGCCGCCTTCGAGGTCGGCGCCCTTCAGGAGCAGCGTCACGAGCGCGCCCTCGAGCGGCCGGCGATCCTCGCCGATGACCGAGCCCGAGATCGTGCCGGTGCCGCGGCGCTCGGTCGCGGCTTCGACGTCGAGGTCGCTCGGCGGCGTGCCCGGAGTGGGGACTCGCGGCCCGCCGGTCTCGCCCTCCTCGTTCTTCGCCCCTTGCGAGATCCAGCGCCGTACGAGGTCGAGGTCCGAGTCGTCGATCGGCGGAGCGCGTGGCGGCATGCGCGTGCCGATGGCCGGGATGTCCCCCACCGGCGCGTCGCCGCCCAGCTTCAAGTAGAGGAAGCTCGAGCCCGGGTCGCCGGCGACGACGCGGACGAGCTCGGGGTCCTCGAGCGCGCGGATGCCGACCAGGTCGTCGTAGGAGCGGCCCTCGCGCAGGTCGAGCGACGAGTTGACGCCCGGGTGGCAGCCCGTGCAGGCGTACTGCTCGAAGACCGCCTGAACCTCGCCGTAGGCAACCGGCTCGCCGAGGTCGGCCGCGTCGTCGTCTCCGCCGCAGGCCGCTGCGCCGACGAAGAGCCCGATCGCGATCGCGGCGAGGAAAACCAGTCTCATGAGAGCCTCCGCACGACCGTCAGCGCCCGCTCGTGCCAGGGCTCGCGGTGGGTCTCGCCCGGGGAAGGCCCGTCGCCGGCCGTGACGTACGAGTCGTAGGCACGTGCGAGCGCGTCGCCGTTCTCGTGGCGCGGCGTCCAGCCGAGCAGCGTCTTTGCACGTGTGGTGTCGAGCACGAGGTCGCGGTCCGCGCTGGCGTAGTGCCAGCGTGAGAGGGGGGAGAGGCCGAGGCGGTCGAGCACCGCGAGCGAGGCTCGCGCCGGTCCGGCCGGCAGCGCGGTGACCCGGCTCGGCGTGCCGGCGTGCCGGACGAGCGCCTCGAGCTCCTCGCGCACCGTTCCGGGGTCATCCGCGCCGAGGTTGAACGTCCCGCCTTCCACCGGACGCTCGGCCGCGAGCAGGATCGCTTCGACGAGGTCGTCGACGTCGAGAAGCTGGTAACGGTTCCGGCCCGGGCCGAGGGTGTAGACCCGGCGGCCTTCCCGCACGAAGCGGAAGAGGATGCCGAATGCGCCGAGCCGGCCTGGCCCGAGGAACGCCGTCGGCCGTAGGACGACGGCGCCGTCGGCGAGTGCGAGCCGCTCGGCCTCGAGCTTCGATCGCCCGTACGGCTCGATCGGCCGGGGCTCGGCGTTCTCGGTCACCGGAGCCGGCAAAAGGCCGTAGACCACCGCGCTCGACACGACGACGACCCGGCGCACGCCCGCCTCGCGCGCCGCGCGCAGCAGCGTCGCGCTGCCGTCCACGTTCACGGACCGCAGCTCACGCGGGGAGCCGCGAATCGGCAGCGCCGCGGCAGCATGGACGAGCACGTCTGCCCCGAGGCAGAGCCGGGCCGCGTCCCGGGGGTTGCGGATGTCGCCGGCGAGCGCCTCCACGCCCGGCTCGTCGAGCGGAACGCGATCGAGCGACCGAACGGCCACGGCGTCGCCGACCAGGCGGCGAACCAGCGTCAACCCGAGGAAGCCGCTGCCGCCGCTGATCGCCCAGCTCGTCATCGCGCGTCCCGCGACCGCGGGGCCGTGATCACGCTCACCTGATGTCGCGGACGACGTCGGCACCCGCGGGCTGGTCCGCGACGATGCGCAGGAAGGCGGCGGCCGGCGCCTCGAGGGGGGCGATCTGCCGGCTCACGAGCAGGTCGAGGTCGGTGACGCCGTGCCGCACGGTCGGCGCGAACGGGTGCAAGAAGGCCCCGTCGGCGGTCAGCGTGAGCTCCGGCAGGATGTCGTGCTCGCCCGGGACGATGCCCATCCCCTTGACGTCCGCGCGGCCGCGGCGGACCACCGAGCGCACGACGTGGTCCTCGTCGGGAATGCCCCAGCTGCGGTGCAGCGCGCACACGCCCTCGATCTCGGCGGGGCCCTGGTCGTCCACGGTTGTGGCGATCCGTACGCGGATACCGCGCTCGACGAGCTTCGGCACCGCCTCGACGACCTTCGCGAAGTTCTCCGGCCCGCGGAGCCCGTCGTTTCGCTCCGGTGTGTCCGAGTCGAGCGAGATCTGGACTGCGGCGTCGGCGCCGGCGAGCGGCTCGAGGCGCTTCAGCACGCGGTCGGAGAAGAGCGTTCCGTTCGTCAGGGCGACTGTCGGGAGGATCGACGCGATCTTCGCGAGCGTCTCCGGGAACGACGGCAGCATGAAGGTCTCGCCGCCGGTGATGCCGACACAGGTGAAGCCGAGCTCGCGTGCCTCGCGGGCGGCGCGCACCATGGCCTCGTCCGCAAGCCGGCGACGGTCGGCGATGCGCGGGTGCGACTCGGTGAGGCAGTAGACGCACGCGAGGTTGCAGTGGTAGGTCGCGTAGAGCCACAGCCGGTCGCCCATCCGGCCTTCGTCGATCGCACTCTCGACGGCCTCGCGCACGACGTGCCTACGGCGGCGGGATGCCGAGCGCCGTGCAGTACTGGTTGAGCATCGTCGTCGCGCCGGCGACCAACGTCAGCTCGACCAGCTGATCCTCCCGCAGATGGTCGAGGAGACGGGCCGTCAGCTCGTCGGTGACCTCGCCCGCAGCCAGCGTGACGACGTCGATCCAGTCCACGATCGCGCTCTCTCGCTCGGGCAGCTCGGCCAGGGGCCGCTCGTCGCAGAGCGCCTCGATGTGCTCGACCGGGACGCCCGCATCCCGCGCCGCGGGCCGGTGCGCGGCGATGCAGTAACGGCAGCCGTTCAGCTTCGAGACGCGGACGATCACGAGCTCTTTCGTGGCCAGGTCGAGCGAGCTCTCGGAGTAGATGGCGCCGAGGAACGGCATGAGCGTCTCCATGACGTCCGGTGCGGTCGCGAGGGAGCGCGTCAGGGGCGAAGCGCTGCCGTCGGCGCGGTACCACCCGCGCGAGAGGAGCGGGGCCAGGTCGCGCTCGAGCAGCCGGACGCGGCTCAATGGCCCTCCGTCGTCTCGGTCTCCGTCGTTTCCGTCTCGGTCGTTTCGGTCTCGGTCGTCTCGGTCTCGGTGGTTTCGGTCTCGGTCGTTTCGGTCTCGGTCGTCTCCTCGGACGTCGTCGTCTGCTGCGTCGTCGTGCCGGCTCCAGGGGCCTGGTCGTCCTCGTCGTCGCTCCCGCATGCGGCCGGCGCGAACAGGAGGAACAACGCCCCGGCACCGGCTGCGAGCTTCCGGCGCATCGTCAATCCAGCCATCGTCGTCACCTCGGTGATCGTTGGCGCCATTCCTATCTCGGTGACGCGGCCGGATCAAGTCGCCGGCGCGAGTTCATGGAAACGTAAGAACTCGCGCATCCGCTCCTAAAGCGACGCTCCGGCCGTGCCGATGTGAGCCGGGTCGCGGCATGGACCTGGATCTGCTCCTCACGCGCGCCGTCCAGAGCGGCGCCACCGACCTCCACCTGAAGTTCGGCCGGCCGCCGGCCATCCGGCAGGACGGGGAGATCTACGCGGTCGAGGGCTTCCACCCGCTCACGGCGCAGGACCTGGAGACGGTGCTCGCCGCTGTCACGGCGGTGAACCGGCAGAAGGAGGCGGACTTCCGCTCGACCGGCGAGCTGGACGTCTCCTATACGTCGAACGACCTGACGCGCTTCCGCGTCAACGGGTTCATGCAGCGCGGCGCCGTCTCGTTCGCCTTCCGCGTCATCCCCCGCGAGGTTCCGAGCTTCGAAACGCTCAAGCTCCCGCCCGGCGTCACGCGCCTCGCCGAGGAGCATCGGGGCCTCGTCCTCGTCACCGGCGCGACCGGCTCGGGCAAGACGACCACGCTCGCGTCGATGCTCGACCACATCAACCGGACGCGGCGCCAGCACGTCGTCACCATCGAGGACCCGATCGAGTTCCTCCACGACGACATCGCGTGCATCGTCAACCAGCGCGAGGTCGGGCTGGACACGCAGTCCTTCGGCCAGGCGCTCCGGCGCGCGCTCCGGCAGGACCCCGACGTGATCCTGATCGGCGAGCTTCGCGACGCCGAGACGGCCGAGACCGCGATGCAAGCCGCCGAGTCCGGCCACCTCGTCTTCTCCACCATGCACACGATCGACGCCGCCGAGACGCTCGGCCGGCTGACCGAGTTCTTTCCGGCCGTCAAGCAGCAGATGATCCGTTCGATCCTCGCCGGCGTGCTGCGCGGCGTGATCAGCCAGCGGCTCCTCCCGAAGGTGGGGGGAGGCCGTGTCGCCGCGGTCGAGGTGATGGTGAACAACGCCCGGATCGCCGACCTGATCCGGGAGGCGCGCCCCGACGAGATCCACGACGCGATCGAGGAGGGCGAGTTCTTCGCGATGCAGACGTTCAGCAAGGCGCTGATCGACCTCGTCGTCGCCGGCCAGGTCGATCGCGAGGTCGCGGCGAACGCGTCGACGAACCGGCACGACTTCCTCGTCGCGCTCGAGCGCGCGCTCAAGCAGCAGGCGGCCGACCAGCGCGCGGCCGCGGAGCCGCCGCCGCATCCGGTCGGAGGGCCGCTGCGCGGCGCCGATGCGCCCGTCGGCGAGACCCTTCCGGGGATCCGCGTCGCCCATTCCGAACCGATGTAGGCCATGAAGCGAGCTGCGGCGATCCTGACTCTCGCGTTCGCACTTCTCGGTGCGGCAAGCGCTTCCGGGGCCTCGAGCCCCGTCTTCACGATCGTGGGCGAGACGCCGGCGCAGCCGGTGCTCCCGAGCGCCGAGGTCCCGAACGCCGAGGGCTCGCTGCTCCTCCCGCCGGGGTGGACGGTCTCCACGCTCGCTCCTCGCACGCTCTCGTTCCAGGAGCTCAGCTCGCTCTGGCACCGGGCCGGCGCGGCCTACGGGATCCCGTGGCAGGTGCTGGCCGCGGTCAACAAGATCGAGTCGAACTTCGGCCGCAACATGGGGCCGAGCTCCGCCGGCGCAGTCGGCTGGATGCAGTTCATGCCGTCGACCTGGCTCCGGTGGGGCACCGACGCGAACGGCGACGGGGTCGCCGACCCGTGGGCGCCTGAAGACGCGATCTTCTCGGCCGCGCGTTATCTCGCAGCCGCCGGCGGTCGCACCGACCTCTACCGCGGCGTCTTCGCCTACAACCACGCGGACTGGTACGTCCGCGACGTGCTCGACCTCGCCGCCCTGTACGGGAACGGCGGCGGCACGCTGACCTTCACGCTCGACCGGCTCCAGGTGAAGCTCGACGCGGCGCGCCGGGACGTCTCACGGGCGAACCGGCGGCTCGTCCGGGCCGTGGGCGACGATCGCGTCGCGCGGCGGGCCGAGCGCTCGCTGCTCGCCCGGGCCGAGCGAGCGACGCTCCTGTCGACCAGGCTCGAGCTGGAGAAGCGAGCGGTTCAGGCGGGGATCCGGGCCCATTCGGCCGGCCGGCTGGTCGATGAGCGCCGCGGGCTCCTGCAGGACGCGCGGGCGGCACTCGACGCGGCCCGGGCCGGCGCGGCTCCGGCCTCGTTCTCGCCCCAGGCCGGCGCCCTCCTCGGCGCGGCGTCGTACGCAGGCGACTACGTCTTCCCGGTGGGCGGAGGGCCCTCGGTCGTCTCCGTCGGCGAGCACCACCACGACTATCCGGCCGCGGACGTCGCCGCGCCGATGGGCGCTCCGCTCTACGCGCTGACCGACGCGGTCGTCGAGGACGCCTGGCCCCTCGGATCGGGCAACTGCGGCATCGGCTTCATCATGCGGGGCGGCGACGGGCGCACCTGGACGTACTGCCACCTCTCCTTCCTCGAGCGGGCGGTGCAGCCGGGCGCGGCGCTCTCCGCCGGCTCGCCGGTCGGCCTCGTCGGCTCGACCGGCCATTCGACCGGCCCGCACCTCCACCTCCAGACCGGTCCCGAGCTGACGTACCCGCAGCAGGAGGAGTGGTTCCGCTCCTTCGCCGGCACGGCGTTCAGCTGGCAGGGAACCTCGGAGGCCCAGCCGCACCCGGTCGCACCGCTGCTGGCCGCGCGGGTCTTCGCGGTCGTCGAGCAGCCCGTGTTCGAGGTCGTCGACGACGAATCCCCCGACGGCGTGATCGGGTTCTCTCTCGACTCTTAACTCGAACGAGGGTTCTGCCGACAAACGAGAAGCTGTGGCGGCCCGGCTCACATCTCTGTTCCCGCGTATCGTTGCCCTGACGGCGATCCTCGTCCTGGGCACGGCGACGATCTCGTTCGCGGCCGACAGCCAGTTCGGCGCCGCGTCGACGCCCAACGAGGTCACGATCGCCGCGCCCGAGCTCGTCACGGTCCCGGACGTACGGGGCCAGGCGTACGTCTTCGCGAAGGGGACGCTCGAGGAGGCCGGCTTCGCCTGGCGGGTCGTCGGCTCCGTCCAGGGGTATCCGGCCAACACCGTCGTCTCTCAGACACCGGGCGCCGGTGCGCGCATCGTCGACACGGGGATGCCGACGATCCAGCTCGGGCTGTCGCGAAACGGGGACTACGCCCAGGAGGGCACGCCCGAGAACTCGTCTCCCTACCACGGAACCGCCGTGAAGCTGCCCGGGCGGCCGAAGCCCGCCGCCAGGCCCGTCGCGAAGCCGAAGCCCGCCGCGAAGCCGAAGCCCAAGCCGAAGCCTGCCGCGAAGCAGAAGCCGAAGCCGAAGCGCGCCACCAAGCCGAAGCCCAAGGCGAAGGCGAAGCCCCCCGCGCGCCCGGCCGCCTTCCAGGTCGCCGGCGCGCCGTCCGAGCCGCTCGACGAGCTGACGCTTCCCGCCCGCGCGAAGCGCCTCGAGCGCTGGCTGCGGACGCACCGGAAGCCGACGAACGCCAACGTCCGCCACTGGCTCTACCAGCACGAGTGGATCGTCACCGGCGCCCGGTTCGGCTGGTGGCACGGTGCGGAAGCCCTCGAGATCCTGATCCGAGTCGACGAGCAGGTTCAGCGGCAGTGGAAGATCGGGTCGAAGAGCGAAGCCGCCGCGAGGCGCGCGCTCGCCGCGGTGCGCGCGAAGTCGCGATGACCCGCCTCCGCCGCGCGCTCGCCTGCGAGCGCGGCTACACCCTCGTCGAGCTCCTCCAGGTCACCACGATCCTGAGCGTGGTTCTCACCGGCTTGACGGTCCTCTTCGTCCAGGCGACCAATGCCGAGCTGCAGATGAACAAGCGGTTCCAGGCGCAGCAGGAAGCCAGGGTGGCGGTCGACAAGATGCGCCGCGAGATCCACTGCTCGAGCGGGATCTCGCCGACGGGCGCCTCGGCAAGCATCTCGGTCACCATCCCCGCCCAGTGCCCGAGCGCGGGCGGCGCGGCGATGACCGTCACGTACAGGACGGTCTTCGTCTCGACCGACCGGTACGAGCTCGAACGGCAGGTCGGCACCGGCCCGATCACGCGGCTCGCCGACTACGTCAGGACCGGAACTGTCTTCACCTACGCGGAGCCGACGCAGACGAGCCTCGGGAAGCTGACGGTCAACCTCCCGATCAACATCCAGCCGCCGGGCGCGGGCTCGAACTGGAACCTCGTGGCGGACATGGTGCTTCGCAACACGAGCCGGCTTCCGTAGCGGCGGCTCACCCGGTCGGGGGATTCGCGGCCACGGGGGCGCGACGACGATGAGAACCGGAGTGCTGCGGCTCTGTGCATGGTTTGCGCGCGCTCGCGCGCGGTTTGCATCCCAGGACGGGATGGCGCTGATCGTCGCCCTCGGAGCGATGATGGTGCTGGGAATCGCCGGCACCACGGTCGTCTACTACTCGACGGCGAACACGCGCAGCGCCGGTTACAGCAAGGCGAGCGGGACGTCGTTCCAGCTGGCTGAGGCGGGGCTGCACGAGGCGCTCTCGGTGCTGACCAACCAGCCGGCGAACGACCCGACCGACCCCTCGCTGCTGGCGACGCGCACGTCGGCCTATTCCACCGGGAACGTGACCTGGGGCGGGACCTACGACAGCGCAACCGCGAAGTGGACGATCACGTCCGTCGGCCGGGTGGCCAACCCGTCGAACCTGCCCCCGTCCGAGGCGACGCGGACGATCACGGCAAAGGTTCCGATCCGGCCGGTCATGACGCAGACCAGCCAGACCGAGGCCTGGAACTACATCTTCTCGTACGGAACCGGCAGCACCTGCGACATGAGCCTGATCTCGTCGGTGAACGTCGAGACGCGCCTGCTCGTCACCGGGAACCTCTGCGTCCGCGACAGCGCGAACATCACGGGGTCACAGACGGAGGTGCTCGTCGGCGGCCAGACGAAGATCTTCGGCTCGGCCTGGATCGGCCAGTCGAGCGCGAAGATCGCGCGCATCGACTCCGTCAACGGCTGCCGGTACGAGTCGACGACGCCGCACAACCCGTGCACCTCGGTCGACAAGGTTCACGCGGTGACCGCGACGTCGTCGCCCGATCTGCTTCCGCCGCCGAACCCCAACTGGGACTTCTGGTACTCGAAGGCCGCGCCCGGGCCGCTGAACACGTGCACCGGCGCGAACAAGACCGGCACGCCGCCGACGTTCGACACCGACACCACGCGCAACCGGAGCGCCCCGGCCGGGAACCTGACGCCGGGGTCGAGCTACACGTGCAAGGTCTACCTGGGGACCGAGCTCCTGGGGGAGCTTTCGTGGAACAACAGCACGAAGGTGCTCACCGTCGCCGGGACGATCTTCATCGACGGAAATCTTCAGGTGACGCAGACGGGCTCGTACACGGGCCAGGCGACCATCTACACCTCGGGGTCGTTCTACATGGGCGGCTCCGCGCAGATGTGCGCCGTTATGGCCGGAGGCGGGGACGGCTGCAACTTCACGACCGGCAGCGGCGGCTGGAACCCGAACACCAGGCTGCTCGCGATCGTGACGAACGGCGCGGGCGGGTTCGGCGGCTCGGTCGAGGCCGACACGACGGTCAAGCTCGACTCGAGCGTCCAGTGGCAGGGCGCGCTGTACGGCGGCCCGTACCGGGCGCGGATCCTCAGCAGCGTGCGGTTCGCAGGGCCCGTCATCGCCGACGAGGTCTACGTGGACAGCTCACTACAGACCGAGCCGTTCTCGACCATCGTGACCTCGCCGACAGGGCTGCCCGGCAACAACGCCGTCTACGCGCTCCCGGACAAGCTCGAGCTCTTCTCGAGCTGATGGCGCCGCCGGCGGCCAGCACCCGGACGGGGGTCTCGTCGCCTGCAGCCGCTGCCGAGGATGGAGAGCGGATGGTGCGGCTCCCCGCGTTCTTCGTGCGCGCTCGCGCGCGCTTTGCGTCCCAGGAAGGGATGGCGCTGATCGTTGCCCTCGGAGCGATGATGGTGCTGGGAATCACGGGCACGACGCTCGTCTACTACTCGACGGCGAACACTCGCAGCGCCGGCTACAGCAAGGCGAGCGCGACGTCGTTCCAGCTGGCGGAGGCGGGCCTGCACGAGGCGCTCTCGGTGCTGACCAACCAGCCGGCGAACGACCCGACGAGCCCGACGCTGCTGGCGACGCGGACGTCGGCCTATTCCACCGGGAACGTGACCTGGGGAGGCACGTACGACAGCTCCACGGCGAAGTGGACGATCACGTCCACCGGTCAGGTCGCCAACCCGGCGAACGTGCCGCCGAGCCAGGCGGTTCGCACGATCTCCGCCAAGGTCCCGGTCTACCCGGTGAACACCCAGCAGCTCGCGTTCAACGCGTGGAACTACGTCTACTCCTGGGGCACCGGCGACCCGTCCGGATGCGACATGACCATGGAGTCGTCGCAGGACGTCTCCACCCGCGTGATGGTCGCCGGCAACCTCTGCATGTCGTCGAGCTCCCAGCTCTACGGCGCGCAGACCCACCTGACCGTCGGCGGGCAGCTCAAGGTCTTCAGCTCGGCGCACGTGGGCTCGAGTGGCTCGCCCATCCTCCGCGCGGACGTCGGCAACGGCTGCAAGTACGAGTCGAACGCCGTCCACAGCCCCTGTGGCTCCGCCGACAAGGTCTGGGCGTCGACGATCACGACGAGCCCGCAGCTCGAACCGGTGCCCACGCTCGACCTGAACTCCTGGTACACGAAAGCCAGCCCGGGCCCGTACCACCCCTGCGAGACGGCGAGCGGCGGCCCGCCCGTGTTCGACAACGACCAGGGCTCCACTCCGGATTTCTCCAAGCGGAACCGAAGCCTGGCGGGCTCGTTCGACCTGACGAAGAGCGGCTCCTACACCTGTCGGACGATGATCGGGAGCGAGGTCTTCGGTGAGCTGTCCTGGAACGACTCGACGAACGTCCTCACCGTCAAGGGCACGATCTTCATCGACGGGAACGCCAAGATCACCCAGAGCGCCCGCTACACCGGTCAGGCGACCATCTACCTCTCGGGCTCGCTGCTCGTCAGCGGGAGGATGTGCGCCGTCATCAGCGGGTCCAACTGCAACTACAGCAGCGGCGTGTGGGACCCGAACACCGCACTCCTCACGATCGTCGCCAACGGTGGAGGCGGCCAGTCGGACGTCGACACGAGCGAGGCGATCGCGCTGATCTCGAGCTCCCAGTGGCAGGGCGCGCTCTACGGCGGCTCGGGCCTCAAGGTCCAGGTCGAGAGCAGCACCGACTTCGCCGGCCCGATCATCGCGGACGAGGTCTCGCTGAAGTCCTCGATCGACACGATGCCGTTCGGTCTGATCACGACCGCGCCGACGGGGATGCCGGGCAATTCGACGATCAACGCCCAGCCGGACAAGCCCCAGCTCTTCAGCGGCTAGCGCCCCTTCAAACGCTCGTTCAGGGGATACGAAAACGGGGCCGACGCGCCGTTGAAGTTCCCATCAGGCGTTCGTCCCGCTTGGCGGCGCCGCGGCAGTTGCTGAGCGCATGGGGGTCTGGAACAAACTTTTCCCAGGTCTGAGGACGACGCTTCGCCGGGAGGACGGGATGGCCCTCATGGTCGCCCTGGGCGCGTCCGTGGTGCTCGGGATCTCCGGGACGACGGCGGTCGTCTACAGCACGCAGAACCAGGTCTCGTCCGCGAGGTCGAAGTCCGACCGGTCGGCGCAGTCGCTCGGGGAGGCCGGCCTTGCCTACGCGTACTCGACGCTCTTCGGCTCGGGCACGCCGACGATGCCCAACGCCGTCCCCGACACGACGATTCCGATGAACGGCGGCACCGTCCGCTACTACGGGATCCTGAACGGGCAGACCTGGACGCTGGTCGGCGTCGGCAGCGTCCCGAACCCGGGTGCGCAGGGCGGCGACGTCATCCGGACCGCCCGCGGTAGGGCCACGGTGGGAAGCGCCCAGCAGGGCACCGCGAACAACGCCGTCTGGAACTACGTCTACGTCGATTCGACCACGACGTGCATGCCGCTCGAGAACTCGGTCGTGATCGACGTCCCGCTCTACGTCCGCGGCGACATCTGCATGAAGAACTCCGCAAAGATCGACGGCCCGATCCTCCAGGTCGGCGGCAAGGTGACCATGGAGAACTCGTCGCACATCGGCGAGAGCTGGGACAAGATCCCCGAGATCCACATCGGCGGCGGCTGCAAGCGCGGGAACGGCGAGCTGCACAACCCGTGCACGGCCGCCGACCAGGTGTACGGCACCGTCCTCGACAACCAGCCGACGGAGTTCACGAAGCCGCCGGTCGATCTGCAGAAGTGGTACGACGACGCGCAGCCCGGCCCCATGCACGGCTGCACGAGCGGCAGCTTTCCCGGCGGGTTCGACAACGACTCCGTCATGAACAAGAGCCGGGGCAACGTCCAGCTCCTCACCGACGAGCCGTACGACTGCCAGGTCCGGGACGCGCAGGGCAACCTGATCGGGCAGATCGCGTGGACGGGCACGGCGTCGAGCCCGGGCACGCTCACGATCGCCGGAACGATCTTCATCGACGGGAACATCGTCTTCCAGAACTCGGCCAAGGCGGTCTACCAGGGCAAGGCGACCCTGTACGCGTCCGGGAAGATCACGTTCGAGAACTCGAACGACGTCTGCGGGGATCCCGAGTGCGACGGGGATTGGGACCCGCTGCAGAACCTGCTCGCGCTCGTCGCCGGCGAGTCGCAGGCTGCGGACGGGATCGACATGGTGAACTCCACGCGGTTCCAGGGCGCGCTCTACGCGGTCAACGACATCCGGCAGCGGAACAGCGCGGTCGTCTGGGGCCCCCAGATCGCGCGCCAGATCTACCTCATGAACTCGGTCGAGAACCACTACGTCCCGCTGGGGACGCTGCTGCCGGGGATGCCGGCGAGCTACAGCGAGACTGTCGTGATCCAGCCCGAACCTGGAAGCTGGTCGGCGTAGCCGCCCAGCTTCCTCGGTGAGAGTCTCACGACTTTCATCGACCCTTTGAAGCCGGGCGACGACTTCGTCGTCGCCCGGCCCAGAGCGGAGCGGCGCTCCTTCTGTCAGAGCGTCAGTGATCGGAGCGGGCAAAGCCCACTCCTCGGCGGTTTCAACTCGGGCGTGCTGCTGCCGATAGAGGTTCGGGATGGAGTTGGCTCTCGTATCGCTCGCGCCCGGGCTCGCGCTCGGCAGCTTCCTGAACGTCGTCGCTGCGCGCGTGCCTCGGAGGGCGTCGATCGTCACGCCTGCGTCGGCCTGCATGGAGTGCAAGACGCCGATCGGCTGGCGCGACAACGTGCCGGTCGTCTCGTGGCTCCTCCTTCGAGGCCGGTGCCGCGCCTGCGGCGCCCGGATCAGCCCGCTCTACCCGGCCGTCGAGCTTGCGACCGCGGTCTTGGTCGCCGCGTGCGTCCTGGCCTTCGGCCTCAGCGGGGAGATGGTCGTGGCCGCCTTCTTCTGCGCCGTGCTCGTCGCCGTCTCCGCGATCGACCTCACGCACCGGATCATCCCGAACCGGATCGTGCTCCCGTCGTTCGTTGCCGTGCTCGTCGCCCAGACGCTCCTCGAGCCCAGCCCGCAGTGGGCGCTCGGCGCTCTCGCCGCCTCCGGTTTCCTCTTCCTCGCCGTGCTCGCCTACCCGGCGGGGATGGGCATGGGGGACGTGAAGCTCGCGCTGCTCATGGGCGCAGCGCTCGGGAAGACCGTCGCCGTCGCCCTGATGCTCGGGATGGTCGCCGCGCTCGTCCCGGCGGTCTTCCTGCTCGCCCGCCACGGCTCGAAGGCGCGCAAGATGGGCATCCCGTTCGGCCCGTTCCTCGCGCTGGGCTCGGTCGTCGCCCTGTTCTGGGGCGAGGCCCTGCTCGACGCCTACCTCGCGCTTCTGACCTAGTAACAGAGTGTTACTAGCGAGAAACGCCGCCTGGTTGCAGGGGGTTTGGACCAGGTAACACTCTGTTACTTGGACTTCGAGGTATCCCAGACGCCGTCGGACCGACCGGGCGGCGACATCCGCCGAGGAACGGGCTTGTCCGTTCCTCCCCGACGGCCCGTGGAGAAGGAACGCGGCATGCTTCTGGGCCGCGCGCCGCGCAAGCGGCGCCCGGCTTCACAGGGTGGTGGAAAGTCGTGAGACTTTCCACCAGATGAGCCGGCCGCGGGGCCGGCTCAGTTGACGTCGTTGTCGATGAGCGCCGAGGTGCCCTTGGCGATGTCGGCCGCGATGTCCGTGAAGATCGTCCGGAGCTGGCCGGGCGACGGCTTGTCGTAGAACGTGTTCGGGCCCGAAGCGATCTGCTGCAACGCCGAGTAGGCGGTGATCGCCGGGCTCTCGTCGGCGCCCGTGTACGACTGGCACTCGTTGGCGCCGCCGTTCAGCGCGTCGAGGTCGTAGCCGATCGAGTAGATGACCGTCTCCCGCGCCTTGATCGACGCCGCGGAGGCGACTCCCTGCGCGCACGGCTGCCGCCGGTACGGCGAACTCGAGGGGTAGTACGTCGGCCCGATGTTCGCCGCGCCGTCGGAGAGGAAGACGATGATGTCCTTGACGTCGGGCCGTCCGTTCTTGTCCAGCTCGTTCTGCGCGGCCTCGAGTGCGTTTGCGTAGGCGGTCCGGCCGCCGCCCCGCTGGCATTCGATCGTCTGGACGAGATCCGAGCTCGTGTTGAGGCTGCCGTCCGACCGCGTGTAGTCGTCGGAGAGCGGCACGAGGACGTAGGGCGAGCTCGTGCTGTTGTACCAGTTCGTATCCGGCGTCGAGCACCGCCGGCTCCGCGAGGACGCCGGGGGCAGACCGGCGAGCCCGACCCACTGGGTGTTCGAGTTGAAGAAGCTCAGGAACGTCCGCATACCTTCCTGCGCGTTCTTCAGGTCGGTGCAGTTCGGGTCGCTGCGGCCCCAGTGGTCCTGGCACATCGACCCGGTCCGGTCGAGCACGAGCATGAGGTCGAGCGGCTTCACGCCGCAGGGCGAGCACGCGGTCGACTTCACGCTGAGGTTGAACTTGTCGATGCCGAGGACGCCTGCGAAGAGCGTGTTGATCTGGGCGCGCTCCGTGACGGTCACGGCATTCACCGGGTCGCAGCCGGGGATCCTCGTGAGACAGCGCGTCCGCACCTCGACCGTGACGTCGCGAACGTTCTCCCGCGCGTTCTTGGCGCCCGGCTCGCCGCTGTACTCGTACGCAAGAGCCTCGGCGCGGGTGGGATCGGGGAGCTCCTGGGCTCCGGCCAGCGCGGCGGCGTCCGCCTGAGCCTGGAGGGAGCGGTGGGCGTAGTACGCGTAGCCCACGTCGATCACCATCGCCGCCATGCCGAGCAGCACGAACATGAACAGGACGACCATGACGAGCGCCTGGCCGCGCTCGCAGTCGCGGCGCGCGGTCGAGCGGGCATCGGGACCGGGTTGCGGCGGCAAGCTCTCCGGGGCCACGCGTGAAACCTCCTGCTAGCGGCGTGACCGCCCCGCCGATTCTCTCCAGGTGTTTCGTCCGATATCGGCCGGGAGCGCCGTGCGCGTAGTCCCCGGGCGAGTGATCGGTTCAAGTGATTCGCCTCACCTGCCGATTACCTCGTTTGGGTTATGGAGTTGGATCGCCCAGCTCAACTGCGGACTCCTGCGGCGGAGGAGAACGGGGCCTCCGGTGCGGGCCCGCTTCGGCCTGCCTTCCCGGTCAACGCCGTCTCCGAGCTCGTCGCCGACGTGATCGAGCAGACCGGCCTCCTGTCGCCCGCCGACGTGACGCTGGCGCGCTCCACCGGCAAGACGAGCTCCTTCGCGCAGGCGCTCGTCGACGAGGGGCTCGCGGCGCCCGACCGTGTCGCGAACGCGCTCTCCGCGCGCTTCGGCATGCCGGTCGTCGACCTGCTCGAGACCGGTGTGGCGGCCGACGCCGCCAAGGAGATCCCGCTCCATGTCCTCGAGCGCATCGTCGCCATCCCTTATGCGATCGACAGCGGGATTCTCCGCATCGCGATCGCGGACCCGCAGAACGTCAACGGCGTGGACGAGCTCAAGCTCGCAACCCGCCTCCAGATCGAGCTCGGCATCGCCTCGAAGGAGGACATCCTCCACGAGGTGAAGCGGCTCGCCCGCGCCGCCGAGGCCTTCGGCGCGCGGGCGATGCTCGAGGTCGAGGAGGAGGAGCTCGTCCCGGAGGAGGACGAGGGGGCCGACGATCTGGAGGCCGAGGACGGCATCTCCGACGCGCCGCTCGTCCGCCTCGTCAACTCGATCATCTTCCAGGCCGCCGAGGAAGGCGCCTCAGACGTCCACTTCGAGCCGCAGGCCGACTCCCTCGTCGTCCGGTTCCGCACCGACGGCGTCATGCACGAGGTCCAGCGCGTGCCGAAGCGGATGACCGCGGGCGTGATCACGCGCCTGAAGGTGCTCGCGAAGCTCGACATCGCCGAGCGGCGCAAGCCGCAGGACGGGCGCATCTCGCTGAGCGCCGCCGCGGCTGGCCGGCTGCTCGACATCCGCGTCGCGACGCTTCCGACCGTCGACGGCGAGAAGATCGCGATGCGCCTGCTGGACAAGTCCAAGACCGCCCCGACCCTCGAGGAGCTCGGCCTCGAGGAGGGCATGCGCGCGACGCTGCAGGAGATCATCAACAAGCCTGGCGGCGCGCTGCTGGTCACCGGGCCGACCGGGTCGGGGAAGTCGACGACGCTCTACTCGGCGCTGACCGAGATCCACCGGCCGGAGATCAACATCGTGACGGTGGAGGACCCCGTCGAGTACCGCCTGCCCGGTGTCAGCCAGATTCAGATCAACATCAAGGCCGGGCTCACGTTCGCATCGGCGCTTCGGTCGATCCTGCGCGCCGATCCCGATGTCGTGATGGTCGGTGAGATCCGCGACGCCGAGACGGCCAAGATCTCGATCGAGGCCGCGCTCACCGGCCACTTCGTGCTCTCGTCCCTGCACACGAACGACGCGCCGGGTGCTCTCACGCGGCTGAACGAGATGGGCGTCGAGCCGTTCCTCACCGGCTCTGCCGTCTCGGCCGTTCTCGCCCAGCGCCTCGCGCGCAAGCTCTGCCCGCACTGCTGCGAGATGTACAGCCCGTCGATCGACGAGCTCTTGCGCAACCGGGTGTCGCCGGAGGTCGCCGCGGCCTCGGACGGCGCCGCCTTCTACCGGAAGCGCGGCTGCCCTCGGTGCGGCCACACCGGCTACCGCGGCCGGATCGGCGTCTACCAGCTCCTCGCGATGACGGAGGAGCTCGAGTCGCTCGCCGTCTCCCGAGCGAGCCGGGAGGACATCGAGCGCGCCGCCATGGAGGGCGGCATGCGAACGCTCTGGGATGACGGCCTCGCCAAGATCGCCGCCGGGATCACGTCGATCGAGGAACTGAGCCGTGTCCTGGTCTGATCCCGTCCCTCGATCGAGTGACGGCGCGCCCAACTGGGCCGCCGATACGGATCCGGTCGGCCCACACCAGCTTCACAGAGAGGAAGGCATGTCCACTGCGGAATTCGGAGACCCCAATCTCGGCCAGGCGCCTGCACCGGCGCCGGCGCCGGACGGTCACATCACCCCACTGACGCTCTCCCCGACGGCTCCGCTGGAGCCGCTCGTCCAGCCTGCCGTCGCCGCGCCCGTCGAGGCGCCGGCGGCCGCCCCCGTCCCCGTGGCGGACATGCGAGACGTGCCGCTCGGCACGCTCATCTTCCGCGAGGGCCTGCTCACCGAGGAGCAGCTCGAGGAGGCGCTCCAGGACGGGATGCGGCGCGGCAAGCGCCTCGGCGAAGTCCTGCTCGAGCGCGGCCTCGTCTCCGAGAACGACCTGGGCCGGCTGCTCGCCGGCCAGAAGGGCCTGCTCTTCGTCCAGCTGGACGCGGCGGCCGTCGACCCGGCCGCGGTGCGGCTGCTGCCGGTTGAGAAGGCGCGGCTTCACAGCGTCCTGCCGATCGGGTTCCAGGACGGCCTTCCTGTCGTCGCGGTGGCGGATCCGTCGAACGACCTGGTCATCGAGAACGTGCGTCGCTCGCTGAACTGCGAGCCGCGCCTGGTCGTCGCGGGTCGCGAGGCCCTGCAGCGGCAGATCGAGCTGGCCTATGCCGGCGCGTCCGGCGGCGCTCCCCTGGCCGCCGAGCCGGTTGCGCCCGTCGCTCCCGTCGTGGCGGCCGAGCCCGTCGCGCCCGTCGTGGCGCCCGAGCCTGTCGCGCCCGTGGTCGTGCCCGAGCCCGTCGCGGCCGTCGCGGTCGAGCCGGTTGCGCCTCTCGCGGCCGAGCCTCCCGCCGCTCCTCTCGCTCCGCCGGCCCCGCCGGTCGTGCAGCCCGGGGCCGTGAACACGGAAGGCGTCTGGCTCGGCACACCGGAGCCCGTCGTACACGCGGAGCCGGTCGTCCAGCCAGAGCCGGTGCTCCAGACGGAGCCGCTCGCTCCGCCGGAGCCCGTCACCCACTTCGCGCCCGCGATCGAGCCGGAGCCGGTCGTCCAGCCGGAGCCGGTCGCCCAGGCGGTGCCCGAGCCGCTCTCGATCTCCTACACGCCCGTCGAGCCGCCGGCTCAGCCGGTTGTCGAGGAGCCTGCTCCCGTCACTCCGCCGAAGCCTGCATTCGCGGCCGAGCCCGTGCTCGAATCGCCTGCTCCCGTCGTGGAGCAGCCCGGGGCCGACCCCGAGCCCGACGTGGTCCTGACGTGGTACGTGGTCCTCCGCCTGGCGGACGGCGAGCGCCTCGACATCGGCAGCTTCCACTCCAGCGCGGAGGCGAAGGAGCACGCGAAGAACGTCGTCGAGCACATCTCGTCGGACAGCGGCTGGCCCTTCTTCCAGGGCCGGTTCATCCGGCCCGAGGGGATCGTCTCCGTCGACCTCGTCGAGCCCGAGGGTCGCTGGCTGGGCTCGGCGGCGCGCCGCGCCGCCTTGGACTCGGGTCAGCTGAGCTGATCCTGCGCCGCCTTTCGCTCAAAGTCTCACGACTTTGAGCGACCTTCTGAAGCCGGGCGCCGCTGACGCGGCGCGCGGCCCAGCTGCGCAGTACGGCTTCCTCGCCCAAGGTCGTAAGTGAGCGGGTGGGCAAAGCCCGCCCGCCGGCGATTTCGCCGCGGAACGGGCTTTTGCCCGTTCCGCCGATGCGGCGACTGGTGGAGGAACGCTTTCAGCGCTTGTGGGCCGCGCGATCGCGTGGCGATCGCCCGGCTTCACAAGGTCGCTGAAAGTCGTGAGACTTTCAGCGAAAGCGCCGCGCGTTAGGCGACGGTGCAGCCCAGATACTCCAAGGCGCGCGACGTCTCCTCGACGAAGGACGTCGCCTCTTCCTCGGAGTGGAAGGTGTACGGGCCCGGGCGGATCGGCTCCACCCGAAGGCTGTTCACCGGATAGACCTCGCAGTGGACGACCACCCGGTCGTCCGACTGCTCGCGACGGAGCGTGACGACCTGGCGGCCGTCCTTGCGTGCGGTCTTGAGGCGCTGCGCGCCGCTCATCGGAGCGCGTTCGCGGCCGCCTGCGCGACCGTTTCGCTGTCGGCGAAGCCGCTGAACCGCGCGGCGATCGCGTCCGGCCTGCGGTACACGAGGATGCCCGGGTTCTCGAGCGTCCCGAGGAGCTCGACGAGCGGGCGCGACTGCGCCTCAGCGAAGACGTTGATCGCGACGAAGCCGACGCCCGCGGCCTTCGCGCCGGCGCGCGCCTCGGCGAGCGACAGCTGGTCGACGGGCGAATCCGGGTCGTAGAGACCGACGACGACCACGCGGTCGTGCGCGAGCGCCGCCGACAGGACCTTCGGGAGACCGCTGTCGTCTACTGGCTCGGCCGCCGGCTTGGCGACCGGGGCGGGCACGGCGACCGGCTTCGGCTTCGCGGCGGGCTTCGCGGTCTGTACCGGCACCTTCGCCTTGGCCTTCACCGGCTTCTTGACGGGAGCCGGCGTCGCCCGCTTGGGGCGGACGACGCTCGGGCTGTCGTCCACCGCCGACGAGGGCGGCCGCGCCACCATGAAGGTCGCGACAACCCCGCCCAGGACGGCGAGGACGACGACGGGCACGAGCGTACGAGTCGGCAGCCGCAGCGACATACCTCACGCGTATCGGCAGGGGCGCCTCCTTCCTTTACGCACGCGAGAGCCGTGGGTGAATCAGTCACCCAGCGTGGGTGAGTCGATCCCTCAAACGCGGCATGAGCCGGTCGGCCGGACGGTCGATACAGGCCGCGAGCCACCGACCTGCACCAATCAAGGAGGAGTTCCAAGCATGCTTGCAAGGCTCAACCAGCGGATCAACCGGAGCGATCGTGAGGGCGGCTTCACGCTCATCGAGCTCCTGGTTGTCATCATCATCATCGGCATCCTGCTCGCGATCGCCGTGCCCTCGTACATGAAGTTCCGCGACCGGGCGAACGACTCGGCCGCGAAGGCGAACGTGCGGGCGGCGCTTCCGGCGATGGAGACGTACTTCGCCGACTACAACACGTACGCGGGCGCCACGCTGCCGTTCCTGCAGTCCACGTACGACCAGGGGATCAAGAACATCACGATCCCGACCGCGACGTCCTCGACGTACTGCATCCAGAGCGCCGTCGGCGGCAAGACCTGGCGGAAGGACGGCCCCTCGGCCGATCTCGAGGCTCTGGCCTGCTAGTCGGCAGCGAGCTTCACCGTCTGACCTCGAGGGGGCGCGAAAGCGCCCCCTCATTTTGGGGGATTCACGTGCCCCGGGTCTCGCCCGATAGACCGGGAGTCCACTCCGGCGTAAGGAAGGAAGACACTTGCTGACCAGTCTGCGCAACCGCATGGCGCGGAGCTCGAGCGAGGGCGGTTTCACCCTCATCGAGCTGCTCGTCGTGATCATCATCATCGGCATCCTGCTCGCGATCGCCGTGCCCTCGTACATGAAGTTCCGCGACCGGGCGAACGACTCGGCCGCGAAGGCGAACGTGCGGGCGGCGCTTCCGGCGATGGAGACGTTCTTCGCCGACTACAACACGTACGCGGGCGCCACGCTCGGCTTCCTGCAGTCCACGTACGACCAGGGGATCAAGAACATCACGATCCCGACCGCGACGTCCTCGACGTACTGCATCCAGAGCGCCGTGGGCGGCAAGACCTGGCGGAAGAACGGCCCCTCGGCCGATCTCGAGGCCCTGGCCTGCTAGTTCCACCCGTCTGTGCATGACGCGAGAGAGGGCGCCGAAAGGCGCCCTCTCTCATTTGAGGGATGGGGCCCCGCCGCCGATAGACGCAGGGTGGTTGCGGCGCCCACCTCTCTGCCTGCCCGCGCACTCTGGAGCGCGCGGGTCGCCGCCCGAGTAGACGCGGCAGCGGTCACGCTCCTCGCCGGGCTGATCGGGCTCTCCGTCGCCGTCCGCCTCGTCGCCGGCTGGCTTCGCGCGACGCCCAACTACTTCGCCGACGAATACCTCTACGCCGAGATGGCGCGCTCGCTGGTCGAGACGGGCCGGCCGTCGATCCGCGGGATCGGCGCGGCGTTCCCCTCGCTGCTCCAGCCGATCCTCACCGCGCCGACCTGGCTCGCGAGTGACGTCTGGGTCTCGTACCGGCTCACGCAGGCCATGGGGGCGGTGGCCATGTCGCTCGTCGCGGTGCCCGTGTTCGTGCTCGGCCGGAAACTTGGCCTCGGCAGCGCGCCGGCTCTTGCAGCTGCCGCCCTCTCCCTCGCCGTGCCGGACCTCCTCTTTGCCTCGTGGGTGATGGCCGAGCCCTTCGCCTACCCGCTCTTCGTGGCGTCCGCGCTCTCCGGCACCCTCGCGCTTGCCTCGCCCAGCCGGCGGAACGGCCTGCTCTTCGTCGCGCTGGCCGGGCTGACGGCCTTCGCGCGAGCGCAGTTCGTCGTCCTGCCGCTGTGCTTCGCCGCCGCCGTGCTGATCGTGGGCCTGCGCGAGCGCCGCCTTCGCGCCGCACTTCGCGAGCAGGCGCTGCCGCTCGGGCTCTTCGGCGCCGCCGCCGGCTCCGTCGCTCTCGTCGGGCTGGATCGCGTGCTCGGGCTCTACCGGAGCGCGCTGGACGGCCGGGCCGATCCCGTGGAGCTCGCCGAGCGGGTCGGGCTGAACGCCCTCGTCCTCGCGTACTCGTCCGGGTGGATTCTCGTGCCCGGAGCGTTGCTCGGGCTCGCCCTCGCGCTCGGCCGGCCTCGCTCGAGGGCCGAGCTCGCGTTCGGCGCCCTGTTCCTGACGACGGCGGTCGCCCTGTTCCTCGAGGCCGGCGTCGCCGGAAAGGTCGAGCACGCCCAGGAGCGGTACGTCTTCTACGTCATCCCGCTTGCGGTGCTCGCTTTCTGCGCCTACGCCGCCCGCGGCTGGCCCGCGCGCACGCACCTCGCGCTGCTCGTCTCGCTGCTGATCGCCGCCTCGGCCCAGGTGCCGCTCGCGGGCTTCACGGCCGCGGAGGGCAAGTCGCAGTCGCCGTTCCTGCTCGCTGCCTTCCGGCTGGAGGAGGCGGCGGGGAGCCCCGGCTCCGGTTCACTGCTGATCGCCGCGGCTGCCGCGATCCTCGGCGTGGGTCTGATCCTGCTCTCCGCAAGGCCGGCGATCGGGACGCCCGTCGTGCTCGCCCTCGCCCTCCTCGCGTCGACGGCTGCCTCGGCCGGCGCCGTTGCGTTCGACAGCCGCAACGCGGCCTCCGTCCGCACGGCCTTCCTCCCCGACGAGCCCTCGTGGATCGACCGGACCGGCGTGAAGGACGTGACGCTGGTGCGCGCGCCCGACGGCGTCCGCACCGAAGCGATGGAGCAGCTCTTCTGGAACCGCTCGATCCGGCGCGTGGTGCTCCTGCCGGGCGCGGGCGAGGTCGACCACTACTCGTCGCCCCGTCTGACGGTCGCGCGGGACGGCCGTCTCCTGGAGCGCGGGCGCGAGCTCCGGGGAGCGCTGCTCGTCGACGGCTACGGCGGAACGATCGAGCTCGCCGCCACCGCGGAGCGTGTCGCCATCTCGCGGTCCACTACCCTCTGGCGCGCGCACGGCCCGGCGCGTCTCTCGCTCTACTTCGCGGGCCGCTACAGCGACGGCTGGCTGGCCGGCGTGGGGCGGCTGTACCTCTGGCCGGAGGAGCCGCGCGAGCCGATCGGTCGACGGGTGACGCTGACCCTCGCGGCTCCGCCGGGCTCGGACGGGCTCACGATCCGCTTCACGGAGACGGGCAGGCGCGCGCAGGAGGTGCGGCTGGAGCCCGGCCGTCCGCAGACCGTGACGTTCGACGTCTGCTCGCGCGCCGCCTGGCACGTCACCTACCTCGCGAGCGTTCGCGGGTTCGTCGGGAACCGCGTCGTGAGCGCCCAGGCGAGCGAGCCGCTCGTCAGCCGGATCGCGTGCTCTTCCGGCCGGGATCGCGTGCCGGCGGCGCTGCCGACGGAGCGGGTGTGAGCGTCGTCGAGCGGCCCGCCGCTCGGCCTGCCGCTGCGCCGGCGCCGGCCCGCGCCGCGCCTCGGAACTGGCTCCTCTGGTTGGTTGCGCTCTTCGGCGTCGCCGCCGCCTACCACTGGCTCCAGTCGCTCGGGCACGAGACGCCTGCGGTCTTCACCGACGAGCTGATGTTCGCGGAGCTCGCCCGCAGCGTCGCCGCCGGGGAGGGGTTGGCGGTGCGCGGCGTCGACTTCGCCTTCCCGTCGGTGCTGCCCGTGCTGGTTCAGGCGCCGGTATGGCTGCTCGACGGGACTGCCGCGTACGGAGTCGCCAAGGCCCTCAACGCGGTCCTCATGTGCCTCGCGGTCTTCCCCGCCTGGGCGCTCGCGCGGATGCTCGTCCGGCCCGCGTACGCCTTCGGCGTCGCCGCCGGCTCGGTGGCGGGCGGCGCGATGCTCTACCACTCCTACCTGACCTCCGAAGCCGTGGCCTATCCGGTCTTCCTGGTCGCCGTGGCCGTGTCGGTCCGCGCGATCGCGAAGCCGTCCCGCCGCTGGGACGCATTCGCCGTGCTGGTGCTGGGCCTCGCCGTCCTGACCCGCGCGCAGTTCGTCGTCCTGCCCATCGCGTTCGCGATCACCGTCCTACTTGTCGGGCGTCCGCTTCGGCGGCACGCGGTCGCGCTATCGGCTCTCGGAGTCGGCACGGTCACGGCAGTGGCGGTCGGTACCCCGCTGCTCGGCTTCTACAGCGGAGCGCGCGAGCTCGACTACCCGCCGCTCGAGACGCTGCGCTGGGCGGGGTGGACGGCGGCGCTGCTTCCCTTCGCGGCCGGGTTGCTCGTCCTGCCCGGCGCGGTCCTGGGGCTCGGCTACGCGATTGCAAGCCCCCGGAGGCGGGTGGAGGCCGCGTTCGGCGTGATGTCGCTAGTCCTGCTCGTCGCACTGCCGGTCCAGGCAGGGCTGATCGCCTCCGGCGAGGCAAACCGTCCGCTGGAGCGGTACGCGATCTACGCGGTTCCGCTCCTCTTCGCGGCGTTCTTCCTCTACCTCGAGCGCGGCGCGGCGCGGCGCCGGCTGTACGCCGCCGTCGGGCTCGCGTTCGGCGGGCTCGCGCTCGCTGTTCCCTTCGCATCCCAGGCGCTCGAGCCGTTCTCGTTCGACTCGCCGACGCTGTCCGCCGTCTCCGCAGTCGGCCGCAGCCTCTCCCCGGGCGACGCCGCGGCGCTGTTCGGGACGGCCGGTCTCGTCGCGGCGCTGGCGGCTGCCGCGCTGCCGCTGCGGCGCTGCGGCGGAGCCGTCGCCGCCGTCTCGATCGCGCTCTCGCTCGCGCTCGGCGTGGCCGCCTACAGCGGCGACCGCCGCATGACGCGCCGCGCGGCCGACTCGCTCGCGCCGGCCCAGAAGGACTGGCTCGACCGGGCAGGGCTGAGGGCGGACGTCCTCGTCCTACCCGGTGCCTCGCTGCATGCGGGCTGGATGCTCGAGTCCTGGAACCGGAGCGTCGGGCGCACCTACCACCTCGGCGACGTCGACCACGACCCGCTGCCGTTCACACAGGTGGGAATCGGGCGCGAGGGGTCCGTGTCCGCCGCCGGGGAGCCCGTCACGAGCCGCCATCTGGTGGTCAACGACCTGGCGAGCCGGGTCGAGCTCGAAGGCGAGCGGCTGGCCCGCCCGCACACGGGCCTGACGCTCTACCGGACCGCCGGCCCGCTCCGCCTCACGTCCTTCGCCGAAGGCCTCTACGCGGACGGCTGGGCCCGGGCGGTCCTGACCTACTCGGTCTGGCCGCGGGAGCGGACCGGCGAGTACCACGTCCGGCTCGAGCTTCCGCACGGCCGCTCCGCCCGCTCGGTCGAGCTCGAGGCGGGCCCGGTCCGCCGCACCGCGCAGCTCGCCCCCGGCACCCCGCTCGACGTCCGCATTCCGGTCTCCGGCAGCCCGATTCCGCCCCTCTCGATCCGCGTCGCGAGGGCCGATCTGATCGACGGCGAGACGCCCCGGCCGCGCCTCGTCGGCGCCCGTGTCACGACCCTGCAGTTCGTCCCGGAAGCGCGTTCAAGAAACCGGTGAAACCTGCCGATAGCTCGCCCGAGGGATCCATGCCGGACGCCTTCTCCATCGACACCCTGCTCGAGCAGATGGTGGCGCACAACGCCTCCGATCTGCACGTGACCGTCGGCTCGCACCCGGTCCTGCGCCTGCGCGGTCATCTGCACCGCATGGAGAGCTTCCCCGTGCTGACCGCCGAGGACACGCGGCACCTCCTCTACCGGATCACGTCGACCGAGCAGCAGAAGCAGCTCGAGCTGAACCGGCAGCTGGACATGTCCTACTCGATCCCCGGCGTCGCCCGCTTCCGCGTGAACCTCTACTCGCAGCGCGAGAGCCTCGCCGGCGCCTTCCGCCTCATCCCGACGGAGCTGAAGACCCTCGAGGAGCTCGGCATGCCGAAGTCGCTCTACGCCCTCTGCCAGAAGCCGCGCGGTCTCGTCCTCGTCACCGGCCCGACGGGCTCCGGTAAGTCGACGACCCTCTCGGCACTGGTCGACGAGATCAACCGGACTCGATCGGATCACATCATCACGATCGAGGATCCGATCGAGTTCCTGCACAAGCACAAGAGCTGCGTCGTCAACCAGCGGGAGATCGGCCCCGACGCCACGACCTTCGCGGAGGCCCTTCGCGGCGCGCTCCGCCAGGACCCCGACGTGATCCTCCTCGGCGAGATGCGCGACCTCGAGACGATCTCGACCGCGCTTACCGCCGCCGAGACCGGCCACCTCGTCTTCGCGACCCTGCACACGCAGGACGCCTCGTCCACGGTCGACCGCCTGATCGACGTCTTCCCGGCGGCCCAGCAGGGCCAGATCCGCACGCAGATCGCCGGCTCGCTCCAGGGCGTCGTCACCCAGACGCTCGTCCCGACCGCGGACGGCACCGGCCGTGTCCCGGCCGTGGAGATCCTCTTCCCCGACGACGCCGTCCGGAACCTGATCCGCCAGGCGAAGGTCGAGCAGGTCTACTCGATCATGCAGACCGGCACCTCGCGCGGGATGCTGACCCTCGAGCAGTCGCTCGCCGACCTCGTCCTGCGCGGCGTCATCGACACGGAGACGGCGCTCTCGCGCTCGAGCCGGTCGGAGCAGCTGCTCGGCCTGATCGAGCGGAACAGCCTCGAGCCGGAGCAGCAGCAGCAGCTCGCGGCGGCCAGCGGGCTCCGGGTTGCGGGGACCTGACCATGGATCTGAAGAAGGAGATCAAGCTCTCGGACCTCGTGCCTAGGCGCCGGAAGAAGAACGCGGACGACGGCCAGGCGCGCGAGAAGTCCAAGAGGGAGCGCAAGCCGCTCTTCGGGCGGAAGCCGAAGGCGGAGAAGCCGCCGAAGGAGCCGCGCCGGAAGAAGGAGAGGGCGCCGAAGGCCGCCAAGCCGAAGCGCCAGGGCGCGGGGCGGTCCGTCGGGCGCAAGAAGAAGCTCGTCGGGCTCAAGATCGGCGCATCGCAGATCGCCGCGGCGCAGGTCGTCAACAACGGCGGCCCGCAGGTCGTGCACGTCGCGCGCCAGGATCTCGAGCGCGGCATCGTGGTCGGCGGCGAGCTCCGCGAGCCGGACACGCTCGCGGCCGCGCTGCGCCAGTTCTTCAGGAAGAACCGGCTGCCCCGCCAGAACGTCCGCCTCGGGATCTCCAACAACCGGATCGGCGTCCGCATGTTCGAGATCGGCGGCATCGACGATCCGAAGCAGCTCGCGAACGCGATCCGCTACCGGGCCCAGGAAGTGCTCCCGATCCCGCTCGAGGAGGCCGTGCTCGACTACCACATCCTCGGCGAGTACACGGACAGCGAGGGCCAGGTGAAGCGGCACGTCCTGCTCGTCGTCGCCTACCGGGACCTTGTCGACCGGTACACGGCGGCCTGTAAGAAGGCCGGCATTCGCCTCGCGGGCATCGACCTAGAGGCGTTCGCGATCCTCCGCGCGCTCGCACCCCCTTCCGAGGACGCCGGCGAGACCGGCAACGCCGCGCTGGTCGTCGTCAGCGTCGGCCACGACCGGACGACGTTCGCCGTCTCGGACGGGAAGGCGTGCCGGTTCACGCGGGTGCTCGAGTGGGGAGGCGCGTCGCTCAACTCCGGGATCGCCCGCGCGCTCGACCTGGCGCCCTCGGAGGCCGAGCCGATCAAGCTTTCGCTCTCACTGGCCGAGCCCTCGATCCCGGCCGGGCTGACGAGCGAGCAGTCCGAGAAGGTTCGCGAGGCGGTGCTCCAGGAGCTGCACGCGTTCGCCCGGGAGCTCGTCTCCTCACTCCAGTTCTACCAGTCCCAGGCCGGCTCCCTCGGAATCGGCGAGATCGTCCTGACAGGCGGCACGGCGCACCTGCCCGGGTTCGCGGCCGAGCTCGGGAAGCTGATCGGCGTCCGCGTTCGCGTGGGGGACCCACTCGCGAACGTGAAGGTCGCGAAGAAGGTCGACCGCGAGCAGCCCCTCGGCTCGCTTGCGGCCGCCATCGGCCTCGGGATCGAGGTTTAGGTGCGTCCTCCGGCGATGAACCCATCACCTCCGGCGGCCGCTGACCGGCGCCACGCGGCGTCCTCAGTCGCCCCGATGCTCTCCAGCATCGGGGCTCCCTGCGTCCTTGCCTGGCTTGGTCACCGACCCCCGGAGGCGGGGGCACATCACCGGAGGACGCACTGATGCGCGCGGTCAACCTCCTGCCGAGGGACGAAGGTCGCACGCGGCGCCAGCCCGGCGCCGTCTCGCTGACCGCCGTCCTCGGCGCCGTGCTCCTCACGGCCGTGCTCTGCGGCTGGTTCCTGACCGCGAGCTCGGGCGTTTCCGACAAGCAGGCCGAGCTCGACGCGCGCAGGGCCGAGCTGGCCGCGATCCCGCCGCCCGAGGCGCCGGACGCCTCGCAGACGACGCTCGTCGCCGAGAAGGACGCCCGCCTGACCCTGCTCGGCCAGGCGCTGGCGAACCGGATCGCCTGGGACCGCGTCCTCCGCGAGGTCTCCCTGGTCGTCCCCGACGACGTCTGGCTCGAGAGCATGAACACGAGCGGGCCGGATCCCGCGGCTGCCGCCGCCGCGCCACCGCCTGGCCAGGCTCCGACCACCGCGGCGGGCGGTTTCGCCATCACCGGCTACACGTACTCCCACGACGGCGTCGCCCGCCTGCTCGCGCGCCTCGCCGTGATCCCGCACCTCGAGAACGTGAAGCTCGGCTCGAGCGTCCTCGACTCCGAAGGACCGCGGTCCGTCGTCAAGTTCGCGATCAGCGCCGACCTGCGGAAGGCGCAGGTGACCTCGTGAGCAAGCAGCGCATCCCGAAGCCGGCGGCGATCGCACTCGTTGTCGTCGCACTGCTCGTCGTCGGCGCGCTCGGCTACTTCGTGCTGATCTCGCCGAAGCGCTCCGCGGGCGCCGACCTCTCGTCGCAGCTCACTGCGATCGAGACCGAGATCGAGACCCGGCGCCTCGCGGTGCGTTCCGCGCCGACCGCCGAGCCCATTCGCGCCGCCGATCTCTTCCGGGTCACGAAGGCGATGCCGAGCAAGGCCGACATGCCGGGTGTGATCCTCGAGCTGAACAGGATCGCGCGCGACACGGGCATCCGCTTCGAGTCGATCACGCCGGGCGACTCGGCCGACGTGGGTGGGTATGTCAGGCAGCCGATCGACCTGATCTTCGAGGGCAACTTCTACGAGCTCTCGGACTTCCTCTACCGGGTGCGGACGCTCGTCTCCGTCCACGGCGGACGGCTCCGGGCGACGGGTCGGCTCTTCACCGTGCGCAGCCTCAGCTTCGTCGAGGGCCAGAAGAGCTTCCCACAGATCAAGGCGACGCTGAGCGTGGACGCCTACGTCTACGCGACGGGCGCCGGGGCCGCGACGACGCCGCCGGCCGCAACGCCCCCCGCGGCGACTCCGCCCGCGACTCCTCCTCCGGCCCCCCAACCCCCGGCTGCGCAGCCGCCCCCGGCGGGCGCCAGCGCGGCAGGAGCCTCGTAGAGATGGCCAAGGCATTCGACCCCAGGGCCAAGGCCAAGCGCCAGAAGATCATCGCCGGCGTGCTCGGCCTCGTCCTCGTCGGCGTGCTCATCTTCCAGGCGCCGACGATCCTGAGCATGTTCGGCGGCGGATCGTCCGCGGCCTCCGAGCCTGCCGCAACTACGCCGACGCCCGCGCCGGCGGCGCCCACGCCGGTCACTCCCGGGACGCCCGCTCCGGCCACGCCCGCACCCGGCGCGCCAGCCGGCGGCGCGGCGCTCGTCGATTCCGATCCCGCTCCGACTCCCACGGACGGCCAGCTCGTCTCCTTCGACCGCTTCGAGAGCAAGGACCCGTTCGTCCAGCAGCTCGAAGACGCACCGGCCGGTCAGACGGCCGCACCCAGCGCGCCGGCCGACGCCGGCTCGAAGGCCGACGACCCGGAGGCCGGCGGGTCCGGCGAGGCGCCGGCGCCGCAGCCTGCCGCGCCCGCGGCCAAGACGACGGCGAGGATCTCCGTGAACGGCACCGCCCACGAAGTCTCGGCCGGCGGCTCCTTCCCGGCGGAGGATCCGATCTTCCGGCTCGTCTCCCTCAGGAACGGCACCGCCAAGGTCGGCATCGTCGGCGGGAGCTATGCCAACGGGGCCCCGACGATCACCCTGAAGAAGGGCGGCAAGCCGGTGACGCTGATGAACACCGCCGAGGGCACGACCTACGTCCTCCGCTTCCTTCGCTGAAAGTCTCACGACTTTCAGCGACCGTATGAAGCCGGGCGACCGCTTGGCGGCCGCGCGGCCGAGTGACCAAATCGGACTCCCCTCACCCAAGCAGCGCGGCTCAAGCACCCGCTTCGTGGTGCCGATAACCCTGAAGTGCGGAAGCGGCTGCGCGCGGACCAGGGCTTCGGCCTGATCGAGCTCCTGATGGCGATGGTGATCCTGAACGTCGGGATCCTCGCGATCGTGGCGTCGTTCAACGCCGGGATCATCACGCTCAACCGGGCGAGTCGGGTCACGACGGCGGCCGTCCTGGCCGACCAGCAGATGGAGCTCTACCGGGCGATCACGTACGACTCGATCCGCCTGGCGTCGGCGACGATCCCCGGCTCGGCCCCCTACACGACCGATGCGGCGTACAACGTCACGCAGATCACCACGCCGTCGTGCGGAGCCGGCCCGTCCTATCCCAACGAGTGCACCGCCACGCGCCAGGCGACGGGCGCCGACGGGAAGCTCTACCGCGTGAACACGTACATCGTCGAGACGACGCCGACCGGCGGACGGCCGGTCAAGCTCGTCACGGTCGTCGTCCGCGACGACGCCGACCAGAGCCGCGGCTTCGCCCGCCAGGCCTCGAGCTTCGACCAGGCGACGGGCTAAGGGACCAGTCCGAGAGAGCCGATAGCGACCCGGTATGGCGGCGTACACCTATAGCGCGATCAACTCGCAGGGCATCGAGCTCACGGGGAACATCCATGCTCCCGACCGCGACGCTGCGCGCGAGCAGCTCCGCGTACGCGGCCTGCTGGCGCAGAACCTCGTCGAGCTCCCCGCGAGCGGCGAGCAGAGCGTCGCCACGGTCTTCAAGAAGATCAAGCCGAAGTCGCTGCAGATCTTCTCCCGCCAGTTCGCGACGATGATCGACGCCGGCCTCTCCGTCGTCGGCGCGCTCGTCATCCTCGAGGAGCAGACCGAGGACAAGTACCTGTCCGCGATCGTCAAGGAGCTCCGCGCCGACGTCGAGGGCGGTCTCCTCCTTTCCGAGGCCATGGCGCGCCACCCGAAGGTCTTCAGCCGCCTCTACATCGCGATGGTCGAGGCCGGCGAGGCCGCGGGAATCCTGGACCAGGTCCTCGACCGCGTCGCCTACCAGATCGAGAAGGAGACGAAGATCAAGCGGCGCGTCAAGGGCGCGATGATCTATCCGACGATGGTCCTGATCTTCGCGACCCTCGTCCTGATCGGGATGCTGATGTTCCTCGTCCCGGTCTTCGTGAACATCTTCGCGCAGCTCGGCGGCGACCTCCCGACGCTCACCGCGTGGGTCGTCAAGTTCTCGGACTTCCTGCGCGGCAACTACTACATCGTCTTTCCGGCGCTCTTCGCGGCCGGGTTCGGGATCCGCAGGGCGAAGCGCACGGAGCAGGGCCGCAGGGTCTGGGACCGGATCAAGCTCAAGATCCCGATGAAGATCGGATCGGTCGTCCTGAAGGTGACGCTGGCCCGCTTCTCGCGCACGCTCTCGACCCTGATCGCCGCCGGCGTCGACATCATCAAGGCGCTCGAGATCACCGGCCAGACGTCGGGCAACTGGGTCGTCGAGGAGGCGCTCGCCGACGTGCGCGCGCGGGTGCACGAGGGTGTGCCGATCGCGACGCCGCTGTCGGAGAACCCGGTGTTCCCGCCCATGGTCTCGCACATGGTCAAGATCGGTGAGGAGACCGGGGAGCTCGAGAAGATGCTCGGGAAGGTCGCCGACTTCTACGAGGACGAGGTCGACTCGGCCATCCAGTCCCTGACCTCGATCATCGAGCCGCTGATGATGATCGGCGTGGGCCTGATGGTCGGCGTGATCATCATCTCGATGTACCTCCCGATGTTCAAGATGCTCTCGCTCGTCAAGTAGAGAGCGCCGGCGCGAGAGTGCGCGCACGCTCGGCGAACGCGGTTGCGCCTTTGCGCTCGTAGACGCTCGCTGCCTGCTCAGCGCGCGAGATGCTCACGAAGGTCAAGTAACGCCGAGCGGCGCACCTAGCCATTCGGCCCGTTGGCGGAGCGCGGCGAACGTGTAACGCTTGTCACGTCTTGCGGCGCCTCGCTCTGGTTCTCGTCAGCCTGACGGCCCTCGCGGCCTGCTTCGTGTACGTGTCCGGCGCCACCGGTGCGGCGCCGAATCGGCCGGCGACGCTCTCCTCGACCGTCGTGGAACGCGACTTCGTGCCCCGCGAGCTCATCGTCCGCTTCAGGCCCGGCGTGCCCTCGGCCGTCCGAGCATCGGTCATTCGGGACGAGGGTGCCACGCTCGAGCGCGCCCTCCCAACGCCGGCGACCGTGGTCGTGCGCCTGCCGCAGAGCGAATCCGTCATCGCCGCTGCGGACGCCTTCGAGCAGCACGCGAATGTCCTGTACGCGGAGCCGAACTGGATCTACCGGACCTCGGCGATCCCGAACGATCTGCGCTTCGGCGAGCTCTGGGGGCTGCACCAGGCGAGCGACGCGGACATCGACGCGCCTGAGGCCTGGGACGTGGAGACGGGCGACCCGAGCGTGATCGTCGCGGTCGTCGATTCCGGCGTCGCCTACGACCACCCTGATCTCGCGCCGAACCGGTGGACGAACGACGACCCGCCCGGAAACGGCGACGACGACGGGAACGGCAAGATCGACGACACCTTCGGCTGGGACTTCGTTCAGGGGGACAACACGCCGTACGACTACAACGGCCACGGGACGCACGTGGCCGGGACGATTGGCGCGCAGGGCAACAACGGCGTGGGCGTCACCGGGGTCAACTGGGACGTCCAGCTCATGTCGCTACGCGCGGGCGACGCGTCGGGAAGCCTGCCGACGGCCGCGATCGTGGACGCGTTCGTGTACGCCTGCGCCGAGGGAGCGCGGGTCGTCAACGGCAGCTTCGGCGGCACTGGCACCTCACAAACGATGTACAACGCCATCGTCTCGCCGGGCTGCGCGAACACGTTGTTCGTCTTCGCGGCGGGCAACAACGCCGGCGACAACGACGTCTCGCCCCGGTATCCGTGCAACTACCACCGGCCGGGCGGCTACGGCGGCGGCGCTGCGAACGTGGTCTGCGTCGCCGCGACCGACGAGTTCGACGAGCTGACGAGCTTCTCCAACTACGGAGACCAGTCGGTCCACCTCGCCGCGCCGGGAGAGAACATCCTCAGCACCTGGCCCGCGTATCAGACGATCTGGGGGCCCGACGGGTTCGACGACGCGAGCGACGCGGCGTTCGACTTGCGGTGGGGAGACCGAACCACCAACAACGGGGCGCACCCGCAATGGGGCAGGACGGCTTCGGTCTTCGACTCGGGCACGCACAGCCTGACCGACTCGCCCGTCGGTCCCTACGCGGACAGCACGAGCACGTCGATCCGGCGGCTCGATCCCTTCAGCCTCGCGGGGCAGGCCGGCTGCAAGCTGTTCTACGACATCCGTCTCCACACGGAGTTCGGGTTCGACCCGTTCCTCGTCTTCACCGGCACGACCACGTCGACCCCGAATGGTCTAGGCGGCTGGTGGGGCTCCTCGGGCGGCGTGTTCGTGCCGCTGAGCACGGATCTCTCCCTGATGGACGGGCAGCCGACGGTCTACATCCGGCTCGCGCTGCAGAGCGATCCGATCTTCGGGGCGCCGAACACGTTCGACGGCGTCTACGTCGACGACGTCTTCGTCGGCTGCCTGAACCACCCCGGCGCCGACTACCTCGCGATCGCCGGGACCTCGATGGCGAGCCCGCACGTGGCCGGCGTCGCCGCTCTCGCGCTCGCACAGGACTCGACGCTCACGGCCGCCCAGCTCAAGACCAGGCTGCTCTCGGCGGTGGACGTCTTGCCGTCGCTTACCGGTTGGGTCTCGACAAACGGGCGCCTGAACGCATGCAAGGCGCTGACCGGGTGCACTTCGACTCCGCCGCCGCCTCCGCCGCCTCCTCCGCCTCCGCCGCCTCCGCCTCCGCCTCCGCCGCCTCCTCCTCCGCCTCCGCCTCCGCCGCCTCCTCCGCCTCCTCCGCCGCCTCCGCCTCCGCCACCGCCGCCTCCGCGCAACCCGAGCGCACAGCGCTGCGTCGTGCCGAACGTGAAGGGAAAGACGGTCCCCGCGGCGCGCGCTGCGCTCTCCCGGGCCCGCTGCAA
>DASVEW010000110.1:0-14289 GCA_036380355.1 Gaiellaceae bacterium | reverse complement strand
GCCAGGCCCGGACGCAGGGTCGCGTACATATCTGGAGATATGGACGCGACCGAGGACGACGCCTGGCGCCGCTCAGCGCGTCCTGACGGCTCAGGCCTCGTCCCGAGGCGGGGTCGTAAACTTCCTCTCACGAAACGAGGGAGGGATTTGCATGGCCGACCTGCAAGAGACCGCTCAGGCACTCGTCGCCGAGGGCAAGGGCATCCTGGCCGCCGACGAGAGCTCCGGGACGATCAAGAAGCGCTTCGACTCGATCGGGGTCGAGTCCACCGAGGAGAACCGCCGCGCGTACCGCGATCTGCTCTTCACGACGCCGGGCGCCGAGGAGTTCATCAGCGGCGTCATCCTCTACGACGAGACGACCCGGCAGTCGTCGGCCGACGGGACGCCGTTCCCGAAGCTGCTCGAGAGCAAGGGGATCATCCCGGGCATCAAGGTGGACATGGGCGCGAAGCCGCTGGCCGGCGCCCCCGACGAGACGGTGACCGAGGGACTGGACGGGCTGCGCGAGCGGCTCGACGAGTACCGCGAGCTCGGCGCGCGCTTCACGAAATGGCGCGCGGTGCTGTCGATCGGCGGCGGACGGCCGAGCGACTACGCGATCTGGGTGAACGCCCACGCGCTGGGCCGGTTCGCGGCACTCAGCCAGGAAGCGGGGCTCGTCCCGATCGTGGAGCCGGAGATCCTGATGGACGGCGAGCATACGATCCACGACGCCTACCGCTACACGGCCCGCACGCTCCAGGCGGTCTTCACGGAGCTCTTCGACCAGAAGGTCGAGCGGGAGGGCACGCTGCTGAAGCCGAACATGGTCCTCTCCGGCTACGAGGCGGCCGAGCAGGCGGACACGCAGACGATCGCCGAGCTGACCGTGAAGGCGCTGAGCAACACGGTGCCGGCCTCGGTGCCGGGGATCGTGTTCCTCTCCGGCGGCCAGAGCGACGAGGATGCGACGGCGCGCCTGAACGCGATGAACGCGATGGGCGAGCACCCGTGGCAGCTGTCCTTCTCGTACGGCCGCGCGCTGCAGGCGCCCGCGCTGAAGGCGTGGGGCGGTGAGGAGGCGAACGTCGAGGCCGCGCAGAAGGCCTTCTACCGCCGGGCGAAGTTCAACAGCGCGGCGCGGTCGGGGTCCTACGCGCCCGAGTGGGAGACGGCCGAGGCCGTCGCCTAGCGGGCGCTAGCGCAGCGCCAGGTTCGAGATCTCCTCGAGCTTCTGGAACGCGTGCGTCGCCTCGATGCGGCGCACCGTTCCGCTTCGTGAGCGCATGACGATCGAGTCCGTGGTCGCGCCGTCGCGCGTGTAGCGGACGCCCCTGAGGAGCGCGCCGGTGGTGACGCCGGTGGCGGCGAAGAAGACGTTCTGGCTGCCGACGAGGTCGTCCGTCCTCAGCACGCGGTCGAGGTCGTAGCCGTCGTCGATCAGCGTCTGCCGCTCGTCGTCGTCCCGCGGCCAGAGCTTGCCCTGGATCTCGCCGCCCACGCACTTCAGCGCGGCCGCCGAGAGGACGCCCTCGGGCGTGCCGCCGATGCCCATCAGCATGTCGACACCTGTACCGGGCTGGGCGGCGGCAATCGCCGGTGCGACGTCGCCGTCGGTGATCAGCAGCACCTTCGCGCCGGCCTCGCGCAGCTCGGTGACAAGCGACTCGTGTCTGGGCCGGTCGAGCACGACCACGGAGATCTCGCTGACGGAAACGCCCTTCGCCTTCGCCGCGCGTCGGACGTTCTCCGTGGGGGTCGCGTCGATGTCGACCGCGTCGGCTGCGTCGGGCCCGGTGGCGATCTTGTCCATGTAGACGGCCGCGCCGGGGAAGTACATCGTCCCGCGCTCGGCGAGCGCCACCGTCGTGATCGCGTTCGGCATCCCGAGCGCGGTCAGGCGCGTTCCTTCGAGCGGGTCGACTGCGACGTCGACCTCCGGGCCGTGGCCGTTCCCGATCTCCTCGCCGTTGTAGAGCATCGGCGCCTCGTCCTTCTCCCCCTCGCCGATCACGACGACGCCGGCCATCGAGACCGTGTCCATCACGGTGCGCATCGCGTCGACGGCGGCCTTGTCGGCCGCGTTCTTGTCCCCGCGGCCGATCCAGCGGCCGGCGGCCATCGCCGCCGCCTCCGTCACGCGGACGAGCTCGAGCGCGAGGTTCCGATCCGGCGCCTTGGAGCTCGGCGCCGCCGGCGCGGCGGTGCGTTCGACGGTCTCCCCCACGCCCCAATCCTACGACGACCGCGCCTTGGGGTCAGACCCCAGGGCGGCCCGGCGCACGAACAAGCGGTTCCAGCCGCCCCGCGGTTCGGCGTGGGGTCAGACCCCTTGCTACGCCGGGACTGAGATTGCGTCACGACTTCGTGACGCGCTCGCCTCACATCCGGTCGGGGGCCTCGACGCCGATCAGGTCGAGCGACCGCGCCAGCACCGCCTTCGTCGCCCTGACGAGCCCGAGGCGGAACGCCTGCTGGTCGCTCTCCAGGACGCGATGGCGGTGGTAGAAGCGGTGGAAGTCGTCCGCGAGCCGGATCGTGTAGTTCGGCAGCGCGTGCGGTGCCCGACGCTCCGTCGCCTCGCGCACGACGTCGGGAAACTCGACGAGGCGCTTGATCAGGTCTCGCTCCTCCGGCGCGAGCTCGATGCCTTCCGCCGAGGCCTCCGCGTCACCCGCGTTCCGCAGGATCCCGGCGATCCGCGCGTGCGCGTACTGGACGTAGTAGACGGGGTTCTTCTCGCTCCGCTCCCGCGCCAGGTCGACGTCGATGTCGATCGCCTGGTCGTGTCCCCGCGAGACGAGGTACCAGCGCGCGGCATCCATGCCGATCTTGTCCACGAGCTCGCCGAGGAAGACGACGTCGCCGCGCCGCTTGGACGCTTGCTTCGCCCGGCCGCCCTCCACGATGTGGACGAGCTGGTAGATCAGCACCTCGAGTCGCTCCGGGTCATAGCCGAGCATCGCCGCCGCCGCCTTCAGCCGCGCGACGTAGCCGTGGTGGTCGGCGCCCAGGACGTAGATCAGCCGGTCGAACCCGCGCTCGAACTTGTTCCGCACGTAGGCGACGTCGCCGGCGTAGTAGAGGTAGCTGCCGTCCGACGAGCGGACGAGCGGCCGGTCCTTGTCGTCGCCGTGCTCGCTCGTGCGGGCCCACAGGGTTCCCTCGGCCTCGTAGGTGTCGAGCAGCGGCACCACGTCCGGGATCCCCTGCTCGATGTCGCGCTGGAGCACCCACGAGTCGAAGCGGATCCGGAACGCCTCCAGCTCGCGCTTGATCTCCTCCAGCATCCGGTCGACCGGATCGCCCGGCTCGGCCGCGATCTCCGCGACGTATTCGCCCGTGTAGCCCTCCGCCGGGGGCTCCTCCCCTCGCCGGCGCGCCTCCACCGACTCGCGGAAGAGCTCGATCTGGCGGCCGACGTCGTTGAAGTAGTACTCCCGCTCGACCTCGTTGCCGGCGAACTCCAGCAGCCGCGCGACGGCGTCGCCGTACGCCGCGTTCCGCGCAGAGCCGACCGTCAGCGGGCCAGTCGGGTTCGCGGAGACCATCTCCACCTGCACGCGCTCGGCCGTCTCGACGAAGGCGCCCCCGTACCGCTCTCCCGCCTCCAGGATCTCGCCGAGCGCCTCCGCGTACCAGCCCGGCGTCAGGAAGAGGTTGAGGAAGCCCGGCCCGGCGACCTCGGCGCGCTCGACCGCGGGCAGCTGTGCGGCCTCGCGGGCGAGCTGTTCCGCGAGCTCGCGCGGGGGCTTCCCGTTCTGCGGCGCCAGTCGCAGAGCCACGTTCGTTGCGTAGTCACCATGCTCGGCGCGCGACGGCCGCTCGAGCGTCACCGGAGCCCCGGCCAGGCGCTCGAGCTCGGTTTCCAGGGTGAGAATCGCTCGTGCAGGCACGCGGGTAGTATCGCCACATGGAGGACGATGCCTCCCCCGGGCGGCAGCTCAACATCCACCTCGACCCCGAGAACATGGCCGGTGTCTACGCGAACTTCGCGAACATCAGCTTCTCGGACTACGAGTTCACGCTCACCTTCGCGCGGATCGACCACGAGATCGAGGAGGGCGACATCCCGGGCGTCGTCGTGACGCGCGTGAACGTGTCCCCGCGCTTCATGCAGGAGCTGCTCGAGGCGATGAAGGACTCGTGGTCGAAATGGTCCAGCCGCGAGGGGATCAGGAACCTTCCCGAAGCGCCCCCGCGCGAAGACGCCTAGGGCTCGTTCCAGGATGTGGCGACTCAGCTCTCATTCTGGAATGAGCCCTCTGGCCAGCTCGATCCGCTCCATCGGGGTCGGGTGGGTCCCGAAGCGGATCCGTGCCCAGGGCGGCGGGTCCGGCTGGCCGAGCGCGGCCTCCGTCAGCTTCTCCGTCAGGCTCTCGAACGCACGCGGCTCGGGCACCGCGCGCAGGGCGAGCCAGTCCGCCTCGCGCTCGTAGCGTCGTGAGATCGCGTTCGTCGCCGGGAGCAGGGCGAGCTCGAGCACCGTCAGCGTGAGCAGCGCGAGCGGGACGGCGTTCGGCTCGCCGAGGCCTCCACGGCGGCGCGTGACGCGGGCGATCACGTAGGCGCCGGGAACTGCGAAGAGGAAAAGCCACCCGACTCCTTTCCAGACGTGGTCGGCCTGGACGTGGGCGAACTCGTGCGCGACGAGCACACGGAGCTCCGGCCTCCTCAGCCGCTCGATCGCCGTGTCCCAGATCACGATCCGCTTCGTCGGGCCGAGGCCGTAGAACTCGGCGTTGAGGGCCCGCGTCCGCCGGCTCGCGTCCTTGACGTCGACGTCGACCTCCCCCAGGCCCTGCTCGCGCGCGAGCTGGCGGATCTCGGCGACGAGCGCGGGATCCCGAAGCGGCTCCAGCCGAGGCGTGAGGAGGAACGGCTGTGCGAGCAGGAACGCGGCCCCGACCGCCGCGAAGGCGGGGCCTCCCACGAGCCACCAGCGCTCGCCGAGCCGTCGGGCGAGCAGCATCAGCAGCGCGATCGCGGCGGCCGCCGCGACCAGGCCGCCGATCCGCTCCAGCCACGGATCGACCAGGATGGTCGCGTAGTCCGCGTCCGAGACGTCGTACCGCCGGCGCCACCAGTGCGCGGCGAGGACGAAGGGCAGCCCGGCGAGCCACACGGCCACGAGCGTGGCCGCGCCAAGTGCGACGCCGCCGCGAATGCCCCGCGCCCCGAAGCGCGGCGAAAGCCGGACACAGCCGTAGAGGACGAGCAGCTGGACCACGGTCGCGAGCACCCAGTTGACTCTGTGGAAGCGGTGGTACCGCTCGCTGCGGTCGAGGTACTCCGGCGGGAAGACGCTCGCCGGATCCACGTCGGGCAGGCTGAGGTCCGGCACCTCGGTGCGCCAGAGCAGCGCGGCAGCGGCGACCCACCCGGCCGCGGCTGCGATCACCCAGAATCTCCGCGTGCGACTCGCCGTCATCTCGGACGTCCACGGGAACCTTTACGCGCTCGAGGCCGTCCTTGCCGAGATCGACCGCGATCCACCGGACGAGATCTGGTGCCTCGGCGACACCGTGGGGTACGGCCCGCGCCCGAACGAGTGCTGCTCGCTCGTGCGCGAGCGCTGTGCGCTGACGCTCGTCGGGAACCACGACCTGGTCGCGCTCGGATCGACCGACGTCGGCTTCGAGGACTTCAATCCGGAGGCGGGCGCCGCGTCGCTCTGGACGAGCAAGGAGCTGACGGACGAGTCGCGCGAGTTCCTGTCCGCGCTGGAGCCGAAGGCTGCGAGGGACGCCTTCGAGCTCTTCCACGGGAGCCCTCGCGACCCGGTCTGGAACTACGTGCTCGACGAGATCGCCGTCGCGGAGTCGTTCGCGCTCACCCAGGCACCGGTCGTCATGGTTGGCCACAGCCACGTGGCCACGGCGGCGATCCTCGCGAACGACACGATCGAGGGCGGCGTCGCGCCCGCGGACTTCTCCGCCGCGCTCGGCGCCGGGAGGTGGCTGCTCAACCCCGGCTCGGTCGGCCAGCCGCGCGACGGCGACCCGCGCGCCGCCTGGCTCCGCATCGACCTCGAGGCCGGTGAGGCCCGGTTCCGGCGAATCGCCTACCCTGTCGCCCGAACGCAGGCCGAGATCCGGGAAAGGGGGTTGCCCGATTCGCTGGCGGAGCGTCTGGCTCACGGCGTGTAGCGCGGCTCTCGCGGTCGCGCTTGCCGGGTGCGGTGGACAGGAGGCCGAAACGGAACCGGAGGTCGTCGGCCCCCGGATCGAGAGCGCGACCGCAAACGAGCTCGCCGAGCTGAGCGACGAGGTCGCGCACCAGCTGGAGAGCGGCGATCCCTGCGCCGCAGCCGCCGGCGCCGCCCGCCTCCGGGACGGTGTCACCGCCGCGATCAACGACGGCAAGGTGCCCGAGGTCTACCTCGAGGAGCTGTCCGGCCTGGCCAACGAGATCGAGGCGCAGATCCCCCAGTGCGCCGAGCAGGCGCCGCCTCCGGACGAAGACGCGGACGAGGACGGCGGCGACGACGACGACAACGACCGCGGGAAGGGCAACAAGAAGGACAAGGGCGACTTCGAGGAGGACGATTGAGCCGGTACGTCTCCGAGCAGACGCTCGGCCACGGCGGAATGGCGACCGTCGTCCTCGCGCGCGACGACCAGCTGGGGCGCAAGGTGGCGATCAAGCGCCTCTCCCCGGCGCTGACCGGCGACGACATCTTCCGCGAGCGCTTCCTGCGGGAAGCCCGCATGGCCGGGCAGCTCTCGCACCCGAACATCGTCGCCGTCTTCGACGTCGGCGAGGACGACGGCGTCCCGTACATCGTCATGGAGTACGTCGAGGGCGAGACGCTCGCCGACCTGATGGCGCGGAAAGGGCCGCTCGACGCCGACCGCGGAGTCGACCTCGTCCTGCAGGTCTGCGCGGGGCTCGAGCACGCGCACTCGGCCGGGCTCGTGCATCGCGACATCAAGCCGCAGAACCTGCTCGTGCGCTCCGACGACACGGTCAAGATCGTGGACTTCGGGATCGCGCGGCTGCTCAACGCCACGCAGCTGACCCAGGTCGGAACCGTGCTCGGCACCGCCGCCTATCTCGCGCCCGAGCAAGCGCTCGGGGAGCCGGTGACGGGCGCCGCCGACCTCTACTCGCTGGGCGCGGTTCTCTACGAGCTCCTGGCGGGCCGACCGCCGTACACGTTCGAATCGCTGGCCGAGCTGACGGTCAAGCAGCGGGAGGGCCCCCCGCCGCCGATTCCGGGAGTCTCACCGGAGCTCGAGGAGGTCGTGGTGCACTGCCTCCGGGCGGACCCGTCGGAGCGGCCGCCGTCCGCCGCGGCGCTCGCGCGCGAGCTCGCGCAGGCCTCGCCGGAGCCGCCGACCCAGCCGCTTCCCGCTCCCGACGCGACCGCGGCGACGCAGGTGCTGCAGCCCCCGAGCCGCACGATTCACGTCACGCGGTCGCAGGTCGCAGTGGCGGCGGTCCTCGGCGTCGCCGCGCTGGCCGGAGGGTTTGCGTTCGGCCTCGCGCGCGGCGGCGACGACCCGCCCGCCCCGCCGCCGGCGGAGCCGGCGCGCGCAGACGTCCTGCCGCGCGGAGACACGCCTGCCGAGTCGGCTCGGCTCCTCGCCGACTGGCTGCGGGCCCGGGCCGGCTAGGCGAGCGGCGCTTCGGCGGTGTCCCTGGCCTTCTCGGCCTCGGTGCCGAAGGTGATGCCCTCGCGCGCGAGCGACAGCTGGACTTCCTCGCGGGCCTTGTAGATCCGCCACTTGACGGTCGCCAGCGTGATCTCGAGGGAGTCGGCGATCTCGGTGTAGGAGAGGCCGACGACATCCCGGAGCAGCAGCGCCATCTTGAGGTCGACCGTGAGGTCGTTGACGGCGCGCCAGACGGCGTCCATCGCCTCGACCTGCTCGACCGGCGCATCGAGCACCTCGAGCGGCGGGATGTCGTCGAGGGCGACGACTGCGCGCGGGCGTCTCTCCACCGCGCGGAGCTCGTCGAGCACCCGGTTCTTCGTCACCTGGAACAGCCAGGTCGTGAACCGGCACCGCAGCGAGAACTTCGGAAGCCCCTGGTAGACGCGGAGGAAGACCTCCTGCGTCAGGTCCTCGGCGAGGGCGCGGTCGCCGACCAGGCGCAGGACGTAGTTGTAGACGGGAGTCTCATACGCCCGCACGATCAGGCTGAAGGCCCGCTCGTCGCCGCGCTGAGCTCTCTTGAGGACTCCGAAGTCTGGCTGAGGGAGGGCCAAGTCGCGTGAGTATATCCGGGTTGTTAGGAACCCGATATCAAGTTTTTGCCGGTCATCTGTAAAGGCTTATCGAGACCCAGGATCCCGAGCGCCGTCGGGGCCAGGTCCGACAGCTCTCCGTCCGAGAGCGAAGCGCTTGTGTCGGTCAGCACGAGCGGCACGAGATTGGTCGTGTGCGCGGTGTGCGGGCCACCGTCCGCGTCGATCATCTGCTCGGCGTTGCCGTGGTCGGCCGTGACGAGGCAGACGCCGCCGCGCGCGTGGACGGCCTCGACGACCCGGCCCAGGCACGCGTCCACGGTTTCGACGGCCTTTACCGCCGCCGGGATCGAGCCGGTGTGGCCGACCATGTCCGGGTTGGCGAAGTTGAGGACCGCGAAGGCGAAGTCCCCGGACTCGACCGCCTCGACGAACCGGTCGGTGACCTCCGGCGCCGACATCTCCGGCTTGTGGTCGTAGCTCGGGACGTCCCGCGGCGACGGGACGAGGACGCGCACCTCTCCGGGCCACTCCTCCTCCCTGCCGCCGTTGAAGAAGTACGTGACGTGCGCGTACTTCTCCGTCTCGGCGACGTGGAGCTGGCGGAGGCCGCGCTCGGCAAGCACCTCGGCGAGCGTCTCGTCCACTTCCTGCTCCGCGAACGCGACGGGCGCGTCGAAGTCGTCTCGGAACCGCGTCATCGTCACTACGTCGCATCCTGAGGCCAGGAGCCTCTCCGTCAACTGCCTCGCGCGGTCCGGGCGGAAGTTGAACACGATCACGACGTCTCCCTGCCGGATGCGCGGCCGCCCCTCGAGGACGACGGGCTCGATGAACTCGTCCGTGACCCCGCGCTCGTAGCTGCTCCGAACCGCCGCCGTGGGGTCAGACCCCACCGTCGCACCGCCGTAGGCATGCGGCTCGGCCGCCGCCGTGGGGTCAGACCCTACGATTGCGGCCAGGGCTCTCTCGGTCCGGTCCCACCGGCGGTCGCGGTCCATCGCGTAGTAGCGGCCGACGACGGTGGCGATCCTCTCGGCCGGCAGCTCGGCGAGGTCCCCGGCGGCAGAGGTCGGCGAGACGTCGCGCCCGTCCGTGAAGGCGTGAACCCACGTGCGGTCCTCCAGCCCCTGCCGGCGCGCAAGCTCGAGCAGCGCCCGGAGGTGGTCGAAGTGCGAGTGGACACCGCCGTAGGAGACGAGCCCGAGGAGGTGGACGTCCGTCCCGCGCTCCCGCGCGCGCTCGAACGCCTCGACGAGCGTAGGGTTCTCGAAGAGCTCGCCGGTCTCGATCGCCAGGTTGATCCGCATGAGGTCCTGGAAGAGCACGCGGCCGGAGCCGATCGTCAGGTGCCCCACCTCCGAGTTGCCCATCTGCCCGGGCGGTAGGCCGACCGCCTCGCCCGAGGCTTCCAGCCGCGAGTGGGGGTACTCGGCCCACAGGCGGTCGAACACCGGCGTCTCCGCCAGCTCGACCGCGTTGCCCGGGCCGGGAGGCGCCAGGCCCCACCCGTCCAGGATCACCAGGGCTACGAGGTCGCGCCGGCTCGGCAAATCGCGATGAAGGAGTCGAGCTCGAGCGAGGCGCCGCCCACGAGCGCGCCGTCCACGTTCGGCTGCCGCAGGAGCTCGTCGGCGTTCTCGGGCTTGACCGAGCCGCCGTAGAGGACGGGCACGCCGAGGATGCTCTTGACCAGCGCGTGTGCCTCGTTCGCCTGCTCGGGAGTGGCCGTCCGTCCGGTGCCGATCGCCCAGACCGGCTCGTACGCGATCGCGAGCCGATCGAGGTGATCCTCGTCGACGACGACCCGGAGCGCGTCCATCTGGCGACGGAGCACCGACTCGGTCTCCCCCGCCTCCCGCTCGCTCTCGGTCTCGCCGACGCAGGCGATCACGCTCAGCCCGCCGTCGAGGGCGCCCTCGACGCGGAGCGCGGCCGTCTCGTCCGTCTCGGCGAAGAGCTGCCGTCGCTCGGAGTGCCCCACGACGGCGCCGGTCACGCCCAGCTCGCGGAGCATCGGCGCCGACACCTCGCCCGTGAAGGGGCCCTCCGGCGCCCAGTGGACGTTCTGCGCGAACACCGCGATCGACGTGCCGGCGAGCACCGATACCGCATGATGAAGCGACGTGTACGGCGGGCACACGACCACGTCCGTGCTCTCGAGCTCCGCTTCGCGGTCCCGCAGCGCCGCGCAGAACTCCGCGGTCTCCGACGGGCCCTTGTACATCTTCCAGTTGCCGGCGATCAGCACGGGCGGATCCTACGGCGCCGCGCCCGCGTCACGCCTCCGGGATCGCCGCGACACCGGGAAGCTCCTTGCCCTCGAGGAACTCCAGCGCCGCGCCGCCGCCCGTGGAGACCCACGACACGCGCTCGGCGAGCCCGAGCTCCTGCAGCGCCCGGACCGAGTCCGCGCCGCCGACGACCGTGTAGCCGTCGACGCCGGCCACCGCCTCAGCCACGGCCTTCGTCCCCTCCGCGAACCGCGGCCACTCGAAGACGCCCATCGGGCCGTTCCAGAACACGGTCCGAGCGCGCGAGATGCGCTCGGCGAACAGCCGCCGGGTCTCCGGGCCGATGTCGAGACCGAGCCAGCCCTCGGGCAGCCGGTCGTACGGCACCACCCGAGTCTCCGCGTCCGGCTCGAACGCCGAAGCCGCGACCACGTCGACGGGCAGCACCACCTCGAAGGGCAGAGGATTCGACTCGCGGATCTCCTCGGCCATCTTCCCGCCCACCAGCACCTCGTCGGCCCGGCCGCCGAGGTTCCGCAGCACGCCGAGCTTGTCGTCGACCTTCGCGCCGCCGGAGATCAGGACGAACGGGCGCTCGATCTCGCCGAGCAGCCGCCCGAGCATCTCAAGCTCCCGCTCGAGCAGCAGCCCTGCGTACGCCGGGAGGATCTCCGCGACACCGACGGTCGACGCGTGAGCCCGGTGGGCGGAGCCGAACGCGTCCATGACGAACAGGTCGCGATCGTCGGCGAGCTCTCGCGCGAACCGGGGATCGTTCGTCGTCTCGCCCGGGTCGAAGCGCGTGTTCTCGAGGACGACGAGCCGCTCGTCCGGCAGGAGCTGACGCAGGCGCTCCTCGACGGGCCTCATCGAGAACGCGGGGTCGGGCCCCTTCGGGCGGCCGAGATGGGAGCAGACCGCCACCTCCGACGCGGCCCGCTCGAACAGGAGCTCGAGCGTCGGGAGCGCCGCGCGGATGCGCGTGTCGTCCGCGACGCGCCCATCCTCGAGCGGCACGTTCAGGTCCGCGCGCACGAGCACGCGCTTGCCTGCGACGTCGGCGTCGCGTACCGAGCGGGGTTTCCTCAACTAGGCCGCGACAGCCTCGCCCACGGAAGCCGCCACTTTCTCCGTGACATCGGCGAGCCGGCAGCTGTAGCCCCACTCGTTGTCGTACCAGCCGATCACCTTCGCCATCCGTCCGGCGGCCATCGTCGAGAGCCCATCGAGAATGCAGGAGGCCGGGTGGCCGATGATGTCTGACGAGACGATCGGATCCTCGGTGAAGACCATGATCGGGCTCATCGCGCCGCCCGCCGCCCGCCGGAACGCCTCGTTGATCTCGTCGGCGCTCGCCTCTCGCTCGAGGATGCACACGAGATCCGTGACGCTGCCGTCCGGAACCGGCACGCGCATCGCCATCCCGTCCAGCTTGCCCTTCAGCTCCGGGATGACGAGCGACGTCGCCTTCGCGGCGCCGGTGGTCGAGGGGATGATGTTCTGCGGCGCGGCCCGCATCCGCCGCAGGTCCGGCTTCCCCTTGCGCGTCATCGCGATCTGGTCCTGCAGCTGCTGCTCGGTCGTGTAGGCGTGGATCGTCGTCATCGATCCCTGCTCGATCCCGAACTCGTCCAGCAGCACCTTCGCCATGGGCGCGACGCAGTTCGTCGTGCAGGAGGCGTTGGAGATGATGTGATGCTGCTCCGGGTCGTAGGCGTCGTCGTTCACACCGAGGACGATCGTCACGTCCGGATCCGTCGCCGGGGCCGAGATGACGATCTTCTTGGCGCCTGCATCGAGATGCTTCTGCGCGCCGTCACGGTCCGTGAAGATGCCAGTCGCCTCGACGACCACGTCGACGCTCATGTCACCCCACGGCAGCGCCTGCGGCTCGCGCTCGGACAGCACGCGGATCGACCGGCCGTCGACGATCAGCTCGCCTTCCCCGTGGCTGACGTCGGCCGACAGCACCCCGTGCGTGGAGTCGTACTTGAGCAGATGCGCGAGTACGTCGTCGGACGCCAGGTCGTTGATGGCGACGACCTCGAAGTCCGGATCTCGCTTCAGGCACGCGCGGAAGAAGTGGCGTCCGATCCGCCCGAACCCGTTGATCGCTACACGCTTGGCCATGAATCCCCCTTCTCGCTGATTCCGAGTCTAGTGTCCCAGTCGAGGAAGGACCGAGCGTTGCAACGCGAAAGGGGTTAACCCGTGATCGGCTTCGTGCGCACGCTGACCGCCGCGCTTGCGGCCGCCCTCGTGATGGCCGGCAACGCAGCCGCCGTGGACGTCGGCGTGGTCGACGACTACGGGATCGCGCCGACGAACTCGCCCGCGTTCTTCGACAGCCTTGCCGCGCTCGGCATGCGCGAGAACCGACTCTCGATCTCCTGGGACTCCGAGGCGCCGACGACGATTCCGAACCAGTACGCACTCGAGCAGTACGTGGCGATCGCAACGCTCCGAGGGATCCGGATCGTCTTCGCGGTCGCGCCGACGAAGGCGACGGCCATCACGTCCAACCCCGGTGCGGCGGGCGCCTTCGCCGCGTTCCTGACGCAACTCGCGCGTGCCTTTCCGACGGTCAAGGACTACGTCGTCGGCAACGAGCCCAACCAGCCTCGCTTCTGGCAGCCGCAGTTCAACCGGCGCGGCCAACCCCTCGCGCCGGCGGCGTACTACGCGCTCCTCGCGCGGTCGTACGACGCGCTCAAGGGCGTCGATCCCGCGATCTCCGTGATCGGGCTCGGGCTCTCGCCACGGGGGAACGACCAGCCCCGCGCCCCCGAGAACGTCTCGATGTCGCCCGTGCGGTTCCTCAACGGCGTCGGCAAGGCCTACCGTCGCTCCGGGAGGAAGCGGCCGATCATGAACGCGCTGTCGATCCACCCGTATCCCGATCGGGACACGGACACGCTGCTGAAGGGCTACCGCTGGCCCAACGCGGGCACGCCCAACCTCGATCGCATCAAGCAGGCGTTCTGGGACGCCTTCAACGGCACCGCGCAGCCCACGTTCCGCGAGGGCAGATCTCGCGGCGCGATCACGCTCCGGCTGGGGGAGATCGGCTGGCAGGTCGCCGTGGTGCCCAGCGCCGCCGGGGCGTACTTCGGCTCGGAGAGCGTCCGCCCGACGAGCGAGGCCAATCAGGCGCGAATCTATGCGCAGGCGATCCGCTACCTCGCCTGCGATCCCTCGGTCCAGTCGATGCTGTTCTTCCTGCTTCGCGACGAGCCCGACCTCGAGCGCTGGCAGGCAGGCCTCGTCCGCGCCGACGGGTCGCGCCGGCCGTCGTTCGAAACCGTGAGGGCCGCCGTCACCCAGACCGGCGGTCGCTGCCCGGGGCGGATGCGCTCGTGGCGCCATACCACCAAGGTCGCGGGAGCCCGCGTCCGGTTCCCGCGAAAACGCGTCTTCCCGGCCCGCAGGCTCGTCTTGGCGCTCGTCGCGAACGCGGAGGAGGATGCGGCGGTCGAGGCGGCGCTGTACCGCGGCAACCGCCGTGTCCTCCGGCGGACGGCGACTGTCAAGGCCTATCGCTCACGCATCGTTCGCTTCTCGACCCGTTTCCGGCCGGGCCGGTACACGTTCCGTGTCACGTTCCGCGCGGCGATGAATCCCAAGCGCACGAGGAGGTTCTCGGCGCCGCTGCGGATCACGGGCCGCAGGTAGCCCGAATCCCGCGGCGCCGGCGGGCCGCCGAGGCGTCGCCGTGGTACGAACGGCCCCCGACGAAGTCGGCGGGCCGGAGGGGAAGCTCCGAGGACGACCTCCCCCTCCAGTTGAACCGCGCTCCGGACCGTGGCGCCGAACGGGGTCTGAATTCGACGCCGGACGAGCGCAGACCCGCCGTCAAATGAGTATGACGGAAACTCTCTG
>DASVEW010000109.1:0-27264 GCA_036380355.1 Gaiellaceae bacterium | reverse complement strand
GCGTTCACCGGCTCCACCGAGGTCGGGAAGGCGATCCAGCGCGAGCTCGCCGGCAGCGGCAAGCGCCTGACGCTGGAGCTCGGCGGCAAGGCAGCGAACATCATCTTCGACGACGCCGCGCTCGACCAGGCGGTCGAGGGGATCATCAACGGGATCTACTTCAACCAAGGCCACGTCTGCTGCGCCGGGTCGCGGCTGCTCGTGCAGGAGTCGATCTACGAGCCCGTGATCGAGAAGCTCAAGCGCCGCCTGACGACGCTCCGTGTCGGCGACCCGCTCGACAAGAACACGGACGTCGGCGCCATCAACTCGAAGCAGCAGCTCGAGAAGATCAAAGAGCTCGTCCGGAGCGGGGAGGAGGAGGGAGCGGAGATCTACCAGCCGCCGTGCCGCCTGCCGGAGAAGGGCTACTGGTTCGTGCCGACCGTCTTCACGAACGTCGCCCAGAGCTACCGGATCGCGCAGGAGGAGATCTTCGGGCCCGTGCTCTCGGTTCTGACGTTCCGGACGCCCGACGAGGCGGTCGAGAAGGCGAACAACACGCCGTACGGGCTGTCGGCGGGTGTCTGGACGGAGAAAGGCTCCCGGATCCTCTCGATGGCGAACCGGTTGGAGGCGGGCGTCGTCTGGGCGAACACCTACAACCGGTTCGATCCCACGTCGCCCTTCGGCGGGTACAAGGAGTCCGGGTTCGGCCGCGAGGGCGGTCTGCACGGTCTCGAGCCCTACCTCGACCTGGAGGACTCGGAGGGACGAGGGTGAGCCGGCTCCCGGTTCGCAAGACCTACAAGCTCTTCATCGGCGGCGACTTTCCGCGGTCGGAGTCCGGCCGGACCTACGAGGCGCAGGGCCAGAACGTCGCGCGCGCGTCGAGGAAGGACGTGCGAGACGCGGTGCGTACGGCGCGCGGAGCGTTCGGGAAGTGGCGCGGGATGACGGCGTACAACCGCGGCCAGGTGCTCTACCGGATCGCGGAGATGATGGAGGCGCGGACGGAGGAGTTCGCCGACCTCAGCTCCGGCCGCAAGGAGGTCGAGACGGCAGTCGATCGCTGGGTCTGGTACGCGGGCTGGGCGGACAAGTACGCGCAGGTGCTCGGCACGTCGAACCCGGTTGCGGCGCCGTACTTCAACTTCACGATCCCCGAGCCCACCGGGGTCGTCGGGATCGTCGCGCCCGACGAGCCGGCGCTCGATGCGCTGGTTGCCCGCCTTGCCCCGGTGATCGTGGGCGGCAACGCCGCGGTCGTGCTGGCGTCCGAGACCGCACCGCTCGCGGCGATCGAGCTGGCCGAGGCGCTCGCGACGGCGGACCTCCCCGGCGGCGTCGTGAACATCTTGACGGGCTTCAGGTCTGAGCTCGCCCCCTGGCTCGCCGGGCACATGGACGTGAACGCGATCGACGTCGGCGGCGCGGATGGGGAGATCCCCGAGCTCGAGCGCCTCGCCGCGGACAACGTCAAGCGTGTCGTGCGGGGCCGGGCCGACCGCCAGAGCCCGTACGAGATCGCCGCGTTCCTGGAGCTGAAGACCGTCTGGCACCCGATCGGCGTCTGAGTCGCCTTCGTCCCTTAATTCGGTTGCCCCCGCCTCCTCCCCGATGCGAGCCTAGCCGCGGCCGCCGCGCGGATGTGTCACGGAAGCGCGCCGGAACGGTGAAGATGCCCGGCGTGACTTCCAGGGCAGCCAGATGACCGACCGCCGGCTCAGCCAGGCGATCTCCGAGGGCGACGGCATCTCGGTGATCGTCGCCGTCGACGGCCCGGAGGCGGCGCGCGAGGCGGAGATGTCGGGAGCGGAGGGCGTGCTGGTCGCGAGCGGGGACGAGAAGAGCGTGCCCTCGATCCGCGCCGCCACGGAGCTCCCGATTCTCGTGCGCTTCGAGCCGGACCGACCGGTGCCCGACGGCGCCGACGCATGCATCGTGGACGTCAGAAGCGCCGACCGGGACTGGCTGGAGCGGATCCGCGAGGCGCTGGCGGACCGCTGCGAGCTCGCGCCTCGGATCGACGAGGAGGAGCGCCTCGCGTTCGTCCTCGAAGCGCTCGATCCGGAGGTGCTCGTGCTCGGCTCCGACGCCGACGCGGACGAGCCGCTCGCCGAGGCGCTCGAGCTGCTGCCCGACGTCCCGGCGGGCAAGCTCGCGATTGCCGACGTCGGCGCACGTACGCGGGACGAGGTCGTCGAGCTCGAGCGGGCCGGCGTCGACGCCGTGATCGTGGCGGCCGGCAATATCGCCCACCTCGTGGGCGCGGCCCCGCCAGAAGTCTGATCCGCGCGGAGTGCGGCGCCGCCTAGGAGGGCTCTCGGAGCCGAGCCGCTGGGGAAACCGCTGGCTCGCCCTCGGCGCGCTCCTGGCAGGCGCGGCCGCGATCCGGCTGGTCGGCGTGCAGTACGGGCTGCCGTTCCCGCTCCTCAACCCGGACGAGGAGAACATCGTGCCGCGGGCCTGGCAGATGAGCCACGGGGGCGGGCTCGATCCGGACTGGTTCGACTATCCGAGCCTGCTGATGTACGCGATCGCGCCGTTCCAGAACTGGGCCGACGACCCGTCATACCTCATGGGCCGGCTCGTCGTCGTCACGCTCGGCCTCGGCGGGATCGCCGCAGCCTGGTGGCTCGGCGGCCGCGCGTACGGGACGATGGCGGGCTTCGTCGCGGCCGCGTTCACGGCGGTCGAGGTCACGCACGTCGCCTACTCGCGGATGGCCGTCACGGACGTCCCGATGACGCTCGGCGCGGCGCTCGCCCTCGGTCTGATGGTCGCGCGCAGGCTGCCCGCAGCCGGGGTCGCGATCGGGATCGCAGCAGGCTTCAAGTACCCCGCGTTCACGCTGCTCGTCCCGCTCGCAGTCGCCGGCTGGGGACAGTGGCGCCGGCTCGCGGTCTCCGCCGCACTGGCACCCGCAGCGTTCCTCGTGACGAGCCCGTACTTTCTCGTCCATCTCGGCGAGGCACTGGGCGACGTCCGCCGCGTCCAGGAGCTGGGACGCCGGGGATGGCTCGGCTTCGAGGACGACCACGCCGCGCCGATCGCCTTTCTCGACCGCCTCTGGGAGGGGATGGGCCCCGCGCTGCTCGTCGCGCTCCTCGGCCTCGGGCTCGCGCTCGCGCGACGGACGTATGCGGACCGAATCCTCGCCGCCTTCGTGCTCGCCTACTTCGCGACCCTCCTCCCGCTCGACGCGCACTTCGACCGCTACGTGCTGCCCCTCGTCCCCGCGCTCGGCGCGCTCGCCGGCCGCGTCCGCGCCCTCGCGCCCGTGACGCTCCTCCTGCTCGTCGTGCCGCTCGTGTGGTCGATCCGCGACACCGAGCCGCTCACGAAGACCGATACGCGGGTCGTCGCCCACGACTGGATGGAGGCGAACCTCACGCCGGGCGTCCTCGTCGCGGCCGACCCGTCGACGGCCACGCCGGACACCGTGCGCGTCCTCCGGCTCGCGCTCCCGGGCCCCGGCCGGCCGTTCGACCCGGAGCGCGACCTGGCGCGGCTTCGCCGGCTCGACGTCGGCTACGTGGTCGTCACGGGCGCCGTCGCGGACCGCGTCGAGGCCGCACGCGCCGACTATCCGCGCGACGCTCGCTTCTACGATCGGCTCGCCCGGGAGGGGAACCGGCGCTTCTACCGTGCTCCTACGGGCAAACTGGCGGGGCCTTGGGTAGCGGTGTACGAGCTGTAGAGGGGGTCCCGGCGTCCGCGACGCGGCAGCACCGCCTCGCCGTCGCAGGCGCCGTCTTCGTCTCCGGCGGGGTCGTGCTCGGGATGGAGATCGCGGCGAGCCGCGTGCTCGCGCCGTTCTTCGGTAACTCGCTCTTCGTCTGGGGCTCGCTGATCGGCATCGTCCTCGCAGGCCTCTCCATCGGCTACTGGGCGGGCGGCATACTGGCCGACCGCTGGCCGGAGCCGCGCCTCCTGGCCGCCGTCATGGGCATCGGCGCCCTCGGCGTGCTCTCGATCCCCGTCCTCGACGGGCCCGTCCTGGAGGCGATCGTCGAGTGGGATCCAGGCCCGCGCCTGAACCCGCTGCTCGCGGCCGTCGCGCTCTTCGGCGCCCCGAGCATCGTCCTCGCCGGCGTCGCGCCCATCGCGGTCCGCCTCCACGCCCGGTCGCTCTCGACGCTCGGCGAGACCGCCGGGCGATTGTTCGCGATCTCGACCGCCGGCTCGATCGCCGGCACCTTCGCCACGGCCTTCTGGCTGATCCCGGAGTTCGGCACCGATCAGCTGCTCGGGATCGCCGCCGCAGCGCTGTTCGTCGCCGCCGCCCTCTTCTCGGTCGTGGAGCGGCTCGTCGGCACGGCTGCCCTCGCCCTGGCCGGCGCCGTCCTCGCGGGAAGCGCCGCCGTCGCGCTCGCGCCGGAGACCGGCGGGACGATCAGCGAGGCGCAGGCGCGCAACTGGTCGCCGCTCTACCGCCGGGCCGGCTCCGTCCGAGGCCAGGAGCCCGCGGATGTCGCCGGCCTCACGCTCCGCTACGCGAAGGACACGAGCTACCACCGGCTGAGCGTCGCCGACGACCAGACCACTCGGTACCTCCGCTTCGACAACACGTACCAGAGCGGCATGCCGCTCGCCCGTCCGTTCGGCACCGCGTTCCAGTACGCGGACTACTTCCACCTCGCGCTCGCCTACAAGCCGGACGCGAGGGACGTCCTCGTCATCGGCCTCGGCGGCGGCTCCTCGCCGAAGCGGCTCTGGCGGGACTTCCCCGACCTGCGGATCCAGGCCGTCGAGCTCGACCCCGTCGTCGTCGACGTTGCCTACCGCTTCTTCGAGCTTCCGCGCGACGATCGCCTCCAGGTCGCCGTCGACGACGGACGCCGCTGGCTGGACGACGAGGACCGCAGGTGGGACGTGATCATGATCGACGCCTTCTTCGCCGACGCGATCCCGTTCCACCTGTTCACGGCCGAGTTCATGGAGCTCGTGCGCTCGCGGCTCAACCCCGGCGGCGTCGTGATCACGAACACGATCGGCTCGATCACCGGCGAGCAGTCGCGGCTCTTCCGCTCCGTCTACCGCACGTACCGCACCGCCTTCCCGACCGTGCTCGTCCATCCGGTGCGCCTGCCGGGCGACGGCGGAGACGACACCGTCCGCAACCTGATGCTCGTCGCGACCGAAGGGGCGGCTCCGGACAAGGCCTTCCTCGCCGAGCGCTGGCGGGAGGTCCGGGCGGACTCTCGGGGCGCGCCCGACCTGACCAAGGCGATCAGGGACCGGCGCGATGCCGACGTCTCCGTCGCCGGCGTCCCCACGCTCACCGACGACTACGCGCCGACGGACGCGCTGCTGCTGATCGACTGATCGGGCTACCCTCTAACGGGGTGCGAAGGGCTCTTTCTCTCGCTGTGCTGGCGCTCGTCGCGGCCGGCTGCTCGGTCGGCGGCGACGGCGTCGAGGAGCGCGCGTCGGCGCGGGAGCAGCCCGCAGCCTGTCCTGCGGCGTGGAAGCCCGGCTGGCAGCAGCTGGCGAACGAGGTCGGGATCCCCGTCTACTGCCCGAGCTGGATGCCTAGCCCCATCGACGCCGAGATCGGCGGCCAGTGGAACAGCGGCGGCGTCAACGTGGACAAGGACAAGAACTACCTCGCCGGCTTCCTCTGGCACGAGGCGGGGAGCGGCGACGTGCACGTCAACTTCCGCGGCTACCCGGGCAAGACCGCGATCCCGCGCTGCATCGACACCCAGACCTCGGGCGGCAAGACGCGCCGCCGCTCGGTGCCGTGCTTCAGCGACCCGCAGGGAACGCGCAAGGTCGGCGATAAGGAGGTCACCGTCTACACGGTCTCACGGGACGCTGACCAGTGGCACGTCACCTACGTCTGGCGAAAGGACGGCACCCTCTACACCGTGAGCGAGCACGTCGCGCCGCCGCTCACGTTCCGGCGGGTGCTCGAGAACCTCGACCGAATCGTCGGCGGGCTCGAGGTCATCGAACCGAAGGCCTAGGTGAAGCTCACGCGCAAGGAGCTGCTGGGCGGCGCGGCCGCCGGCGCACTCGGGGCTGCGGGGATCTACGAGCTCGTCGACAAGCTCGCCGAGTCGCCGCCACGGGCCGAGGCCGGCGAGCTGCGGGAGGAGCAGTACCTCCTCTCGGGGATGAAGCTGCTCACCCACGAGGGCGTGGAGGTGGTCGAGCCGCCGCTCCACCATCAGGTCGTCACCGCGCGGCTGCGGGTGGGGCAGTCCCGCCGGGAGCTGCTCGCGGCCCAGCGGGCCCTGGAGGATGCGCTGCAGGCGATCGAGCACCGCTACGAGCCGAACCCGGCGGGGCTCGCCGTCACCGTGGCGTGGGGGCTTCCGTACTTCCGCGGTGTCGTCCCCCGGCTGGCCGACCGCCACCTGCCGATCGACCGGCGGGCCTCGACGAGCGCCGACCGGCCGGTCTCCGGGGTCCTCGATGCGACGCGCTTTCCGAGCGACCCGGAGACGGCGATCCTCGAGGACAACGAGGTCGCTTTCCTCCTCCGAAGCGACGAGCGTGAGCACGTCGCGGACGCAGCGGAGGGGCTCTTTGCGGACACCGACGGGCTGTTCGAGCTGACGAGCATCCGGAAGGGGTTCCAGGGCGGCGGGTTCGCAGGTGGCCCCGGCCTTCCGAAGGCGATGGCCATGGCCGCCGGCATCGAGGGCGCCGACCTGATCCCCGACGGCGCGCAGCTCTTCCTCGGGTTCACCTCGACCCAGCGGCACACGCAGGGCCAGTCCCGCATCGCGAGCTTCGAGACGCTCGGCTTCGTCGACGTCCGGGAGGGCTATTTCCGCGGGGGCACGCACATGCATCTCTCGCACCTGTTCGAGAACGTCGAGGCCTGGTATCTCGACTTCGACTTCCGCGAGCGCGTGGACACCACCTTCCGGCCGGGGTTCCGGGCGCGCGAGGGCGCGCAGACGCTCAGGCAGGCGCCGGAGGACGCCGCCTCGGAAGCCGACCTGAAGGGCGACTTCCGCCGTACGGGCGCGATCGGGCACGGCGGGTCGATCCAGCCGACCTCGCGCCTGCAGATGGACATCCGCGGCGCCGACGGCGAGCTGTACGCGAAAGGCAGCGCGATCCCCCTCCGCGCCGACTTCAACACGCTCGACAACCCGTTCTTCTGGACCGGCGACCCCGAGCGGGACCGCCACTCGGAGCAGCCGGATGCCGGCCTGCACTTCATCAGCTTCAACCCCTCGAGCGATGACTTCCGGAGGAACCGGCTGGCGATGGACGGCTTCCTGCCGGACGGAACGCGCCTGCCGCTGCAGGCGCGTTCCAGGGCCCAGGGCCTCAACTCCGTCCTCCGGACGACCCACCGGCAGAACTTCGTCGTCCCGCCGAGGAGCCGGCGAAGCTTCCCGCTGGTCGAGCTGCTCCGTTAGCGGGCCGGCCGCGTGGGGTCAGACCCCGCTGCGCCGGTCGGGAGTTCAGGCGGGTCACGGAGCCCGCGGCGGGTGCGTGGGGTCAGACCCCTTGATAGCCGGAGGCTCAACCGGCCGTTTGGGACACACGGCGCGACGGTTCAGCCGAAGAACGCGGCCGCGACGTCGTAGAACGCCCGGGGGACGGTCTTGAGCTCGCGGGTCGCCTCCTCGAGCGAGACGTCCCCGACAGCGTCGCCGTGCAGCGCGGCCATCCGGCCGAAGCGCCCTTCGTCCACCAGATCCGCCGCCTTGAGGCCGAAGCGGGTCGCGAGGATCCGGTCGCGCGGAGTGGGGGAGCCGCCGCGCTGGACGTGGCCGAGGACCGTAACGCGCGTCTCGTACCCGGTCCGCTCCTCGATGTCGCGGGCGAGCGCCTCGCCGACGCCGCCCAGCCGGATGTGGCCGAACTGGTCGGTCTCGGCCGCCTGGGCGACGGCCCGCTGCTCCCCCGACTCGTACGTGAGCTCGTAGCCCTCGCTGACGACGACGATCGAGAAGTCCTTCCCGCGCTCGTGGCGCCGACGCAGCTCGTAGCACGCCGCCTCCACGGTGATCGGCTGCTCCGGGATCAGGATCGCGTCCGCCCCGCCGGCGATCCCGCTCATGACCGCGATCCAGCCCGTGTGCCGGCCCATCACCTCGACGACCATCACGCGGTTGTGTGACTCCGCCGTCGTGTGCAGGCGGTCGATCGCCTCCGTTGCGATCCAGACGGCGGTGTCGAAGCCGAACGTGTAGTCCGTGCCCGAGAGGTCGTTGTCGATCGTCTTCGGAACTCCGACGACCGGAAACCCGTGCTCGGCGTGGAGCCGCGAGGCGACTCCGAGGGTGTCCTCGCCGCCCACGGCCACCAGCGCGTCGAATCCCTCCGACTCCGCCGTCTCCAGCACCCGCCGGACGCCGTCCTCGCTCTTGTAGGGGTTCGTTCGAGAGGTGCCGAGGATCGTGCCGCCCCGCGGGAGCAGCCCGGAGATCGCGCGGTAGTCGAGCGGCTCGAAGAGCCGTTCCACCATCCCTCGCCAGCCTTCCCGGACCCCGATCACCTCGTGGCCCCGGTCGAGCGACCGGCGGGTGACCGCGCGAATGACGGCGTTCAGTCCGGGACAGTCGCCGCCGCCGGTGAGAATCCCGATTCGCCGAGCCACGGGGCTACCCTATGCCCACAGCCGAAGTGGCGGAACTGGCAGACGCGCCGGACTCAAAATCCGGTGGAGCGAGAGCTCCGTGTGGGTTCGATTCCCACCTTCGGCACTCCCTCCGCGCCTTCGGCGCCTCGTGGTTCGCTCGAAGTCTCACGACTTCGAGCGATCGGATGAAGCCGGGCGGCGCTTTGCGCCGCGCGGCCCCACAGCGCCCGGCTTCATACGGTGGAGACTTTCGGCGAGGAGGCCCCCGGCCGCGAGGGTTCCGAGTTGCGGCGACGAACCGCAATCCGGATACTTGGCCAGGAGCGCGGATCGGCGGCGGCACTCCGCCTTCCGCAAAGGCAGAAACCGGCGATGGAGGAGGCGTAGTGATTTTGAGAAAGGGAGGGCTGCTCGGGTTCCTGATCTTGCTCGTGGCCGTCCTCATGCTCGCCGCCGCGGCCTGCGGTGGCGATGACGACGACGGCGACGGCGACGGCGGCGGTGGTGGCGCCGTTGAGGCACTCCCGTCAGCATCATGTGGCCCGATCCGCCAGGGCGACGAGGAGCCGGACGCGCTGATCGCTTCGGACCTCCCGCTACAGGGTGCGAACCGGGCGCTGACGACCGAGATGGCCGACGCGATCGAGTTCATCCTCGAGCAGAACGAGTGGAAGGCGGGCGACACCGTCCTCGGCTACCAGTCCTGTGACGACTCGACGGCCCAGGCCGGGAGCTGGGACTCGGCGAAGTGCTCGTCGAACGCCCGGGCCTACGCGAACAACGACAGCGTGATCGGCCTCATCGGCACGTTCAACTCGGGGTGCGCGAAGCTCGTGCTTCCGATCGCGAACCGCGCCACACTGCCGATGGTCAGCCCGGCGAACACGTATCCCGGCCTGACCGAGGGCGGCCCCGGCACGGAAGCCGGTGAGCCCGACAACTACTACCCGACCGGCACCCGCACGTACGCTCGTGTCGTCTGGAACGACCAGTTCCAGGGTGCCGCGAACGCGCAGTACGCGGAGGAGCTGGGCGTCAAGCGGGTCTTCGTGCTGAACGACAGCGAGACCTACGGTCTCGGCATCGCGACGCTCTTCGCGGAGTACGCGGAGAAGCTGGGCATCGAGATCCTCGGCAACCAGAAGTGGGACAAGGACGCCTCGAGCTACGAGTCCCTGGCGAGCCGGATCCGCTCGTCGGGCGCTGACGCCGTGTTCCTCGGCGGCATCGTCTGCAACAACGGCGGCAAGCTGATCAAGGACATCAAGGCCGGTGCTCCCGACGTGCAGCTCCTCGGCCCTGACGGGTGGACGCCGATCGACGCGACGATCGAGGGCGCAGGCGCGTCCGCGAACGAGATGTACATCACGCAGCCCGGTATCCCGGTCGAGCAGCTGACCGGCGCCGGCAAGGAGTTCGTCGACGGCTTCACCGAAGAGCACGGCAAGGCCCCGAACCCGTACACCGCCTACGCAGCGCAGGCGGCGGAGGTCCTGCTCGCCGCGATCGAGAAGGGCGGCACCGACCGTGCTGCCGTGGCTTCGGCCCTCTTCGAGACCGACATCCAGGACGGCATCGTCGGCTCGTTCCAGATCGACGAGAACGGCGACACGACCCTTGGGGCGGTTTCCGTCTACCAGGTCCAGAACGGAGAAGAGACCTACGTAAAGACCGTGACCCCGGAGCTCGAGTTCGTCGAGGGGTAGGTAGGACACAGGATCGAACTCGTCGGGGGAGGACGCGGGTCCTCCCCCGACGCGTCGAAGGGATCGAATGGCTACTCAGGCGCGCCGACTCCCGTTTCCCACGCTCGCAGGCCGGTTGCCGGACTACGTCGTCCCGGCGGTCGCGTTCCTGCTGGTCGGGCTGCTCCTCGTCTGGCTCGGCGTCAACCTCTACAAGACGCCGAACGAGTTCTATCGCCTGTTCCTGATCGGGCTCACGAACGGGGCGATCTACGGCCTGGTCGCACTCGGCTACTCGCTCGTCTACGGCATCCTCGAGTTGATCAACTTCGCCCACGGCGACGTGTTCATGCTCGGTGGGATGCTCGTCGCCACGATGGTCGCGGGCTTCGGCCTCGCCGGCGATTCGGGCCTCTTCCTCTGGTCGATGATCCTCCTGATGCTCGTGATCGTGATGGCCTTCTGCGCCGTCCTGAACACGACCATCGAGCTCGTCGCGTATCGAAGGCTGCGCCATGCGCCGCGACTGGCGCCGCTGATCACCGCGATCGGGATGTCGTTCATCCTCCAGAACATCGCGCTCGTCTGGAAGGGCGCCCGCCCGACCTCGGTCGACTCCATCCTCCCGAGGGGCGAGGTGTTCACGATCGGCGGCGTCGCCTACACCTGGGACAAGCTCATCGTCCTGCTCTTCACGGTTCCGGTGCTCATCGCGCTGCTCATGCTCGTCCAGCGGACACGCCAGGGGAAGGCGATGCGCGCCACGGCGCAGGACCGCGACGCCGCCGCCATGATGGGCATCAACGTGAACAGGACGATCTCGTTCACGTTCTTCATCGCGGGTGGACTGGCGGGCGCCGCCGGCCTCCTCTACGCGCTCTACATCACGAACATCCGCTACGACGAGGGGTTCCGGCTCGGCCTGATCGCCTTCACGGCCGCCGTCGTCGGCGGCATCGGCAACCTCCCGGGCGCGGTGCTCGGCGGGCTCGTCATCGCCATGATCGAGTCGTTCAACAACGGGCTCGGCTGGGCGACGCCGGGCAGCGACTGGACGCAGTCGATCATCTTCGGACTACTGATCATCATCCTCGTGTTCCGCCCCGAAGGCCTTCTCGGCGAGCGGACTCCGGAGGGCGGGTAGGTGAACGTCCCCGGCCTGCCTCGGGAGCGCCGGCGGGACTTCGACGCCGAGGTCCGTCGCCGGGCGATCAAGGGCGGCATCGCCGCGGCCGCGGCGATCGTCGTCGTCACGATCTTTTCCGGGTTCACGACCTCGCTGATCGTCGCGACGGTCGTCGTCCTCGCGCTCTACGCCGTTCCGTGGGACATGATCCGCTACGGCCGCTGGGTCGTTCCGGGGGTGGCGATCATCGCCGCGATCGCCTACCCCTACTACGTCGACGACCTCTTCGAGCTTCCCTTGTTCGGCCCCTTCCCGTCGGTCGACACGGCGGTGACGATGACGATCTTCATCATGATGGCCATCGGCCTGAACATCGTGGTCGGGTACGCGGGCCTGCTCGACCTCGGGTACGTGGCCTTCTACGCGATGGGCGCCTACACGGCCGCCTGGTTCGCCTCGCCGCACTTCGCCGAGAGCGTTGGCGCGGTCCATGTGGGGTCCGTCGGAGTCAGCCCGGAGGCCGAGGGGTTCCACCTCTCCGTCTGGGTCGTGCTCTTTCTCGCCGCGATCTTCACAGCGATCATCGGGGTGATCATCGGCCTCCCGACCCTCCGTCTGCGCGGCGACTACCTCGCGATCGTGACGCTCGGATTCGGCGAGATCATGCCCCAGATCGCCAGGAACGGGGACAACCTCTTCGGGACCGGGTTCAACCTGACGAACGGGGCTCAGGGGATCAACCCGATCGACCCGCCCGGGTTCGGGGAGACGATCTCGGACTGGACCGGGTTACCCGTGGACTACCTCACCTTCAACGCCGACTTCCTCGGACGGGAGCTGGGGGGCATCGAGGTCTTCTACTGGACCGCGGTCGTTCTCCTGCTCTTCACCGTGTTCTGCTCTGTGCGGCTGCGCGACTCACGCCTGGGGCGCGCCTGGATCGCGATCCGTGAGGACGAGACGGCGGCCGCGGCCATGGGCGTCCCGCTGATGCGGACGAAGACCTGGGCCTATGCCGCGGGTGCCTTCTTCGGCGGCATGGCGGGGGCCTACTACGCGAGCTTCAAGAGCGGGACGTTCCCCGACGACTTCTTCTTCAACATCTCCATCTTCATCCTCTGCATGGTCATCCTCGGCGGGATGGGGAACATCTGGGGCGTGATCATCGGCGGCGGCTTCCTCGCCTACCTCAACCAGGAGGGCCTCGGCAACATCGGCGCCGAGATCAACGAGACGTTCGGGACGGAGATCGACGTGCCGCTCTACCAGTTCGGGATCTTCGGCGCCATTCTCGTCCTCGTGATGCTCTTCAAGCCGGAGGGCCTGATCCCGAGCGCTCGCCGCAAGGCGGAGTTCGAGGAGGGCGTCCACGACGAGCCGCTCTACGACGTGACGCAGTGAGCGCCCCGAGCCGGCCACTCCTGATCGCCGAGAAGCTCCGCAAGGAGTTCGGCGGGCTCGTGGCCGTCAACGACGTCGACTTCGTGATCCCGGAGGGGTCGATCACCAGCCTGATCGGTCCGAACGGCGCAGGGAAGACGACGTTCTTCAACATGCTCACGGGCGTCTACAAGCCGACGGCAGGCCGCATCGAGTTCGACGAAGAGAACGTGACCGGGAAGCCGCCGCACGCAATCACCGAGCGGGGAATCGGCCGGACGTTCCAGAACATCCGCCTCTTCCAGAACATGACCGCGCGCGAGAACGTGATGGTCGGCATGCATTCGCGTCTCAAAGGCGGGATCGTCCGCAGCATCCTGCGCACTCCGGGCGTGAAGCGGGAAGAACGGCAGGCTGCCGACCGCGCCCGCGAGCTGCTTGCGTTCTCCGGACTTCAGCGCAGCCAGTGGGAGGAGTACGGCAGGAACCTCTCCTACGGCGACCAGCGGCGGCTGGAGGTCGCCCGTGCGCTCGCGACCCAGCCGAAGCTCGTGCTGCTCGACGAGCCGACCGCGGGGATGAACCCGCAGGAGACGGCGGACTTCACGGCGTTCGTCGCCAGGCTGCGGGAGGAGGAGGGGCTGACGGTGCTCCTGATCGAGCACGACATGCGCGTCGTCATGGGCGTGTCCGACCGGGTCACCGTGCTCGACTACGGCGAGAAGATCGCCGAGGGGGCGCCGCTGGAGGTGCAGCGCGATCCGAAGGTGATCGAGGCGTACCTCGGCTCCGCTGCGGTGGCGCAATGACGGAGACCGTCGCGGAGCGGGAGCAGGTCGCCGCGGACCAGCGCAAGAAGATCCTCGAGCTCGAGGACGTCCACACCTACTACGGGTCGATCCAGGCGCTCAAGGGCGTCTCGCTGGACGTGTACGAAGGCGAGGTCGTGACGCTGATCGGCGCCAACGGCGCGGGCAAGTCGACGACGCTGCGCTCGATCAACGGGCTCAACCGCCCGCGCGAGGGGCGGATCAAGTTCCAGGGGCGCGACATCACCCAGGAGCCGCCGCACGCCGTCGTGAAGATGGGCATCAGCCAGGCGCCGGAGGGCCGGAGGCTCTTCTCGCGGATGAGCGTGATGGAGAACCTCGAGATGGGAGCCTTCCAGCGGGACGACCGCGCCGGGATCCGCCAGTCGCTCGATCGCGTCTTCGAGCTCTTCCCGCGGCTGCAGGAGCGACGGAGCCAGCGCGCGGGGACGATGTCCGGCGGCGAGCAGCAGATGTGCGCGATCGGACGAGCGCTGATGGCGCAGCCGAAGCTGCTGCTCCTAGACGAGCCGTCGATGGGGCTCGCGCCGATCTTCGTCGAGCGGATCTTCGAGATCGTCGTCGAGATCAACAAGCAGGGGACGCCGATCCTCCTCGTCGAGCAGAACGCCCTGATGGCGCTCGACGTGGCCGATCGTGGCTACGTCATGGAGACCGGGAAGATCGCGCTCGCGGACGACGCGAAGTCCCTCGCGCAGAACGAGCAGGTCCGCAAGACCTATCTCGGCGAGAACTAGCGGCGCGCCCGCAAGTCCAAGTAACAGACTGTTAACTAGCCTCCCGAGCCGCCGGTGCGGATGGGGAAGTAGGGCGGGGCGACGAGGTAGCCGACCCGCGGCGCGCCGCCCGCCCGCGCCCGCGCCATCGCGAGCGCGGTCGAGAGGTTCCGGGTCGGGACGAACCCGAACTGTCGAGCGGCTACCGCGTCGCGACTCCCCGCGACCATCACGGCCCCGAGCCGCTCGACGGCCGGCAGGCAGCCGGCCCACTCCGCGAACGGCTGCAGCGGATGGCAGGCGCGGCCGGCCCGGTACTGCTCGATCGCGCGTTCGTCGGCCCCGGCCGCCCGCTCGGCGGGGGCGAGCTCCAGCGGCTCGGTCGCCGCACGCGAGCCGAGCGCCCGCAACGCGTTGAAGAACGTCCGGTACGGCGACTGACTCGGATGCGGGAAGCGGCGGTCGAACGGGCTGAGGAGGATCGCAGTCCCGCCCTCGACGACCGGGAAGGCGTCCCGCCAGAGCCTGAGCGCGAACCCGAGGCCGAGGTAGGCGGCGAGCACCGGGTTCGGCCGCTCTCGGGGTAGGTGCGGCGTCGTCGCCGGGATCCCGACGACGGCCACGTCCAGCGGCTCGTCCAGTCGCGCGGCGCGCGCCTCGACGGCGCGCAGGAGCGCCTCCACGTGGGCGACCGCGGGCGGGCCGGCGAGCACCGACGTCGCCGTCAGCTCTCGCGGGATCGAGCCGAGCAGCCGGCTGCGGACGACACCGGGAGCCAGTCGGAAGGCGAGCCGGACGGGCGAGCGTGCGATCCGGTCCAGCGCACGGGGGTCGTGCGGGTAGCCGTGGAAGGCGCCGGTCACCACCGGCGGGTTCAGCGAGAGGGAGGCGCCGATGATCGGCACCCGCGTCGTGAGCTCCCGCTCGAGCTCGATCCCGATTCGCCACCCGCGCGAGGCGGCGGTCTCGAGCAGCGAGTAGGCGCCCGCCGCGCGGAGAGACTCGGTGCCGCTCGCCGCCACGAGCGCCGCCGGCCCGCCGTGGAGAACCGACTCCGCGGCGCTCACGACGACCACGAGATCCGTCTCGACGAGCGCGCGGTTCACGCGCAGCGGGATCCGGCCCGAGGACCCGAGCTCGATCAGGTCCGGGGCTGCGGCGTCGTGCACCTCGACCTTCCCGGTGAAGCGCCGGGCGAGCTCGTGAGGGACGAGGCTCTCGAGCTCCCGGGCACCTGCCTTTCGGCCGAGCCCGCCGGCGACAAGGATCGTCTGCCGCTCCGGCGGGATCCCGACTCGAGCCAGCTCCGAGACGGTCCCCGAGAGAGCGTCCTGCCGCGGATCCCGGACGGCGCTCGGGATCGGGATCGCCGTCGGCTCCACCACGATGGTCGCCCGTCCACCCGGCGGCGCAAGCTGCTCGATCGACCGGCCGGCGAGCGGAAAGCGAAGCGCCTCGCGCACGGCGGCGCCGACCTCGGCGAGCGGCTCGGACGGCGGCGGCGGACGGAGGACGACGGCATCCGGCGGCGCGTCGACCACCGTGAGCCGCGACCCGGCGAGGAGCGGGACCCGCACTACAAACCGAGCATGTAGGCCCGGGCGTGATGGACGAACCCGTACGCCTCGTACAGCCGGTGGGCGGCCGCACGGTGATGGCCCGATTCCAGCGTCAGGACGTGGCAGCCGCGCCGGCTGCACTCCTCGGCGCAGGCGTCGAGCAGCGCGCGCGCCGCGCCACGGCGGCGGAACGCCTCGCCGACGTAGAGGTCCGGGATCCAGCCCTGCGGCGTCGTCCAGTTCAGCCGCGGCTGGATCCAGAGGCTGACCGCCCCGGCGACCTCGCCGTCGAGCTCGGCGACGTAGACCCGGCAGTCCGGATGCTCCAGGTGCGCGAGGAAGACCTCCCGCTGCGGGCGCGGGTCATCGGCGACGGCAGGGCGGGTCAGCTCCTCCATCAGCTCGAGCACGCGGTCCGTGTCCCGCGGCGCTGCCTCGCGGACGATCACGGAATCGAGCGGTACAGGCGGAGGAAGGTCTCGCGGAAGCCGCGCCGGGACCAGAAGCGCGACGCGAGGAGGTTCGTGACGCGCCAGTCGGTGACCATCACCTCGTAACCGTGCTCGCGCGCCCAGGCGAAGCTGCCCTCGGTCAGCGCGACGCCTGCCCCGCTGCCACGGGCCTCCGGACGCGTTACCGCCCACCCGAGCAGGACGGCGCCTTCGACCCGCGCGAGGCTGCTGTGCATGGACGAGAGCGTGGTCGGTGCGAGCTCGAAACCGCCGACGACTCGCCCGTTCTCCTCAGCGATGAGCAGTGCCAGATCTGGGTTGGCGAGGTCGTCGATCACCTCTTGGCGCTGTTCCTCCTCGGTCTCGAGCGCCCGCCACCCCGAGAACACCGGGGAGCGGCCCTGGTGGTCCGGAAGGAGCGTCCCGAGCTCGACCAGGGCCTCGACGTCGCGCTCCTCGGCCACTCGGACGTTCTCGGGCATCGCCGCATCGGGCACCTTCCTGATCCCGAGCGCCTGCTGCTGGCCGAATCCGAGGCGGTACCACGACTCGAGCAGCGGGGCGTCGGACGCCGGGGCGACCGCGTAGTGCCGCATCCGTCCTTCGTCCACCCACCGCGCCGCCGCGGCCGCATAGAGATCGCGGAGATCCTCGGCCTCCTCGACCGCGTGCCCGGCCGGGTCGACCCAGACGTTCGGTCCCCACGGGCCGTCGTTCTTCCGGATCCCCAGCAGGAACCCGACGATGCGCCCCTGCCGCTGGGCGACCGCGCCGGACGCCTCCGCGCCGCGCCACAGCGCCTCCACCTCCGCCCGGTAGTCGGCCGGCTCGGTGAGGAGCGGCTCCGCCTCCGTGTGGCGCCGGTGGCGCGCGGCGAGCAGCGCCGCGGCGGCGTCGAGATGCTCCTCGGCGAAGGGCTGAACTCGCAGTCCCGGCATCGGCGGAGGACGATACCGTTGGCCCTGCGATGCCCAAGACGCTCACGGGCGAGGAGCTGCAGCTGGACGACGCGCCGGCGCGCGAGTCCGATCTCTTCCTCGTCGATGGCAACAACCTGGCCTACCGGGCGTACTTCGCGTTGCCCGAGGAGCTCGCCACGAGCGAGGGGATGCCGACGAACGCGCTGCTCGGCTTCACGAACATGCTCTTCAAGCTGCTCACCGACTACCGGCCGAAGGGCGTCGCCGTCGCGTGGGACACGCGCCCGGTGGAGCGCATGGAGCTGGCGGAGACGTACAAGGCCGACCGACGGCCGATGGCCGACCTCCTCCGCGAGCAGTTCCCGCACTTCCGTCCGATCGTCGAGGCGTTCGGCTACCGCAACCTCGAGTTCGAGGGCTGGGAGGCGGACGACGTCATCGCCACGCTCGCCACGCGGGCCGACCAGGCCGGGATCAAGACGACGGTCGTCTCGACCGACCGCGACGCCTTCCAGCTGGTGTCCGACAACGTGAACCTGATGATGACGCCGCGCGGCGTCTCCGACGTCAACGTCTACACGCCGGAGCGCGTCGAAGCTCGGCTCGGCATCACGCCCGACCAGATCCCCGACTTCATCAGCCTCAAGGGCGACAGCTCGGACAACATCCCCGGCATCCCGGGGATCGGGGACAAGACCGCCTCGCAGCTGATCCAGCAGTACGGCTCGCTCGAGGGCGTCATCGAGCACGTGGACGAGTTGACCCCGGCGCGGCGCAAGAACATCACCGAGAACGCCGAGCAGGCGCAGGTGTCGAAGCGACTCGCGACGATGCGGCGGGACCTCGAGCTCGACTGCGACCCCGGCGCGCTCGTCCTCTCCCCGCCGGACCGGGCGCGGCTCAAGGAGATGTTCCGCCAGTTCGAGTTCCGGAACCTGCTGAACCGGGTCGACGAGCTCGACGCCGCCGTCCCGGCCGCGCCGCTCGTCGTGGAGGGCGTGAGCGTGCCCTGGCGCGAGGGCGAGCCGCCCGAATCGGGGGCGATCGCGGCCGAGAACGGCCGTGTCGCCGTCGCGACCGCGGACGGTGTCGTCGTCGGTCCGAGACCGGCCCGGCTCGAGGGGCCGTTCGTCGCCCACGACGCGAAGGCGCAGCGGGTCGAGCCGGCGGAGGACACGCTGCTCGCCGCCTATCTCATCGACCCGGGCCGCGCGACCTACGAGCTGGACGACCTCGCGGCCGAGTACGGGATCGAGCTCGTGCCCGACCCGCCGGCCGACGAGGACACGGCCGCGCTCGTGCGCCACGCCGCAGCGACGCAGCGGCTCGCCGAGCCGCTCGTTTCACGGCTCCGCGAGCGCGGGGCCGAGCAGCTCTACCGCGAGATCGAGCTGCCCTTGACGCAGGTGCTGGCCGCCATGGAGGACACGGGCGTCAAGATCGACGAGTACCGGATGGGCGAGATCACCGCCCGCCTCGCCGACCGGGTCGAGGAGCTCGAGCAGCGGGCGTACGAGCTCGCCGGGGAGGAGTTCATCCTCGGCTCGACGCAGCAGGTCGCCCGGATCCTCTTCGAGAAGCTCGGCCTCACGCCGGATCGCAAGGGCAAGACGGGCTACTCGACCGACACCCGCGTCCTCCGGAAGATCCGCGGCGAGCACGAGATCGTCGGCGTGGTCGAGGAGTGGCGCGAGTACTCGAAGCTCGTCAACACGTATCTCGGGCCGCTGCCGACCCTGATCTCCGAGCACGACGGCCGCCTCCACACGACCTTCAACCAGGCCGTGGCCTCGACGGGGCGCCTCTCGACGACGAACCCGAACCTGCAGGCGATCCCGATCCGGACCGAGCTGGGCAAGGAGATCCGCTCCGCGTTCGTCGCCGAGCAGAGCCACCGGCTGCTCTCGGCCGACTACTCCCAGATCGAGCTCCGCATCCTCGCGCACGTCTCCGGCGAGCCGAAGCTGCGGGAGGCGTTCGCGCGCGGGGACGACATCCACACGGCGACGGCGGCGGAGGTGCTCGGCAAGGACCCGGCCGAGCTGACGACCGGCGACCGCTCCACGGCCAAGATGATCAACTTCGGGATCGTCTACGGCATCTCGTCGTTCGGGCTCTCCGAGAACCTCGAGATCTCGCGGGAGGAGGCGCAGGAGCTGATCGACACCTACCTGGCGCGCTTCCCGCACGTGCAGGACTTCATCCAGCGGACGATCGAGCAGGCGACGCGCGACGGCTACACGACCAGCCTGCTCGGCCGGCGGCGCCCCGTGCCCGAGCTGCGCGCTTCCAACCGGCAGACGCGGTCGCTCGGCGAGCGGCTCGCGGTCAACTTCGTCATGCAGGGCTCGAACGCCGACATCATCAAGAAGGCGATGGTGTCGATCCACCGCCGGCTGCGGGACGAGGGGCGAGGCGCCAGGCTCGTCCTGCAGGTGCACGACGAGCTGCTGCTCGAAGTCCCCGAGGCGGAGGTGAGGGCGGTGAAGGAGCTCGTCCGGGAGGAGATGTGCGGCGCCTACGACCTCGACCCGCCGCTCGCCGTCGACATCGGGGTGGGCGAGGACTGGCACGAGGCGAAGACCTGAACGTCGGCCTGTCGGACGGCTACACCATGTTCGTGGAGCCGGTCGGCGAAGACGGCCTGCCGCTTGTTGTCCTCCACGGCGGACCGGGGCTCGACCACACCAATCTGCGTCCCTGGCTCGATCCGCTCGGAGACGAGTTCCGAGTGCTCTACGTCGACGAGCGCGGGCAGGGCAGGAGCGAGCGGGTCGACCCGGCGACCCTCACGCTCGAGGTCTTCGCCCGCGACGTCGATCTCCTGGCAGAGGCGCTCGGCCTCGAGCGCTTCGGCCTTCTCGGGCACTCGTTCGGCGCGATCATCACCACCTGGCACGCGATCAACGTGGGCACCGCGGCTGCCTACGTGATCTCCGGCGGCGGCGACTCGAGCGAGAACCTGATGGCCGACGTCGAGGCGTCGCTGGAGGCGATGGGGGAGGCAGGGAAGCCGATCGCCGACTCTTGGGAATGGGAGACCAGGGTCGAAACCGAGGAGGACGCCGCCGAGCTCATGCGGATCCAGAATCCGTTTCACTTCCACGGCGAGCCGCCGCCGGAGTTCGGCGCAGACACGATCTACGCCCCTGACGTGCTCAGGCACTTCGCGCAGGCCGGTTACGGCGACTTCGACTTCACGCCCGACCTCGGTGGGGTGTCGAGGCCGACGCTCGTGATCGTGGGGGCCCATGACCGTGTGACGACGCGGCGCGCCAATCGCATCCTCCACGAGGGCATCGGGGGCAGCGAGTACGTGGAGCTTCCCGGCGCCGGCCACATGAGCATGGTGGAGGCGCAGAAGGACTATCTGGACGCCGTCATCCGGTTTCTGCGTCGGGCCGTCGACGGCCGATAGCGTCTTCTCGATCTGACGCCGCCTGGATAGACTCGACGGCACACCGGCCGTGTCGGCGGTGTGGCAGTTCAGGGGAACCTCAGAAGGGGAGGGGCATGAATAACCATAGGACGAGTGCGGCCAGGCCGCGCATGTTCCTGCTCGCGTTGGCCGCGCTCGCGGTCTTCGTGGGCGGCACGGCCTCTGCGGCCGATTCCAGTCCGGCCAGAGCGCCGAAGACGGACCTCTGGCTCACGGTTTTGCACAACAACGACGGCGAGTCGCGGCTCCTGGAGGCGGAGTTCGCCGTTCCGGGCACGGATCCGGTCGTCACGGAAACGCACGCCGGAGTCGCCCGGTTCAAGACGCTCGTCGACCGCCTCAAGGCGGAGGCCACGACCGGACGGCCCAAGTTTCCCGGCGCCAAGCGGGGCGTCGTGATGCTCTCGTCCGGCGACAACTTCCTCGCCGGGGCGCAGTTCACGGCCAGCCTCGAGAAGGGCCCGCCGTTCTATGACTCGATCGCGATGAACCTGATCGGGTACGACGCGGCGGCGATCGGCAATCACGAGTTCGACTTCGGCCCGGACGTGCTCGCCCAGTACATCGGCGGCACCATGGGCTTCCCGTGGCTGTCGGCGAACCTGGGCTTCGCGCTCGAGCCGAGCCTCCAGGCGCTCGTCGACGCCGGCCGGATCGCCAAGAGCACGGTCGTCAAGGAGCGGGGCGAGCGGATCGGCGTCGTCGGGGCGACCACGCCGCTCCTGCCGGCGATCTCGAGCCCGCGGCGCGTAGTCGTCGACCCGAACGTCGCAGCCGCCGTGCAGGCGGAAATCGACAAGCTCGAGGCGGCGGGCGTGAACAAGATCATCCTCTCGAGCCATCTGCAGGACGTGAACGCCGACCGCGCGCTGATCCCGATGTTGTCGGGCATCGACGTCGCGATCGCGGGCGGCGGCGACGAGCTGCTGGCCAATCCTGGAGACCCGCTCATCCCGGGCGACCTGGTCGCGGGCCCGTATCCGATCGTCGCCACGAACGCCGACGGCAGGCAGGTTCCGGTGATCACGACCGCCGGTGACTACAAGTACGTCGGCCGGCTGATCGTCGCCTTCGACAAGGCCGGCAACGTCCTCCGGTGGGACGAGGACAGCGGTCCGGTTCGCGTTTCCGGCACCGGCATGGACGCGATCGCTCCAGACCCGACGATGCAGGCGCAGGTCGTCGACCCGGTCGCCGAGTTCGTCGCCGAGCTGGCGGCGAACGTCATCGGACAGTCCGAGGTCGCGCTCGAGGGCCGGCGCGGGAACGCACCGGTCGCGCCGAACCTGACGGGCACGGCCGGCGGCCGCCGGACGGAGACGAACCTGGGCAACCTCCTGGCCGACTCGCTGCGCTGGCAGGCGTCGGCGCTGGCGCCCACGTTCGGCGTCCCGCAGCCCGATGTCGCGATCCAGAACGGCGGCGGCATCCGGCTGGAGCGCGTGCTCCCGGCGGGGCCGATCACGGAGCTGAACACGTTCGAGATCGCGGCGTTCGCGAACTTCCTCAGCGTCGTGCCGGGGATCCCGTCGTCGCAGTTCAAGGAGCTGCTGGAGAACGGCGTCTCCCGCCTGCCGGCGGCTGACGGCCGGTTCGTCCACATCTCGGGCGCCCGCTTCACCTACAACATCGCGGGCACGGCTCAGGTCGTGAACAACGACGGTGTCGTGCTCACGCCGGGCAACCGCATCGTGGACGTCCGGCTGGACGACGGCACGTGGGTCGTCATGAACGGCGTGCCGGTTCCGGGTGTCACCCTCGACGTCGGAACGCACGACTTCTCCGCACGCGGGGGCGATCAGTACCCGTTCCGCGGTGCTCCGTTCACGACGCTCGGAGTGACGTACCAGCAAGGCCTCAAGAGCTACATCGAGAGCCCGGCGGGGCTGAACGGCCTGATCACGGCCGCGCAGTACCCGGAGAGCAACCTGGGCGGCAGGATCACCTGCATCGACGCGAACGTCGGCGCGGCCCCGGACTGCCCGCCCGAGTAGGACTTCGCCGGTTGGAAGGGCCCGCCCACGGCGGGCCCTTCCGCTTCCTGAGCCGAGTATGGGCGCGTGGGGACCTGATTGATCCAGTCCCCACGCGCCCGTACGGAGAGCGGAAAATACGCAGATATACTGCGCCGCTCGTGGTGAGCGATATCGCCAACACGCCGCAGCAAGTAGACGACCCCGAGGTCTGGACCACCGGCCCCGAGGGCGAGCTGATTCCGGACTACGAGTCCACTTTCCCGACCATCAACGAGGGAGAGGTCGTCCACGGCACCGTCGTGCGCGTGGACAAGGACGAGGTCCTCGTGGACATCGGCTACAAGTCCGAGGGCGTCATCCCGCTCTCCGAGCTCTCGATCCGCCGGTCGGTCAACCCGGAGGACGAGGTGCGCGTGGGCGAAGAGGTCGACGCGCTCGTCCTGACGAAGGAGGACGCGGAGGGGCGGCTGATCCTGTCCAAGAAGCGTGCCCGCTTCGAGCTCGCCTGGAAGATGATCGAGCAGAAGGCCGAGTCCGGCGAGGCGATCGTCGGGCGGGTGATCGAGGTCGTCAAGGGCGGCCTCATCCTCGACCTCGGTGTCCGCGGCTTCCTGCCGGCGTCGCTCGTCGACATCCGTCGTGTCCAGGACCTCGACGAGTTCCTCGGCCAGGAGCTGCGGGCGAAGGTGATCGAGCTCAACCGCTCGCGCAACAACGTCGTGCTGTCGCGCCGTGCCGTCCTCGAGGACGAGCGCAAGGAGCAGCGCCAGCAGATCCTCGACCGGCTCCAGCCCGGCGACGTCGTCGAGGGGCAGATCTCGAACATCGTCGACTTCGGCGCCTTCGTCGACCTCGACGGGATGGACGGGCTGATCCACATCTCCGAGCTGTCGTGGTCGCACGTGAACCATCCGTCCGAGGTGCTCGAGATCGGCCAGACGGTCGAGGTGAAGGTGCTCGACATCGACCGCGACCGCCAGCGGATCTCGCTCGGCCTCAAGCAGACGCAGAGCGACCCGTGGCAGCAGGTGCTCGACCAGTACAACGAGGGCGACGTCGTCGAGGGGAAGGTCACGAAGGTCGTCACGTTCGGCGCCTTCGTCGAGATCATGCCCGGGGTCGAGGGGCTCGTGCACATCTCCGAGCTGGCGCAGCATCACGTCGAGAACCCGCGTGAGGTCGTCTCGCAGGGCGACCAGGTGCAGGCGAAGATCATCGAGGTCGACGCCGAGCGACGCCGTCTCTCGCTGTCGCTCAAGCGCGTCGAAGGCGAGGGCCCGACACCGGCCTCGGAGCTCGGCCTCTCCGACGAGGTCTTCGCAGCCGAGGGGCCGCTCGAGAGCCCGCTGAGCGAGACCACCGGCGCCGAGCCGTCGCCGGAGCCCGTCGCCGGGCCGGAGGAGCCGCAGCCCGTCGAGGGCGAGCCGGATCTGGAGAGCCAGACCCCGGCCGAGACTGCGGCGCTCGACGAGTCGGCCCAGGCCGGCGAAGAGACCGACGAGCAGTCCTGACCCTCCCGTCTCCGTCGCCGTCACCGGCGGCATCGGAGCGGGGAAGAGCGAGGCCCTGAGGGCGTTCGCGCGCCACGGCGCGGCCGTCGTCTCGAGCGACGAGATCGTCCACCACCTCATCCGCTCGGACCCCGAGGTGCGCTCGGCGCTGCTCGAGCGCCTGGGGGAGGGCATCCTCGGAGAGGACGGCGAGATCGACCGCGCCAGGGTCGGCGAGATCGTCTTCGCGGACCGGGAGGCGCTTGCCTGGCTCGAGGCGCTCCTCCACCCGCGCGTCTCGGCCGAGTACCTGAACTGGCGCGAGCAGCTCGCGCGGCTGCCCGAGCCGCCGGACGTCTGCGTCACCGAGGTGCCGCTGCTCTACGAGGTCGGCGCGCAGGACCGGTTCGACAACGTCGTCGTGATCACCGCGCCGCGGCTCCTGCGCGAGCAGCGCACGAACGTGCCGATGGCGGGCCGCTCCGACCGCCTGATCGACGACCGCGAGAAGGTGAAGCGCGCGGACTACTCGTACGTGAACACGGGCGGGCTCGAGGAGCTCGACGCCTGGGTCGCCGGCGTCATGGCGCAGCTGCGAGCTTCGCGCGGATCTGCTCGGCGCTGACGGTGTTCCCCTTCGACTCCGCCTCGGCGAGGGCCCGCTCGAGTGCCGGCCGGCGTTCGCCCGGGTCGAGGAAGTCCACGACCTCGAGCGTTGCGATCGGCCCGTCGAAGCAGTCGTCGGTCGCTTCCGTGAGCGCCATGACCTCGGCCGCGAGCCGGCTCGCCTCCCCGTGCTCTCCTGAGGCCCAGGCGACCCGCGCCTTCACGATGCGCCAGTACATCTGGGTGATCACGTCGTCTTCCGCGCCCATCCGTCTGCTTTCTTCGGCGTAGCGGTCGGCCTCGTCGTGGCGCCCCTGCCGCGCCAGGGCAAGGCCGAGCAGCGCCGTGACCGTCGAGAGATACCCGCGCTCCCCGGCGGCGGAGAGGATGTCGTTCGCCTCCCGCATGATTCGTTCGGCGGCGGGGGCATCACCCGCGAGCAGCTCGATGATCGCGGCCGGCTGACCGATCCCCGCGTACTGCACCTTCTGGCCGAGCTCGAGGAGGTCCCTCCTCCCTGCTGCCGCCAGCTGACGGCCCCGTTCGAAGTCGCCGGTGAGCGCGTGCAGCGTCCCCTGCACGATGATGATCTCCGAGTACGCTCTCTGACCCGGCTCGATCGACTGAGAGAGCCTGCGGCACTCCGCGAGTGCCTCGTCGACCGGTGTGGGCCCCCAGAGCAGCACGAGCAGCCACCAGTGGAGCGCGTCCGACGCGAGCCGCGCGTCCCCGAGTCGCTGCGCGCGCTCGAGCGAGCCGCGGAGCAACCGCTCTGCCGTCTGATTGTCGCCCAGCCAGCTCTTCAGGACGCCGAGCCGCGTGAGTCCCTCCGCGAGGATTGCCTCTTCGCCGCGCCGCTCCGCCTCGGCGATCGTCGCCTCCATCGGGCCGGCAGTGTCAGCCATCGCGCCCCCCCGGAGGAGCTCGAGCCAGATTCGCCGTTGGCGTGCGAGGAGCGCCGTGTCCGGCTCACCCAGCTCCTCAGCCGCGCGGTAGAGCTCGCCCGACCGCTGGAGGTCGCCTCCTTCGCCGACTGCGAGGGCCAGGTCGGGGTAGAGGGCGACCGCCTCCGCGTCTCGGTCGGGCAGGAGCCGCACCGCGCGGTCCAGGAGGTTGACCGTGGCGTGGATGTCCGCTCGAGCGAATGCCTTTCGTCCTGCGGCGGCGAGGGCCGACGAGGCGCGCCGCGCCACGCCCTGCGCACGCTCGTCGACCGGTCCGAGCTCGGCGCGATAGCCGTAGGACTGCTCGAGGTGGTAGCCGAGGATTTCCTCGAGCCGCGGACTGTTGGCCTCGATCCAGGCCGCGAACCGCTCGTGGAGGTCGGCACGCTGCTCTTTCGGAAGCGCCTCGTACGCCGCATCACGGAGCAGCAGGTGCTTGAAACGGTAGACACCCTCGCCGGCCGGCCGGACCAAATCCTTTCGGACGAGTGACTGATGGATCCGCCCGAGCTGCCCGGCGAGCGCATCCGGCACGAGGCCGGCGAGGGCGTCCTCCCTGAACTCCTGGCCCTGGATCGCAGCGCACTCCACCGCAGTCCTCTCGTCCGGTCCGAGCCGGTCGAGCCTTGCGGCCAGGAGTGCCTGGATCGTCGGCGGGACCGCGAGGTCTCCGCTCGGGCCGTCGGCCACCATCGCCAGCATCTCCTCCAGGAAGAGCGGGTTCCCCTCGGCGGCGGCTGAGATCCGTGCCTTGACGCCGGCGTCGATGCGGGTCAGGAGCAGATTGTCCACGAGCCGGTTCGACTCGGCGTCCGTCAGCGCCTCGAGGAGCATCGTCGTGGCGTTCAGCTTTCCGCCGCCCCAGCCGGGGCGGTGGTCGAGCAGCTCCGGCCTGGCGACGCACAAGAGGAGCATCGGCGCGTCGCGTGCCAGATCGGTGACGTGGTCGATCAGGTCGAGGAAGGTCGGTTCCGCCCACTGGAGATCGTCGAACACGACGAGGAGCGGTCGGTCGCGCGCGAGCCGCTCCAGAACGCGCCGGGCCTGGAGCGCGATCTCGTCCCGGTTCGCCCCGAAGTCGATTGGGCCGGCGAGCGGCTCGATCTCGGCGAGCGGCCAGTACGTGATCCCTTCGCCGTAGGGGAGGCAGCGACCCGAGAGCAGCCTCGCGTCGACGCGCTCGTGCAGCTCGCGGACGAGCCTGGACTTGCCGATCCCCGCAGTGCCGAGCAGCGTGAACTGGTACGCGACGCGCTCGGCGACCGCGTGGTCGTAGGCGCGCTGGAGCTGGGCGAGCTCGTTCTCCCTCCCGACGAGCGGCGAGTCGAGGCGCCTGGGAATGAACTCCGCTCCCGCCACGAGCCGGTCCAGGCGAAAGGCCGTGAGCGGCTCCGACTTGCCCTTGGCGACGAGCGGCTCGACAGGCCCGGCGACGACGGCATCGCGGACGAGGCGATAGGTCGATTCGCCAAGCAACGTCTCGCCGGGCGACGCTCCTTGCTCGAGGCGGGCGGCGACATTGACTGCGTCGCCCGTCGTGAGCGAGTCGCCTTCGCCGGCGACGACCTCGCCGGTGTTGACGCCGATCCGGCTCTCGATCCGAAC
>DASVEW010000108.1:0-43458 GCA_036380355.1 Gaiellaceae bacterium | reverse complement strand
TCTCGGCGAGCGGCCAGTAAGTGATCCCCTCGCCGTACGGGAGGCAGCGTCCCGCGAGCAGCGTGGCATCCACGCGCTCGTGCAGCTCGCGGACGAGCCTGGACTTGCCGATCCCCGCAGTGCCGAGCAGCGTGAACTGGTACGCGACCCGCTCGGCGACCGCGTGGTCGTAGGCGCGCTGGAGCTGGGCCAGCTCGTTCTCCCTCCCGACGAGCGGCGAGTCGAGGCGCCTGGGGATGAACTCCGCGCCTTCGACGAGCCCGTCCAGCCGAAAAGCGGTGAGCGGCTCGGACTTCCCTTTCGCGGCGAGCGGCTCGACCGGCTCTGCCTTCACCGCGTCGCGGACGAGGCGATAGGTCGATTCGCCAAGCAGTGTCTCGCCGGGCGACGCTCCTTGCTCGAGGCGGGCGGCGACATTGACTGCGTCGCCCGTCGTGAGCGAGTCGCCTTCGCCGGCGACGACCTCGCCGGTGTTGACGCCGATCCGGCTCTCGATCCGAACGCCCCAGTCGCGCTCGAGCTCGTCGTTGAGCCCGCCGAGGGCGCTCCGCATGTCGGCCGCCGCGCGAACTGCGCGGAGGGCGTCGTCTTCGTGCACGACCGGGATGCCGAAGACGGCCATGACCGCGTCGCCGATGAACTTCTCGACAGTGCCGCCGTGCCGCTCGATCGCCTCGCGCATCGCCTGGAAGTACCGGCCCATCACCCGCCGGGTCGACTCGGGGTCGAGGCGCTCGCCCATCGCCGTCGAGCCGGTCACGTCGCAGAAGAGGACCGTCACCGTCTTGCGAACCTCGCGGGGAGGAGGAGCCGCGGCCAGCTCGGCACCGCACGCGCCGCAGAAGCGGAATCCCTCCGGGTTCTCCTGACCGCAGCTGGGGCAAATCGGCACTGGCGCATCTATATCGCCCCGACCCGCCGTTTCAAGCCGCCGCCATGATGATGCTTGACAGACATCAAAATGATGTCATACTGCGGCCATGGAGACGGCACGGTTCATCGCAGCGCTGGAGCGCGACCTCGCCGCAGTGGCCGCGGTCGGCGACGAGGAAACCGCCGCCGCCGCCGAGCGCCTGATCAATGCGCTGCGCGGCTCCGCGGGCATGCGCCTGATGGAGACGCTGGGCGAGGCCGCGTTGGAGATCAGCGACCAGCTGCCCGAGGGACACGTGGAGGTCAGGCTCGTGGGGCCGGACCCGCAGCTCGTCTACGTCGGCGCCGAGCCGGCGGAACCGGCAGGCGTGCCGGCAGAGGACGGGCTCGCCGCGAGGATCACGCTGCGGCTCTACGACAGCCTGAAGCGCGAGCTCGAGGCGGCGGCTGCCCGCGAGGGCATCTCGCTCAACGCCTGGCTCGTCAGGGCCCTGTCCCGCAGCGTGGCGTCCCCGCCGCGCAGCAGAGGCAACCGACTGACCGGCTACGGCCGCAACTAGGAGACCCGAAGGAGGGGATCGGCATGACGTTCTTCCAGCTTCCGTTCGGACACGTCGACGTGAAGACGGATCCGCGCCCGCCGCGGCGCCGCGGGAAGAGGCGGCCGTGAGGCACGAGACGTTCTCCACGCCGGGCGCGGTGACGCTCGACATCCGCATCCCCGCAGGCGACATCGAGATCGAGACGGACGACGCGCAGGAGACGGCGGTCGAGCTCGAAGCTCGCGGGCGAGACGCGGAGGAGCTCGAGCGCGACGCCGAGATCTCGATGCGCCCGCGCGGCGACGGCTACGAGGTCCGGATCGAGGCAGGCCGCGGCGGGGGCCTCTTCCGCCGCAACGGCGAGTATCGCGTTCGCATCGCGGCGCCACACGGCGCGACGCTGCGGGCGAACCTCGCCTCCGCCGACATCACGGGTCGGGGGAGGTACGCCGAGGTCGGTGTCAACGTCGCCTCGGGCGACGTGGAGTTCGAGGACGTCGCCGGTGCGGCGACCGTCGACACGGCATCGGGTGACGTCCAGCTCGAGCGCGTCGGCACGGCGAAGGTGAACTCGGCGTCGGGTGACGTCCAGATCGACGAGGCCGCCGGCGGCGCCGAGGTCAACACGGCCTCGGGCGACGTCGACATCCGCAGCGCCGTGTCCGGCGAGGTCCGGGTCAACTCGGCCTCGGGCGACATCGAGGTGGGCATCGCGAAGGGATCGCGCCTCTGGGTCGACGCCCAGACGCTCTCGGGGGACACGTCCTCCGAGCTGGACCTCGAGTCCGGCAGCACCGTCGAGAGCGACGAGGGCCCGCTGGTCGAGCTGAAGGCCCGCTCGATGAGCGGCGACATCAGCGTCAAGCGCGCGTGACCCTGGCGTCGTGAGCCTGGCGGACGAGACTCCGGCGGCGGCGGCTCCGCCCGAGCCGCCGCCGCTCCTCCGCCAGCCCGAGTTCCTGAAGCTCTGGGCGGCGCAGTCGATCTCGCAGCTCGGCGACCAGGTCACGCTGCTCGCGCTGCCGCTCGTCGCCGTGCTCACGCTCGACGCGTCGGCCGCGCAGATGGGCTTCCTCGTCGCCGCCGAGCTCCTCCCTCACTTGTTCTTCTCGCTGCTGGCCGGAGTCTGGATCGAGCGGTCTCGGCGACGGCGGCGCCTGATGATCCTCGCCGACGTCGGCCGCGCCTTGCTCCTCGTGTCGGTGCCGGTCGCGGCCGCCTTCGACGTGCTGAGCTTCCCGCAGCTCTACGCGGTCGCGTTCGCGGTCGGAACCTTCGCGGTCATCTTCGACGTCAGTTGGCCGACGCTGTTCATCACCGTCGTCCCGCGGCGCGACGTCCTCGACGCGAACAGCAAGATGAGCCTGAGCCGCGCGCTCTCGTTCGTCACCGGCCCTTCGGTCGCCGGTTTTCTCGTCCAGGCGCTCACGGCGCCCGTGACGCTGCTCGTCGACGCTTTCTCGTACCTCGGGTCGGCGCTCTTCCTGACCCGGATCCGGGTCGAGGAGCCTCCGGTCGAGAAGGACGGAAACGGCGTCGTTCGCAGCCTCCGCGACGGGATGAGGTTCGTCCTTCGGGACGAGCTGATTCGCGCCGACCTTGCGTGCGCGGCGACGGTCAACCTCTTCAACTTCGTCTTCCACGCGATCTTCGTGCTCTATGCGACGAGAGAGCTGGGCGTCGCGCCGGGGACTTTGGGCGTGGCGCTCGGCGCGGGTGCCGTCGGCGGCATCCTCGGCGCGCTGGTCGCTCCTCGGCTCGAGCGCATGATCGGGATCGGACGCTCGGTGGTCCTCGGCTCCGTGCTCTTTCCCGCCCCGCTGATCCTCGTTCCGATCGCGTCCGGCTCGGAGCTCCAGCTCGGGCTGATGCTGGGCGCTGCCGAGTTCTTCTCCAGCGTCGGGGTGATGATCTTCGACGTCTCGGCTGCGAGCATGATCTTCCTGCGGACGCCGGACCGGATCCGCGCCAGGACGGCCGGCACGTTCCGGTTCGTCAACTACGGCATCCGGCCGATCGGCGCACTGCTCGGCGGCGCGCTCGGCACGGCGCTCGGGCTCCAGACGGCGCTCTGGATCGGCGTGCTTGGCGCGCTCGGCGGCGTCGTCTGGCTCCTCTTCTCGCCGGTCCCGCGCCTGCGCGAGGTGGCGGAGGCCGCCTAGGCCCGTTCCTCCAGCTCGTTCGCCTTCGCGCAGAGCGCTGCGAAAGCGGCCTGGAGGAAGTCGTTCGCCGCGCCGGCAGCCAGGGTCCACGTGAGCGCGCGACCGAACCGCGGAGTGATCATCTGGGTCGAGGCGAGGGCCGCCGCGCTCCACGTGCCGACACAGCGCGTGCAGAGAACGAGCTCGCCGAGCGCCCGCTGGAAGCCGTCGCCGGCCGGCCGCTCCTCCCCACCCAGCTCCGCCTCGCCCTCGACGAACGGCTGCCGGAGAAAGCTCGCAACCCTCTCCCGCGAGAGCGTGCGCGACGCCTTGAAGGTCGCCGCAGAGAGGGCGACGAGGTCGAGCGCCGAGGCCGGCGGCGACCGGCGCGAGAGCGCCGCCACGGCGCCCAGGCCCGCGACCAGGGTGCCGGCGATCGCGGCGTAGGCCTCGTAGGGCGGTTTCTCGGTCTGGATTGCCACGGGGGCTAGCCTTCCCCCGATGGCCGAGTTCAAGACATCGGACGCCTACCTGCCGACCGGCGACCAGCCGCAGGCGATCGAGACGATCGCCGAGGGCCTCAACGCGGGCGACCGCTTCCAGACGCTTCTCGGTGCGACCGGGACCGGCAAGACGGCGACGATGGCGTGGACGATCGAGCAGGTGCAGAAGCCGACGCTCGTGATCGCGCACAACAAGACGCTGGCGGCCCAGCTCTGCAACGAGTTCAGGGAGTTCTTCCCGAACAACGCCGTCGAGTACTTCGTCTCCTACTACGACTACTACCAGCCGGAGGCGTACGTCCCGCAGGCCGACCTCTACATCGAGAAGGACTCGTCCCGGAACGACGACATCGACCGGCTGCGCCACTCGGCGACATCGTCGCTCCTGTCCCGCCGGGACACGATCGTCGTGGCCTCGGTGTCGGCGATCTACGGCCTCGGCTCACCCGAGGAGTACGAGAGCCGCCTCGTGACGCTGCAGGTCGGCGAGGAGACCGACCGCGACCTGATGCTCCGCAAGCTGATCGACATCCACTACACGCGCAACGACGCGTTCCTCGGCCGCGGCCGCTTCCGCGTCAAGGGGGACGTGATCGAGATCCAGCCGGCGTACGAGGAGTCGGCGTACCGGATCTCGATGTTCGGCGACGAGGTCGAGGAGATCGCCCACTTCGACCCGCTCACGGGCGAGGTTTACGGGAAGCTCGAGCACCTGAACATCTTCCCGGCGACGCAGTACGTGACCTCCAAGCCGACGATCGAGCGCGCCGTCGACGACATCCGCCACGAGCTCGAGGAGCAGGTGCGGATGTTCGAGTCGGAAGGACGGATGCTCGAGGCGCACAGGATCCGGCAGCGCACCGAGTACGACGTCGAGATGATGGTCGAGCTCGGCTTCTGCAACGGGATCGAGAACTACTCGCGGATCCTCGACGGGCGGCCGCCGGGGTCGGCCCCGTACACGCTGATCGACTACTTCCCGTCCGACTTCGTCGTCTTCATCGACGAGTCGCACCAGACGGTGCCGCAGATCGGCGGCATGTACGAGGGCGACCGGTCCCGGAAGCAGACGCTCGTCGACTTCGGCTTCCGGCTCCCGTCGGCACTCGACAACCGGCCGCTGCGGTTCGACGAGTTCCTCGCCAAGGTGCCGCAGATGGTTTTCGTCTCGGCGACGCCGGGCCCGTACGAGCTCCGGCATTCGACCCGGGTCGCCGAGCAGCTCGTCCGGCCGACCGGGATCGTCGACCCCGACGTCGAGCTGCGGGCGACGCGCAACCAGATCGACGACCTGCTCAACGAGATCCGGCGCCGCGAGGCGCTCGGGGAGAGGACGCTCGTCACGACGCTGACGAAGAAGATGGCCGAGGACCTGACCGACTACCTGCTCGAGTCCGGCGTCAAGGCCCGCTATCTCCACTCGGAGATCGACACGCTCGACCGGATCCAGCTCATCCGCGAGCTGCGCCTGGGCGAGTTCGACGTCCTCGTCGGAGTCAACCTGCTCCGGGAGGGGCTGGACCTGCCGGAGGTGTCGCTCGTGGCGATCCTGGACGCCGACAAGGAGGGCTTCCTCCGCGGCAAGACGGCGCTGATCCAGACGATCGGCCGCGCCGCCCGGAACACGAACGGCAAGGTCCTGATGTACGCGGACAAGCAGACCGAGGCGATCAAGGGCGCGCTCGACGAGACAGGTCGCCGCCGCACGGTGCAGCTCGCCTACAACGAGGAGCACGGGATCACGCCGGAGTCGATCCAGAAGGGCGTGTCCGACATCGCCGAGTTCCTTGCGCTGGAAGCGCCGACGGTGCCGAAGGGCCGGCGCCGGCGTGGCGGTCAGAAGGTCGAGACGATGCCGCCCGGAGAGCTCCAGAAGCTGATCGTCAACCTGGAGGAGGAGATGTTCGCGGCCGCGGACGACCTCCGCTTCGAGTACGCCGCGAAGCTCCGCGACGAGATCAAGGAGCTACGGAGAGAGCTCCAGGCGGCGGCCGAAGCGGCGGCCTAGGGCTCGCTCACGTACAGGAACGAGATGCACATCTCGTCGGACGAGTCCTCGCCCCAGGTGCGCGCGGTCTTCGTGCGATTCGCGTGGTCGCAGCGGAGCAGCAGCTTGTCCCCGGGGTTGAAGCGGACAGGCTGAGCGAGGTGGTACTCGCGCTGCCAGTGGAACTGCCAGCGCGGGACGAACACGAGCACCTCGCGCTCGCCGGAGGCGCGGACCACCGTGACCCGGGTCTGCTGTCCGAGCCGATGCATGTGCGGCAGCACCGAGTGGATCCTGAAGCCGTTTGCGAAGTCCATTCCGGCGAGGATCCGGAAGAGCTCCCGCGGCTCGCCCTGGAACGTGTGCGTCACGCGCTTCCGCCGCGCCGGGATGTCGAAGCTGCGCGGGCTCAGGACCCAGCCGGCGTCGACGAACGGCGCGTAAACGGCCCGCCGTTCGACGTTGTCGTCGAGCTTCAGCTCGACGGTGGAACGGTCCGGCCGAACCGTCTTGACGGACTGGAGGTTGTAGTGGACCTGCAGGACGAGCCGCGATCCGGGAGCGACCTGGATGCCGGTTCCCCGCGCGAAGTCGGTGCCGAAAGACCCGGGGACCCAGCCGGCGAGGAACTGGAACCGGAGGCCCTGCCGCCCGGTCGCGCTCGGCCCGCCGTAGCAGCCGTACCCGGGGCGTGCGTCCTCGCGCTCCCAGCCGGCCAGCAGCCCTGAGCTGCCGGGCGCCGCCAGGTAGACGATGATGTGATGCACCTGGCTCGGCCGGCCGGGGCGCACGTTGAAGCCGGTGACGAACCTCTCTCGGTCGGGCGTCCACGGGAGGACGAAGCAGCGGTAGTCGTCGCCGGTCGTCCGGCGCTGCGGTCGGTAGGCGGCCGGCATCGGGGCGCGGACGTCAACGCGGGAGAGGCGTGGCGCGACCGAGGGCAGCGCGGGCGCCGGCCGCGCAGCGTCTCCTCTCGGGGCCCGTCGAGAAGCCCACCGGACGATGGTGTCGATCTGCGCGTTCGTCAGGGACGGGTCGTAGAGGTAGCGCCGGACGCGCGAGTCAGCGTGCCAGGGCGGCATCGCGCGGCTGTTCACGGCGGCTGCGATCGCGCCGCGGTGCCGGTAGGCGTCGAGGTATCCGGTCAGCTTGAACGGAGCGATCCCGCCGGCGTAGTGACAGCCGGCGCAGCGCGACTCCAGGATCGGCTTGACGTCCTGGAAGTACGTCGGCCGGACCGGCGCCGCCTGGCCGAGGCCCACGATTCCGACCGCAATCGTGGCCGCCAGCCCGGTGCCGATGATCGCCGCGAGCCTCCGCACGTTTCGTATTTCACTACATTGCGCGGCGCATGACGCTCGCGGACGTCGTGGTGATCCTGCTCACCGGGCTCGTGGTCGGCGCTCTCGGTCGCCTGGCGGTGCCCGGCCGCGACCCGATGCCGCTCTGGCTGACCGTCCTGATCGGCATCGCCGGCTCGATCGCCGGTGGCATGGTCGCGATCGCGCTCGGCTTCGGTGCGGGCGGCGTCTTCGTGCTCTCGGTCCTCGCCGCGACCCTGCTCGTGATCGTCTACCGGCGGATCGTGCTGAAGCGGCCGGTCACGGGTCCCGGCGCCAATCCGTAATCGGTTTCCGCTCGCTTCGCTGTGGGAACGCCGTCGGCGTAGACAACTCGCGAAGGGAGACGACATGGGCATCATCGCGTTCATCATCCTGGGGCTGCTCGCCGGCTTGATCGCGAAGGCGATCCTCCCCGGTGACGACCCCGGCGGACTCATCGTCACCACCATCATCGGCGTCGTCGGCGCAATCCTGGGAGGATTCCTCGCTCAGGCGCTCTTCGACGCAGATCCATTGGACGAGTTCTTCGACATCTCGAGCTGGCTCACCGCGATCGTCGGCGCGCTCATCCTGCTCGTGATCTACCGGATGGTCGTCGGCAGGCGCCCGGTCACGTAACCCCACGGAAAAGGAGGAAGCATTGGGTGGAATCAGCGTCGGCGGGATCCTGGTCATCGTGGGGATCATCCTCGCCATCGTGTGGAACCTCTGGATCGGCTTGATCATCGCGCTGATCGGGCTCATCGCCTTCGGCGGATTCGCGAGGGGCCGCTGGTACTGACGGAGGTCTAGGCGGGAGGCTGGGAGGCGAGCGGCCCGCGCCCGCGCGGAAAGCGCCGGAGTGCGGTGAGCCCCCAGTCGTCCTCCCGCCAGATGTACGTCTCCACCGTCAGCGCGTGGTCCTCGCACTCGTAGACGAGGAGCCCGCGCGCCTCGCCGCGCCGGTTCGGCCTCGGCTGGCCGAGACCCGGCGCGATCGACACCGTCGCCCCCCGGATGTCGCCCGTCACGACCTCGAACTCGTGCCGCTCGCTGACGGCGGCCTGGTGGATGTGCCCGGCGAGGATCAGCTCGGCGCCGGCGTCCACGAGGGCGGCGAGCACCTTGCTTCGCCGGGCTACGGGCTTCTTGCGCGAGCGCCACGGCGCACCCAGCAGGTGGTGGTGGAGGACGACGACCCGGAGTGCCGTGGGGGGCGCCTGGGCAAGGAGCTCGGCCGCGTGCCTCAGTTGCGCGGCCTTGATCCGGCCGGACTGGTGGAGCCACGGCCGGACCGAGTTCAGGCCGACGGCGAAAAGCGTGTCGGACCGGTAGACGGGCTCGGTCGTCTGCCAGTGCCGCTCGAAGTGCTCCCACGTCCTGGTGAAGCGGGCGAGGGGCATGTACGGGATGTCGTGGTTGCCGGGAACGGTGAAGACGGGCCGTTTCAGGCCCCGGAGGAACGCGGCGGCGCGTTCGTGCTGATCGGGCCGGCCCCGGTGCGTGAGGTCGCCGCTCGCGACGATCAGCTCCGGGTCGACGCGCTCGATCAGCGTCTCGAGGGCAGGCTCGAGACGGGATTCCTCATGCGTTCCGAAATGCAGGTCGGAAAGGTGCAGAACTCGTGTCCGTACCCCTGCCACGGCCGGGGCAGGCTATACACTCAGATTCGTGGTCGATGAGCCCACCGAGATCTTCGACGACCTCTATCTCGGGCTGAGAGCGGGCGGCGCGCTGCGGAAGAAACGGCGCGGCGAGCCGCTCACGAGCGACGAAGAGGAGGCGCTCGGCCGGTGGCAGCGCCTGTCGAAGGTCCGCAAGGCGGTGACCCTCGGAGCCTTCACCCTCGGCACGTTCGGGCTCGGGTTCACGATCGGCGGGCTCATCTTCGGCAAGTGGCGCCGGGCTTAGGCGCCTAACGCGTCTCGGCGTCCTGCGCGGGGAAGAGGACGGTCGGAACGTCCTCCTCGGCCGGATCCTTGTCACGAACGGCGACGTCGAAGAGCGTCGCGGCAACTGCGGCGAGCGGGATCGCGAGCAGGACGGCGAACTCGCCGAAGAGCAGGGCGGAGGCCGCGACCGAGACGAGCACGACCAGGGGTGAGAGGCCGACGGCGTCCCCGAGCACGCGCGGAATCACGAGGTAGTCCTCGAGCAGGCGGACGACGAGGACGATCACGCCGGCGGCGATCGCCACGCTCACGGACTCCGTCAGCCCGACTCCGACCGCGAGCGCGCCCGCGGTGAACGGCCCGATCACGGGGACGATCTCGACGATCCCGGCGAAGATCGCGATCAGGAGCCAGAAGGGCAGGCCGATCGCCCAGAAGCAGACCGCGAGCACGGTGGCGACCAGGACGATCAGCAGCCCCTGGCCGCGGACGTAGGCGCCGAGCTTCAGGTCGATCAGGTCCCACGTGTCGCGGACGAGCTTCCGGCGCGGGCGGGGGAGGAGCGAGGTGACGAAGCGCACGGCGTCGTCGCGCTCGAAGATCCAGTAGGCCGCGGTGGCGAAGACGAAGAGGAGGCCGAGGGCGATCTCCACCCCGAGCAGCGTGACCTCGAGCGCCGGGTCGACGAGCTCCTCGGGCTGCGGGAGGCGCTCGAGCCGGCGGTCGAGCCAGCCGAGGAGCTCTCCTTTCAGGCCCTTTTCGTCCTCGGAGTCGCCGATCGCGTTCTGCACCTGGGTGACCGCGCGCGGGACGACGGCCCAGAGGAGGAGCCCCACGAGCCCGACGAGGGCCGCGTAGTGGAGGAGGATCCCGGCGCCGCGCGGGATGCGCCTGCGCCTGAGCGCCTCGACCCCGGGGCGCATCGCGGCGGCGACCGTGAACGCGAGGAAGATCAGGGCGAGGAGGACCTTCAGCTTCCAGAGCGCGAGGGCGGCGACCACGACGCCGAGGACGACGATCGCACCGACGAAGGCTTTCCGTGCTGTCTCGGTCACGAGCTGGGTGTTCCTTCGTTGGCGTGGGAGGAAACGTCTGAGGTGGGGCGAAGCCGCCGGGGTGATCGTCGACCGCGACGAAGAGGTCTGCCTGGAGGCCCGGCGCCACGGCGTCGTCCTGGCGCGGCCGCTCTTCTGGTCGATCGTCCTGTCCGGCATCGGCGGGATCGGCTCGACCCTTCCGTGGCCGTTCTCGGTCGCCGGCGTCGGGGTCGTCTGTCTGGGGGCGTTGGTCGCGTTACGGGCCGTCTGGAAGTGGGAGCGGACCCGTGTCGTCGTGACGACGGAGAAGGTCTTCGTCGTGGGAGGGACCTGGCGGCGGCGGGCACGCTCCGTACGCCTCGCCGCCGTAGAGGCCGTCGAGCTCGAGCAGACGCTCGCCGGGCAGCTCCTCGGCTACGGGACGGTGATCGTGGGCCCGCTCGCCCTCGACCACGTGCCCAGGCCGAAGAGCGTCTACCGCCTCGTCGAGCGCCTCGCCGCCTAACGCCGTGGCCCTTCGGGCCACGGCGAGTGTCTGACACCGGCCACGACGAGTGTCTGACACCGGGCCTGCCCGGCGCAGACGTGCCGAGAGTGCGCCAATGCGGCGCGAACCGCCCCGCGCGCCCCGGTCCGGCCATACCTTCGACGTGTGGCGCGGGTCCTTCGTACCGAGCTCCCGGACGGGTTCTTCCACCTGACGGCACGGTCTGTCCACGAGACCATGCTCTTCGGGGACGACGATGACCGCCACGCGTTCCTGACGCTCCTGCTCCGAGCCGTCGTGCGCTGGCGCCTCGACCTCCACGTCTACTGCCTGCTCGGGACCCACTACCACGCCCTCGTCGACGCGCCGACGGAGCGAATCTCGCCCGCTCTCCAGTGGGCGCAAAGCCACTACGCGCGCGAGCACAATGCCGCTTCGGCCGCGCGGGCGCGCTCTTCGCCGAGCGCTTCTCCTCCTGGGTGATCCGCGACGAGGACCACTACGCGGCCACGGTCGAGTACATCCTCGACAACCCCGTGCGCGCCGGGCTCGTCGATCGGCGCGAGGACTGGCCGTGGAGCGCCGTCCGACCCGGAAGCGAACATCTGTTCCCCCATGACCACGCGGCTAAACTGGCCTGTTATGGCTCACGACGAGCTCGTCGTTCACGGCGCCCGGGAGCACAACCTCAAGGACATCACCGTCCGCCTTCCGCGGCACAAGCTGATCTGCGTCACCGGACTCTCGGGCTCCGGGAAGTCGAGCCTTGCCTTCGACACGATCTACGCGGAGGGCCAGCGCCGCTACGTCGAGTCGCTCTCGGCCTACGCGCGCCAGTTCCTCCAGATGATGGAGAAGCCGGACGTCGACTCGATCGACGGCCTCAGCCCGGCAATCTCGATCGACCAGAAGACGACCTCGCGCAACCCCAGATCCACCGTCGGCACGGTCACCGAGATCTACGACTACCTGCGCCTGCTCTACGCGCGCATCGGCCGCCCGCACTGCCCGATCTGCGGCCGCCCGATCGCGGGCCAGTCGATCGAGGCGATCGTCGACCAGATCCTCCAGCTCCCGGAGGGCACGCGCTTCACGGTCAACGCCCCCGTCGTCCGGGACCGCAAAGGCGAGTACCGCGACCTCCTGGAAGAGCTCCGCCGCGACGGCTTCACGAGGGTGAAGGTGGACGGCGAGCAGCGCCTGCTCGAGGACGAGATCCAGCTCGACAAGAAGTTCAAGCACACGATCGAGGTCGTCGTCGACCGGCTCCGCATGAAGCCGGACCTGCGCAGCCGCCTCTTCCAGTCCGTCGAGACGGCCGTGAACCTCGCCGAGGGTCTCGTCGTCATCGACCTGATCGACGAGGGCAGGGAGCTGACATTCTCCGAGCGCTTCGCCTGCCCCGAGCACGGCGTCTCGCTTCCCGAGCTCCAGCCCAGGATCTTCTCCTTCAACTCGCCGCACGGCGCCTGCCCGCGGTGCACCGGCCTCGGCGCCCAGCAGGAGATCGACCCGGACCTGCTCGTCCCCGACCCGACGCTGCCGCTCGCCGAGGCGCTCGTCCCGCTGAACGGCAACTGGTACGAGGCGGTGATCCAGGCGATCGCCGACCGCTGGGAGATCGACCTCGACACGCCCTGGCAGGACCTGACCGAGGAGCAGCAGGACCTCTTCCTCCACGGGACGAAGGGCGAGCGGATCTACGTCAGCTACCGGAACCGGATGGGCCGGAAGCGCTCCTACATGCTCGCCTTCGAGGGGCTCGTCTCCAACCTCCAGCGCCGCTACCGCGAGACCGACTCCTCCTCGATGCGCGAGCGGATCGAGGAGTACATGAGCTTCCGGCCCTGCCCGGAGTGTCACGGCGCCCGCCTGAAGCCGGAGGTGCTCGCGGTCACCGTCGGCGGCAAGAACATCCACGAGTTCACGAAGATGTCCGTCACCCGCGCGCTCGCGTTCCTGGACGAGCTCGACCTGACGGAGACCGAGCAGCTGATCGGGGCGCGGATCGTCAAGGAGATCCGCGAGCGCCTGACGTTCCTCGACAACGTCGGCGTCGGCTACCTCCAGCTCGACCGCGCCTCGGCGACGCTCTCGGGCGGCGAGGCGCAACGGCTCCGCCTTGCCACGCAGATCGGCTCGCAGCTCGTGGGCGTCCTCTACATCCTGGACGAGCCGTCGATCGGCCTGCACCAGCGCGACAACGGGAAGCTGATCACGACGCTCGACCGGCTCCGCGACCTCGGGAACACGGTGCTCGTCGTCGAGCACGACGAGCAGATGATGCGCGCCGCCGACTGGCTCGTGGACATGGGGCCGGGTGCCGGCGAGCACGGCGGCCACGTCGTCGCCGAAGGGCCGGTCGGGAAGATCGAGCGGAACCCGAAGTCGATCACCGGACAGTTCCTCTCCGGCGCGCGCGAGATCTCGGTGCCCGAGCGGCGCGGCGAGGCCCTGGGGTCGTTCTGGGTCCGTGGCGCCTCGATGCACAACCTGAAGGGAATCGACGTCGAGTTCCCGGTCGGGAAGCTCGTCTGCGTCACCGGCGTGTCCGGGTCGGGCAAGTCCACGCTCGTGAACGAGATCGTCTTCAAGGCGCTCGCGAACCGGCTCAACCGCATGCGCGTCAAGCCGGGCGACCACCTCGGCTGCGACGGGATCGAGTGCTTCGACAAGGTCATCGACATCGACCAGTCGCCGATCGGCCGCACGCCGCGATCGAACCCGGCCACCTACACCAAGCTCTTCGACCACATCCGCGAGCTCTACTCGCTGACGCCCGAGGCGAAGGTGCGCGGCTACAAGCCCGGCCGCTTCTCCTTCAACGTCCGCGGCGGGCGCTGCGAGACCTGCAAGGGCGACGGGACGATCAAGATCGAGATGCACTTCCTGCCCGACGTCTACGTCCCGTGCGAGACCTGCGGCGGCCGCCGGTACAACCGCGAGACGCTCGAGGTCCGCTTCAAGGGCAAGTCGATCGCGGACGTGCTCGAGATGTCCGTCGAGGAGGCGCTGCAGTTCTTCGCGAAGATCCCGAAGCTGCGACGGCGACTCCAGACGCTGCACGACGTCGGGCTCGACTACATCAAGCTCGGCCAGCCGGCGACGACGCTCTCGGGCGGCGAGGCTCAGCGCGTGAAGCTCGCGTCTGAGCTCTCGAAGGTCGCGACCGGCCGGACGCTCTACATCCTCGACGAGCCGACCACCGGCCTGCACTTCGCCGACATCGAGAAGCTGCTCGAGGTGCTGCAGCGACTCGTGGACGCCGGCAACACCGTGCTGGTGATCGAGCACAACCTCGACGTGATCAAGCAGGCGGACTGGATCGTCGACCTGGGCCCGGAGGGCGGCGAGGCCGGCGGCGAGGTGATCGCGACCGGGACGCCGGAGGACGTCGCAGCGATCGAGGAGTCGTATACGGGGCAGTTCCTCCGCGAAGTCCTTCCTGCCTTTGCCAAGGCAGCTGCCTGACCTCTCGGGGCGCTACACGGCGCCCGAGGAGCAGGTCTACCTGCGCACCCACGAGGCGCGGTACGGCCTGTTGCTCGACCTCGTCGGCCCGCTCGCGCCGTCCCGGATCCTGGTCGTCGGGCCCAGCTACGAGAGCATGCTGCTGCGGGAGACCTTTCCGGACGCGTGCGTGAACTCCCTCGGCTGGCTCGACCACCGCTTCCCGCTCCGCGAGGGGGAGAGCCATGTGCAGGTCGACCTCAACGACGGCGAGCGCCCGCAGCTGGAGGAGCACGACGTCGTCGTCTGCAGCGAGGTGATCGAGCACCTCCACGTCGCGCCGGTGCCGGTGCTGCGGTTCCTCGCCTCGGGGCTCGGGCCGGGCGGTCACCTGATCCTACAGACGCCGAACGCCACCGCCCTGCCGAAGCGGCTCCGGATGCTGCTGGGCCGCAACCCGTACGACCCGATCCGCGAAAACCCGGAAAATCCGGGGCATTTCCACGAGTACACGGTCGACGAGCTGCTCGAGGCGGTCGAGGCGTCGGGTCTCGAGGTCACACGGTGGCTGACGGAGAACTACTTCAACCACGGCTCGCGCAAGAACCGGATCTACCGTGCGCTCGGGCCCGTGCTGCCACGCACCCTCAGGGAGGGGATCACGGTCGTGGCTCGTCGCGGCCGATAACGCGGCCATGCGCCGCGTCGCGGCCCCTCTCCTCGCGGTCCTCCTGCTCGCCGGTTGCTCCGGCGCGGAGGGCGAGCGTGCGCAGGAGCTGCTCTCGCGAGCGCAGACCGCCCAGGCCCGCGTCAGCTCGATGGGCTACGAGCTGCGAATGACGTTCAACCTCGACGGCCGGCGCGCGGCGCTGGTGCTGGACGGCGGGGCCTACCTGAGAGGACGCCGCGCCGGCGATCAGGTCATGACCATGCGCATGGAAGGCCTGCCCGGGGTCTCGGCGATGAACATGAGCATGCTCCTTCAGGGTCGACGCATGTCGTTCAGCGTGAACGGGCAGCAGTACTCGACCTCGGTCCCGGCGCAGTCCAAGGCGCAGTACGACTGGTCGAGCTCGATCGTCGAGCTCTCGCGCTACGTAAAGGAGGTCCGGGTCCACGAGCACCGGGTCGTCAACGGCGAGCGCGGTGCGACGATCACCGGCGTGATCGACACCGAGGGACTGCTCAAGGCCGCGGCGAAGCTGCAGTCGCTGTCCCGGATGTCGGGCACCACCACGCCGGACATGTCGGCCTTCGCCGAGCACGTCTCCGACACGCGGGCGGCGCTGTTCGTCTCCGGCCGCACGGGCCTGATCCGGAGCGCGGTGGTCAGCGTGTCGCTCGACGCGGCCGGCAAGAAGGTGGATCTCGATCTCACGTACCGGCTGAAGCACGTCAACCGTCCGATCCCCGGCCTCTAGCGACACACTTCCGCCGTGGAGGCGGAACGGGAATGGCTGCGCCGCGGCGGACTCGTGCTGCGTCGGCCGCGAAAGGTCTTCGAGGCGTTGCGGGACGAACCGGACGAGGCGTCCGGCGGAAGGCAGGACGTCGTCGTCGTGCTCGCGTTCGTCGGCGGGGTTGCGGGCGCGCTGGCGACGGCCGGCACCGGAGCGCTGGACGATCTCGATGCGCTCGAGAAGCTGGTTTGGCTCTTCGCGACCGGGTTCGCGTACGGGTTCGTCGGCTACTGGGTGCTCGGGTGGGGGCTGTCGTTCGTGGCTCGGCGTCTCGGTGGCGCCGGTAGCCGGCGCCAGACGAGGCACGTGCTCGCGCTCGCGCTTGCGCCGCTCGTTTTCGCCCTGCTCGCGTGGCTCGTCTTCTACCCGCTCCTCGCCCTGCTCGCGGCGTGGAGCCTCGCGCTGCTGCTCCTGGGGCTCCGAGTGGTGCACCGCTGGTCGTACGGGCGAGCGGGTGTCGCGGTGGCTCTGACTGTCGTCTGGCTCGCCGCCCTAGCCGTCGGCCTCTGGAGCGTGCTCGCGCTCCTCGGTCGCGGCTTCTAAGGCGTCGACTCGGCGACGCCGACCGGTAGAGCCGGTGCCGGCTTCGCCGGTGCCGGCGTCGAATAGGGCGAGCTCGTCGTCCGGGATCGCGTAGGTGTGCTCTTCGGCGGGGAAGGCGCCCGAGCGGACGTCTTCCGCGTAGGCCTCGAGCGCGCGCCGGATCTCGGAGCCGATGTCGGCGTAGCGCCTGACGAACCGAGCCGGCTTGCGGTCGCTCAGGCCGAGCAGGTCGTGCCAGACAAGTACCTGGCCGTCGCAGCCGGGTCCGGCTCCGATACCGATCGTCGGGACATGGAGAGTGTCTGACACTCGACGTGCCACTTCGGCCGGGACTGCTTCCAGCACCACGGCGAAGCAGCCGGCCGCCTCGAGCGCGCGGGCGTCGGCGCGCAGCTGCCGTGCCTTCGCGGCCGTCCGCCCCTGCGCCTTGAAGCCGCCGAGCATCGTCGCCGACTGCGGCGTCAGCCCGACGTGACCCATGACGGGGATCCCAGCGCCGACGAGCGCCTGGACCCGCTGAAGCGACGGGCCGGCGCCCTCGATCTTCACGGCATCCGCGCCCGCCTCCTTCACGAACCGGACGGCGTTCGCCACGGCGGTCTCGTCCGAGATCTGGAAGGACCCGAACGGCATGTCCGCGACGACGAGCGCGCGCTCGGTCCCGCGCGCCACCGCCCGCACGAGCACCAGCAGCTCGTCGACCGTCACGGGAACCGTCGTGTCGTAGCCGAGGACGTTGTCGGCGGCGGAGTCGCCGACGAGGATGATGTCGACGCCGGCGGCGTCCGCGAGGCGAGCTCCCGGATGGTCGTATGCGGTCACCATCACGAGCTTCTCGCCGCGGCTCTTGCGGTCGGCGAGCTCGGTGAGCGAGAGCTTCGGCTGGGCGCCGGGGTGCGAGGTCATGCTCGATCTCCTTCCAGGACGACGTTGTCGATCAGGCGGGTCGTGCCGACGCGAATCGCGCCGGCGAGAACCCGAGGGTCGAAGTCGGCGACCTCCAGGTAGTCGACCTCGAGGCCGTCGAGCAGCTCCCGCGCCCGCGCCGGGTCGCGGGTGGCGAGCGCGCGCGGGAGGGCCAGCGCGCGCTCGCGATCCTCCGGCGAGAGGCGGTCGTTGCGTGAGGACAGCGCGAGACCGTCCGGGTCGCGGACGGTCGGGAGAACGCGAATCTCGACCGGAACGTCGAGGTCGCGCACCATGCGGCGGACGACCGCCGTCTGCTGCGCGTCCTTCTGGCCGAAATACGCACGGTCCGGCCGGACGAGGTTGAAGAGCTTGAGGCAAATGGTCGCGACGCCGCGGAAATGACCTGGTCTGAACCGTCCCTCCAGCATCGCGCCGAGCCGCTCCACGTCGACCCAGGTCTCGAACCCGTCCGGGTAGAGCTCGTCCGCGGACGGCGCGAACAGCACGTCCACATGAGCTTGCTCGGCCTGCTCGGCGTCTCGGGCCCCGGCCCGCGGATACGTCGCAAGGTCGCTGCTCTGGTCGAACTGTGCGGGGTTCACGAACAGGCTGACGACCACGACGTCGTTCTCCTCGCGAGCGGCGCGGAAGAGCGCGAGGTGGCCCTCGTGGAAGGAGCCCATCGTGGGGACGAGGCCGACCGTTCCCTCGACATCGTCGAGCGCCTCGCGCAGCTCGGCGATCGTGCGCATCGTCTTCATGCGGCGGTCGCCTCCGCCAGCACGCGGTAGAGCGGCTCGAGCTCGGGCTTCCGGTCTCGGAGCGCGGCCAGGTGGCGCTCGACGGTCTCCCAGTCGCCGCGCGCGATCGGGCCCGTCAGCTCGAACCCGTTGTCGATGACCCGGCGCATGAGAGGCTCGAGCCCGGCGGGCGGGACACCGGCCTCCTCCAGCAGCTCGCTCGCCGCGCGGTGGAGGGTGACGAGGTAGTTCGAGGCGATCGCCGCCCCCGCGTGGTACACCGCTCGGTCTCCGTCGGCGAGCGCGAAGGGTCTGACCCCCAGCACGTCCGCAAGGCCGGTGACGACCTCGCGGGCCTCGTCCGACTCGGCCGTGAGGGCTGCGTACGCGCCGTCGAGCTGGTCGGCTGCGCCCGAGTGGTTGAAGGTTTGCAGCGGGTGCAGCCCGAAGCGCCGCTCGTGCGGGGAGAGGGCCGAGAGCGGTGTCGCCCCGCTCGTGTGGCCGATCCACGGCCCTGGGGTCAGACCCCGGGCCACGTCCGCGATGGCCGAATCGGGAACGCAGAGCAGGACGACCTGCGCGTCCTCGCGCAGCTGCACGCCCCGCTCCCCGAGCCGGGCGGCGATGGCCGAACCGACGCGGCCGCGGCCGATGAGATTCACGCTGTCGATCACGTCTTGCTCCAGTTCCGGGCGGATACCGGGCTTCGTCTCAGTCTAGCCTCGGGCGGGGTAGCTCAACCGGGTGAAGTTCCCCATGAGCGGGGGATTCGCGGCCGATAGCGGTTGCCACGGGGGAACGGCGCAAGCCCTGCGACCGCCGGGGAGAGAGGCTGAGGATGAGGAGAGCAGTGCTTCTGGCAACCGCCGTCTGCGCGCTGGCGGCGGTGCCGAACGCGGCGGCGGGGTCGTTCACCGGGGTCACCGTTGCAAAGGATTCGAAGCGCAAGGCCGCCGTGGTCGTGACCGGCCGGACCGCGCGGACCGTCCGTCTGGGAGCGCGCTTCGCACGAGTCCGCCTCGGGCAGCGCGTCGCCGTCAGGGCCTCACGACGGCCGGACGGCACGTACCAGGCGCAGCGCGTGCGCGCCGTCGGGCGTGCCACACGCGCACGCGTCGCCGCCGTCGTCGTCAAGCCGGACCGCGCGCATCGACGGGTGATCCTGTCCGCGGGCGGCAGCGTGTTCGCCGTGCGTCAGCGGGCCGGAGGCCGGGCGCTTGCGTCGGCCGGCGGCGGAGGCCTCGCTTCCGGGGACCGCGTCGTGGTCGAGCTCGGGCTGTCTGCGCTCCGCGTCTGGTCCAACGGGATGCAGCAGACCGGCCGCTCCCGGCTCGTTCAGCTCGAGGGCATCTTCCTGCAGAAGCGAGGCGACGGCTTCGACGTCGCAGTCGTCGAGCGGGGCGCGGTCCACGTCGAGGTGCCTGAAGGCGCCGTCCTGCCCGACTTCGAGCCGGGCGACCAGGTCAGCATGGTCGTGCTGATCGGCAAGGACGGTTCGTTCACATTCATTCGCGGGAAGGACGAAGGTGAGACGAGACCCGAGAAGCCGCGCTACAAGGAGGGCATCGAGGCCGACGGGGTGCTTGCGGAGAAGGCGCCGTACTCGATTGTCGTCCGCACCGAGGGCGACAGGCGCGTCTCGTGTGCGGTGCCGTCGGGCATGGACCTGTCGCTTTTCCGGGTCGGCGAGCGCGTGAAGGTGCACTGCGTCTCGCGCGAGAGCCGCGACGTGCTGATCAAGATCCATTCGAGCTATGGGTGGGTGAAGGCGGACGGCAGCGGCGAGCTGTCGGTGCACGGCGCCCTGACGAAGGGCAACAGCACCGTCTCGGTCCGGCGCGAGGACGGCTTGACGGTCTCGTGCTCGGTGCCGGGCGGCGTCGACCTCTCGCCGTTCCGCTCCGGCGAGCGCGTGAAGCTGCACTGCCACCTCGGCGAGGCCGGCTTCGTGTTCGCGTCGATCCACTCCGAGTCGGCGTCTCTGGGCGAGGACGGCGTCCTCCAGGTCTACGCCTCCGGGCTCCTGCAGGCCCGCACCGGCGTGCCGGTCACCGTCCGCAAGCCGGACGGGACGACGTTCTCCTGCAACGCGCCGGCCGACTTCGACCTCTCGTTCTTCTCGGTCGGCGAGCCGGTGAGCCTCACCTGCCGCGTCGACGCCGGCGTGAACACGCTCCTGAAGGCACGGTCGGAGCGATACGAGGTCGGCGCCGACGGCTCCGTCAAGCTCTACCTCCACGGCACCCTCGACGCGCGGTCCGACACGTCCGTTACGGTGCGCGCGAACGACGGGCACACCGTTACGTGTCAGGTGCCTCCGGGTACGGACCTCAACGCCTTTGAGGTTGGCGCTACCGTGAAGATGCATTGCCACAGGCGCGATGGTCAGTTCCGGTTGGCGTACCTGAAGTCGGAGCACGCTGCCATCGAGCTCGAGCGCTAGCCGCAAGAGCGCTCGTACGGCGGGGGCCGGTCGGCCGCAGCCTGGCCCCCGCCACCTTCTCTCGCTTCCTGGCCGGCGGGCGCTCCCGCCCGGCGGAGCCGGGCTCCGCGCCCGCCTCTCGCCAGGAACCGAGAGAGTCGCCTGGTTGGCGGGATAGACTTTCGGCGATGCCGATCTACGAGTACGTCTGCATGCAGTGCGAGTCGCACTTCGAGGAGCTCGTCCGCAACGGCGAGCAGCCCGACTGTCCGGACTGCGGCACGGCCGACGTCCGCAAGCAGCTCTCCGTCTTCGCCGCCCACGGTAGCTCCACCGAGCCGAGCTTCGACCCGACGCCGCGGGCCTCCGGCGGAGGTTGCTGCGGCGGGTCCTGCGGCTGCGGCTAGCCGTCCTGTCGCGGGCGTAGACTCGGCGCCCATGGAAGCACTCGCGGCCTTCGGGGATCAGGTCTCGGCCTGCACCCGCTGCCGCCTCGCCCAGGGGCGCACCCAGGTCGTCTTCGGCGTCGGGAACCCGGCCGCGGATTTGATGTTCGTCGGCGAGGCGCCGGGGTTCCACGAGGACAAGCAGGGCGTGCCGTTCGTCGGCCAGGCCGGGAAGCTGCTCGACAAGCTCCTCGCCGGGATCGGCCTCGAGCGCTCGCAGGTCTACGTGGCGAACGTGCTCAAGTGCCTCAGGTACAGCGCCACCGTCCAGCTCGCCGATGGCTCCTGGGAGCGGATCGGTCGGCTCGTGCGCACGAAGTACTCAGGCGACGTGATGTCGGTGGACCGCGACGGCCACCTGGTGCCGCGCCAGGTCATCGGCTGGCACGAGACGCCGCTCGCCGGCCGGCGGGTCTTCCGAGTGACCTATGGATCCGCCAAGGGCGCCGGAGCCGGCCAGGTGAGCATCGAAGCGACCAGCGACCATCCGGTCCTCACTGAGCGAGGCTACGTTCCGATCGACGAGGTCGAGCCCGGCGACCGCATTGCTACCGGGCAAGGGCTGAGTCGTCTGGCTCGGGACGTCGTCTGCGGGACGGTGCTGGGGGACGGCCATTTGAACGCGCGCTCGTCCCATCTCGCGTTCGGCCACTCCTACGCGCAAGATGAGTACGCCCGGTTCAAGGCGGAGCTTCTCGCCGAGCTCTCCCCGCGCATCCAGGAACTGTCGGTCGCGGCCGTGGTGGGGGGAGACGCTTACCCGGTCGTCCATGTGCGGACGCTCGCCCATCGAGCCCTGCGGGTCCTGCGGACCGAGTTCTACACCCCCGAGAAACGGGTTCCGGCGTGGATCGCAGACCGCCTCAACGAGCGGATGCTGGCCGTGTGGTTCATGGACGACGGCTACACACGGGTCCGCTCAGGCCGCAGGCCGCTTGCGGAGATCGCAACGGTTGGGTTCTCCGACGCCGACCTCCAGATCCTGATCCGCGGATTGGAACGACTTGGACTTCCGGCGAAGGCGTCACGTCAGCGCCTCTATTTCGACGTTCCCACGACGGCGCGTCTCTCGGCGCTAATCGCTCCGTATGTGCCGCCGTCGATGAGATACAAGCTTCATCCGGAAGCTGCGGCGGCAATCCCGTTCGACCCGACCCGGCTTCAGGCAGGGCCACCGGAAGTCCTCTACGACGACGTGGAGGTCGAAGACGTCACAGATCGGCCGCGGACGGATACGACGTTCTTCTGCATCGATGTCGACGGAACGCACAACTTCGTGACGGCCGGTGGTGTCGTGCACAACTGCCGGCCTCCGGGGAACCGGGACCCGCAACCGGACGAGATCGAGTCGTGCGAACCGCACCTGTTCAGGCAGATCGAGCTGATCGAGCCGCGTGTGGTCGCGACGCTCGGAAACTTCGCCACGAAGCTCCTGTCCGGCAGGCCGACGGGCATTACGCGCGTCCACGGCCAGGAGCAGGAAGTCACGCTGGGCGGCAACCGCGTGCTGCTGTACCCGCTCTACCACCCCGCGGCCGCGCTCTACACGCCCGCGATGCTGAAGGTTCTCCAGGAGGACTTCCGGCGGATCCCGGAGCTGATGGGCCGAGAGGAGATCCCGGAGCTCGAGCCCGAGCCCGTGCTGGCCGCGCCGGAGCCTGCGGTGCAGCTGGGCCTCTTCTAGGGCTTAGGGTCGGGCGACCCAGGCGGCCAGCGCGACCGCCACTCCCGCGAGGAGCCATGCCCGAGCCGGCGGGCGCCGCTCCGACCACTGGCCCGCGATCGCCCAGCCGACCAGGGTCACGATGCCCGCGAGGAGTGCGAGCGGTGCCGGCCCCGGCCGGTCCCACACGTCACCCGCGACCTCCAGGCCTGCCACGACGAGCGCGCCGACCGCGAAGCCGGCCAGCCGACGGTCGGCTCGTCGACGCCGCGCCAGGAGTGCCAGCCCAACGGCGACCGGCACGGCCCAGAACGCCGCCTTCCACGGCTCGCGGAGGTCGAGCGTGTCCACGTAGGCCGTCTCCACGCCCGCCGCGCCTTCGAAGGGCCAGAGGTAGCCGAAGACGATCAGCAGCGCCCCGACGAGCGGCCAGGCCGGACGAAGCGCCGGTCTTCCGTCCCGAAGCCAGGTGGCAGCCCCCAGCGCGAGCCCGGCGGCTCCGGCTCCGAAGGCCACGTACGCACCCTCGCGCACCTCCACGTCGGTCACTTCCTCGGCTTCGCCGGCCGAGCGAGTCTGGAGGAGGAGCAGGGAGGCGAGCGCGGCCGCCGCGCCGAGGACGACCCAGCCGCCGTCCCACCGTCTGACCGCGGCGAGGAGCGCGAACGCGAAGCCGAGGAACGCCGCGGTCGCCAGGCCGCCGCCGTAGGCGACGACGAGACCGCCGAGGTCGAGCCGTTCACGGTCGGGGCCGGTGGCTTCGGGAGGGGTGCGGAGGACGAAGTCGGCGCCGCTGGGCTCCACCTGCATGCCGTCACAGGAGACCGTCGCGAACGGCAGCACGAACGCCGCGAGCGCCAGCGCGAAGGGGACCCAGAGGAAGCGCCGCACGGCGTAGCTTTACCCTCCGCCGGATGGACGTGCAGTCCTCGTCGCCCGAGGAGACCGAGGCCGTGGGCGCGCGGCTCGCCGAGGGTCTGACGCCGGGAGACGTCGTCACGGTCTCCGGCGAGCTCGGCACGGGCAAGACCACGTTCGTGCGGGGCGCCTGCCGCGCGCTGGGCGTCGAGGGTCCCATCACGAGCCCGACCTTCACGATCGGACACCGGTACAACGGCCGGATGGACGTGTCGCATCTCGACCTCTACCGGTTCGCCGGCGTCTCGGCCGCCGAGTGGGGCGACCTCGAGCCGTACTTCACGGACGCCGTCTGCTTCGTCGAGTGGCCGGAGGCCGGCGAGGGCGTGCTGCCGCCCGCCCGCTTCGAGGTCTCTCTCGCGCACGCCGGCGAGCACGAGCGCCGGATCACGGTGACGGAATGCTGATCCTCGCCTTCGACACCGCCACCGATCGCGCGACCAGCGCGCTCGTCTGGGACGGGGAGGTGCTCGGCGAGCTGACGTCGCGCCCGGTCACCGTGCTGGAAGACCTCGACGCGCTCCTCCGCCGCGGCGGAGTCCGCGACTCCCAGGTCGAAGGGATCGCAGTCGGGATCGGCCCGGGGAGCTTCACGGGCCTGCGGATGGGCCTCATCACCGCCCGCACGCTCGCCTTCGCCTGGGGGGCGGGGCTCGCAGGCGTGTCGACGCTGGACGCACTCGCCGCCGGGGCCCCCGGCGCGGTGCCGGTCATCGACGCGAGGCGGCGCGAGGTTTTCGCGCTCGTCGGCGGCCAGCCGGTGGTCGTCCCGCCCGCTGCGCTGCCCGTGGAGGCTGGACGCACGTACGTCGGGGACGGCGCCGTCCGCTACCGCGAGGAGATCGAACGGCGTGGTGGAGAGGTGCCGGCCGGCGAGAGCGAGCTCCATCTCCCGCGCGCCAGGTTCCACGCCGAGCTCGCGCGGGACTTCGGCGCGCCGGACCTCGTCGAGCCGATGTACCTTCGTATCCCGGACGTGGACCGAGCGCGGACGTGATCGAGCTTCGCCCCCTGACCCTGACCGACCTGGGCGCCATCGAGCGGATCGAGCGCAGCGCCTACCCGACGCCGTGGTCGCGCTCGATGTTCGCCGGCGAGATCGCCAAGCAGTCGTCGATCTGCCTCGGGGCCGTGGACACCGACGAGAACGAACGGCTCGTCGGCTACCTGATCATCTCCCGGTACGCCGACGCCTGGCACATCATGAACGTGGCGGTCGACCCGGAGTACCGGCGCCGCGGGATCGCCACCCAGCTCCTCAACCGGCTCTTCGAGGTGACGTCTACCGACGACCGGCGCGGCTACACGCTCGAGGTCCGCATCTCGAACGGCGACGCGATCAAGCTCTACGAAGGGCTCGGGTTCGTCGCCCGTGGGATCCGGCGCGGCTACTACACGGACAACCGTGAGGACGCGTTGATCATGTGGAGGGACCCGCTCCGCGAACGCGCCTCGGCGTGATCCTCGGGATCGAGACCTCGTGTGACGAGACGGCTGCGGCGCTCGTCACGGACGACGGGCGGCTGCTCGCGAACGTCGTCTCCTCCCAGGCCGACCTTCACGCGCGCTACGGCGGCGTGGTCCCCGAGGTGGCCTCGCGCCACCACCTCGAGCTGCTGCTGCCGGCCGTCCGGCGAGCGCTCGAGGAGGCGGGCGCGGAGCTGGACGACGTCGAGCGGATCGCCGTCACGCAGGGACCAGGCCTCGTCGGCGCCCTGCTCGTCGGCGTCTCGGCCGCAAAGGCCCTGGCCTGGGCCCGCCGCCTGCCGCTCCATCCGGTCAACCACCTGCACGGGCACGTCGCCTCCCTCTTCCTCGCTGTGGAAGGAGTGTCAGACACTCGTCCGGTCCGGGGGGGACCTGTCCAGCCGCCGTTCCTCTGCCTGCTCGCGAGCGGCGGTCACACGCTGCTGCTGGACGTTCGCGACCCCGCGACGTTCGAGGTGCTCGGGACGACGCTCGACGACGCGGCCGGCGAGGCGTTCGACAAGGGCGCACGGCTGCTCGGCCTGGGCTATCCCGGCGGCGCGGAGATCGACCGGCTCGCGAAGGAGGGCGATCCCGAGGCGTTCTCGTTCCCCGTCGCACGTGTCCCCGGCCTCGACTTCTCGTTCTCCGGCCTGAAGACCGCGCTCCTCTACACGGTCCGGGAGCTCGGCCCCGAGGAGACCGAGCGCCGGCGGGCCGACCTCGCCGCCTCCTACCAGCGGGCGATCGTGCGGGCCCTCGTCGAGCGGACGCGGGCGGCCGCCGAGGAGACCGGCGCCGAGCGCATCGCCGTCGTGGGGGGCGTCGCGGCGAACTCTGAGCTGCGGGCGGCGCTGCCGGACGCCGCTCTCGCGCCACTCGAGCTCTGCACCGACAACGCCGCGATGATCGCGTCGGCCGCACGCTTCGTCGAGCCGATCGCCTACCCTCGCTACCTTGCTCTCGACGCTTTCGCCTAGGCGTCTCGCCCAGCTCGGACTGCTCGCGATCGTCGCGCTCGCGGCGGCCGCAGTCTCCGTCGCCGCGGCGACCGGAGGCCGCTCCGAGAGCGGGCGCGATGAGCCCGTCTCGTGGCGAGGCCTCGTCGGCGGTCCCCGTCCGGAGGTGCCGGTCGGGCAGCGGATGATCGTGGTCCTCCGCACGCCGTCGCTCGCCTCGCGCGTGGCGGCCGCCGGCGGACGGGCGAGCGAGGCCGACCAGCGCCGATGGCACACTGCCGCGCAGGCCGCGCAGCGCCAGCTCATCGCGCGTCTCAGCATCGCCGGCCTCCAACTGCGGCCCGAGTACACGTACTCGCGGGTGCTCTCGGGCTTCTCCGCGCCGCTCGACGCGCGCGCGGTCGCCCTCCTGCAGCGGTTCCCGGAGGTCGAGGGCGTCTATCCGGTTCGCATCGCCTACCCCGCCTCCACCACGAGCCGGCTCGTGGAGCAGGACGAGCTGGCGCCCGGATCGGGCGTCCGGGCGCGCCTCGCCCTCCCGAGGTCGAGCGGCCGCGGCGTGACTGTCGCGCTGCTCGACACGGGCGTCCAGCACGGCCACGACTACCTTGCCGGCGCCGTCCTCGAGGGTGTCGACATCCTCGAGAACGACGACCTCGCCGCGGCCGAGCCGCAGCCGGACGAACCGGTCGAGGTCGAGCGGCACGGGACCCAGCTCGCAGGCCTCGTCGTCGGCTCCGGCGGCCCGGGCGGCCTGACGGGGATCGCCGAGAACGCAACGATCCTCCCGATCCGGGTCGCCGGCTGGCAGCGTGACGTCGCGGGCCGGTGGGCGGTCTACTCGCGGACAGATCAGCTGATCGCAGGTCTGGAGCGCGCCGTCGACCCGAACGGCGACGGGAACGCCCACGACGCCGCTCGGATCGCCATCGTAGGGGTGACCGAGCCGTACGCGGCCTTCGAGGATAGCCCGGCGGCGCGCGCCGTCGGGGGCGCGCTCGCACTCGACACACTCGTTGTCGCGCCGGCAGGGAACGACGGCCCGGCTGGACCGCGCTACGGCAGCGTCTCGGGGCCCGGCGGAGCCCGCGAAACACTGACCGTGGGCGCCGCCGACGACCGACCGACGACCGAGCACGTCCGCGTGACGGTGCGCTCCGGTCTGCGCGTGATCTTCGAGGGCGAGGTGCCGCTGGGAGGCGCGCGCGGGCCCGGCGACTCGCTCGCGCTGGGCCTCGCTGCGCCTACGCCGCGCGACGAGCTGCTGCCGGCGGTGCTCGGGGAAGGCGCGCCCGGCGTCTCGATCGCAGATTTCTTCGACCGGAACGGCTACAGCCGCGTCGCCGGCAAGGCGGCGCTCGCACCCGCCGGCGACTCGCCGGACACGGCCGCGGCCGGGGCCGCCCGGGCGGGAGCCGCCGCAGTCGTCCTGCACGACGCGCGGGTCCCGGCCGGAGGGCTCGGCGCCGACGAGCGAATCTCGGTGCCGGTCGTCAGCATCCCGGCCGGGGCGGCGCGGGAGGCCATTCGCCTGCTTCGTGCCGGCGACCCGGCGACGATCGAGATCGGCGCGCCGCGGGAGCGGGAGAACCCATGGAGCGGCGGCTACGCCGCGTTCTCGTCGCGCGGCCTCGCCTTCGACGGGGGCGCAAAGCCGGAGCTGGTCGCCCCCGGCGTCGCGCTGCTGACGTCCCACCCCGGCCGGGGCGCCGACGGCGCGCCTGCGTTCGGGACGGTGAGCGGGTCGAGCGCGGCCGCCGCGGTCGTCGCAGCCGGTGCGGCACTGCTGGCGCAGGCGAGGCCGGACCTGGACGCCCGTGCGCTCCGGGGAGCCATGGTCGGCAGCTCGAAGGACGTGAACGGCGCCCGGCGCCTCGATCTCGGCGCAGCCGCCGCCGTCGAGGTGATCGCCGAGCCGGTGACGGTGCCGCTAGGCCACGCGAACGGCCGTGGGTGGCAGGGAACCGAGCGGTTCGCGGTGAGGAACGTCTCCCAGCGTCCGCTCCGGATCACGGTCTCCACGGGCCGGCTCGGCGAAGTGGGCGGAGCGGCTCTGGCCGTCTCGCCCGGCCGCTTGACGCTCGCGCCGCGGGAGAGGCGGGAGATCTCGGTGGTGGCGCGGATGGCGTACATGCCGCCGGGCGTCCGGCTCCTGTCGGCCGACCTCGAGCTCCGGGCCGGCGGCGCGGCGCCCATCCGCATCCCGTGGACACTCACGCTCGGCCGGTACGAACGTGGCCTGCTCGGCGCCGTGCGCCTGTCCACGGACCGCTTCAGGCCGTCGGACTCCGCGCCCGCCCTCCTCGAGCTCCGCGCCGGCCGGCTGATCCAGGGCGGCGGCCGCAGCGAGGTGCTACCGCTCTCCCACCTCGACCTCGAGCTCTGGCGCGGCAGGGAGCGGATCGGGAGGCTGGCGCGGCTCCGCAACCTCCTGCCCGGCCGGTACACGTTCGGCCTGACGGGGCGGGGGCCCGCCGGCCGGCGGCTCGCACCCGGCCGCTACACGCTCCGCCTCCTCGGCTTCCCGCCCGGAGATGCGCCTCCTAGCAGGCAATTCGTCCAGTTCACGATCCGCTAGGAGGGCTTGGCGGAACGTCGCTCGTTGCAGGGGTGCGACGGCCGTTCCGAGGCAAGGACGCAGGGAGCGTCCGTATCGAATGAGCTACGGGCGCGACTGAGGACGCCGCGTCGGGGCGGTCAGCGCGGCCCTGCGGCACAGCGCTGCGTTTCGCCAAGCCCTCCCAGCCCGCGTCGTATACTCGTGCGCGGCGTGACTACCATCGAAGCTCCGTCCCACCTCCGAGAGAATCCGTTCGAGCTCGCGCAGGGCCAGCTCCGGCAGGTGGCGCGCGAGTTCCAGATCGACGAGAACCTCGTCCGGGTCCTGGAGCAGTGCAAGAAGGTGGTCGCCGTCTCGATCCCGGTGGTGATGGACGACGGCCAGATCCAGACGTTCGAGGGCTACCGGGTCACCCACAACATCGCGCGCGGACCATCCAAGGGCGGGATCCGATACCACCCCGACGTCACCGTCGACGAGGTGAAGGCGCTCGCGATATGGATGACCTGGAAGTGCGCGCTCATGGGGATCCCCTTCGGCGGCGCCAAGGGCGGCGTCGTCTGCAATCCGAAGCAGATGTCGCGGATGGAGCTCGAGAAGATGACCCGCCGCTACACGAGCGAGATCATCAACGAGATCGGCCCGGAGAAGGACATCCCCGCGCCGGACGTCGGCACCGACCCGAGCGTCATGGCGTGGATCTTCGACACCTACTCGATGAACAAGGGCCACTCGGTGCTCGGCGTCGTCACCGGCAAGCCGCTCAACGTCGGCGGCTCGCTCGGCCGGCTCGAGGCAACCGCGCACGGCGCGCTCTACTGCCTGCGCGAAGCCGCCAAGAAGCAGGATCGCTCGCTCGCCGGGCTGCGCGTCGCCCTACAGGGCTTCGGCAACGTCGGCAGCTACCTCGCCCGGTTCGTCCACGAAGACGGCGCGACCGTCGTCGCGCTCTCGGACTCGAAGGGCGGCATCTACAACCCGAACGGGATCGACGTCCGGCTGGCGCTCGCGCACAAGCAGGAGACGGGGCAGCTCGAGGGGCTGAAGGACGCCGAGACGATCACGAACGAGGAGCTGCTGGTCATCGACACCGACGTGCTCGCGCCGTGCGCGCTCGAGCAGGTGATCACTTCGGCGAACGCGGACAAGATCAAGGCGAGCATCGTCGTCGAGGGCGCGAACGGGCCCACCACGCCGACCGCGGACGCGATACTCGAGGACCGCGGCGTCCTCGTCCTGCCCGACGTGCTCGCCAACGCCGGCGGCGTCGTCGTCTCCTACTTCGAGTGGGTGCAGGGCCTCCAGGAGTACTTCTGGAAGGAAGACGAGGTGAACCGGCGCCTGAACGAGATCACTTCGCGGGCCTTCCACGAGACGTGGGACACGTACGAGAGCCGCTCGACGACGATGCGGATGGCCGCGTACGGCCTCGCCGTCCAGCGCGTGTCCGAGGCCACCATGACCCGCGGCCTCTACCCGTAGCCGCGGCCACTGTCCGGCGCGGCTCCCGCCGGGCGAAGCCCGGCTCCTCGCGCGCCTGACGTCGCCGGCGGCCCCGGGCTCTTCGGGCCCGTGCTACATGAGCACTGTGCCCTCCGGCCCCGAACCGCCGGCGACGCCCCAGAGGCCGCGGAAGGTCGTCCTCTACCACGCCGAGGGATGCCACCTCTGTGCGGCCGCGAAGCGTGTTGTTCGGGCCGCGAGGGACGAGCTCGACTTCGAGCTCGAGGAGGTCGACATCGGCGGCGACGCCGAGCTCGAGGCCCGCTACCGCGAGTGGCTGCCGGTCGTCGAGATCGACGGCGAACGCGCGTTCACATACTTCGTGGAGCCCGGCGCGCTGCGCCGGAAGGTCGCACAAGCTCGCAGTTCGGAAGGGACTTTGTGACTACCTGAAGCGAGGAACGATCCCGGCTGGCAGAATCCTTGTGTGGTGTTACAAGCTCCGCCGCAGGGGTCGGTACCGGATCGTCTCACCGTCGGGGTCGCGGCGCGCCTCAGCCGCTACCTCCAGGTGCTGACTCAAGCCCGCAAGATGGGCAAGGAGCGCATCTCCTCGCAGGAGATCGCCGACTACACGAACATCAACGCGACCCAGATCCGGCGCGATCTCTCGACGTTCGGCAAGTTCGGCAAGCGCGGCGTCGGCTACAGCGTCGACGGCCTGCTGGGCGAGATCCGGCGGATCCTCCGCACGCAGGGGCAGCACAACATCGCGCTCGTCGGCGCGGGCCGCCTCGGCGAGGCGATCGCGAGCTCCGCGATCTTCGCCGAGCACGGCATCAATATCGCCGCCGTCTTCGACACGGACCCGGACAAGGTCGGGCGCAGGGTGGGCAACGTCGACGTGAGCGAGTATCGGTCGCTCGCGGACGCCGTCCGCGACAAGAACATCGTCGTCGGCGTCCTCGCGGTCCCGGCCGAGAGCGCGCAGTCGGCCGCCGACGATCTGATCGACGCGGGCGTCCGGATCATCTTCAACTACTCCGAGGCGCTGCTCGACACGCCCTCCGACGTCGCGGTGCACACGTCGAACCCGGCGGTCGAGCTCCTTTACGCGCTCTATTTTCACCTGACCTAGGAACGTCTTCTCCACCGGACTCGGCGCGGAGGCTACGACCCGATGGCCGCGTGCCTTCGGGCCATGACCATGTCCCGCCGGGGCACGACGAGTGTCAGACACTCGTCGTGTCCGAAGAGGACAGGCCGCCGGCGACGCGGCGCGGGCCGAGCAGCCTGCTGCGGGCTCGAGCCGCTGCCGTGGGACGACGCCGGCTCCGAAACGGGAGGAGCCTCGACCAATCGAGGCTCCTCCCGTGACCCCTAGCTCCGCCGGGACGGCGGAGATCCTCCGCGCCGAGCTAACGGCGCTTGACCACCTCGCAACCGCTCAACTTGTCCACGCGGTCCGCGCGGACCGTGTCGCGCCCCGGGCCACAGCGGACGACGTCCCGCTTGCCGTCCTTCGCCAGGAGCGTGTCGTTGCCGGCGCCGCCGTGGAGCGTGTCCTTGCCCGGTCCGCCGTTGATCGTGTCCTTCCCGGGGCCACCGCGGAGCGTGTCGTTCCCCGGCCCGCCGAGAAGCTTGTCGCCCGCGGCCTCACCCTCGAGCGTGTCGTTCCCGGGGCCGCCGAGGAGCGTGTCGCTTCCGGCGCCGCCGTGGAGCGTGTCGCTGCCTCGCTGGCCGCTCCCGTGGTCCTTGCCGCCGCCGAGGGACGCCTCGTCGTCGCCGTTGCCGAGCTCGATCCTGTCGTCGCCGTCGCCGCACTCGACCCGGTCGTCGGTGTCGCCCCACTCGGCGAGCTGCTCCTCGCCGGCTGGGAAGTCCTCGTCGCCCGGCAGGTCTTCGAGGAAAGCGAAGGCTTCCTCGTCCTCGGGGAGCTCTTCCTCGATCGGCTCGTCCGGGATCGGCTCCTCGTCGATCGGCTCGTCCTCCTCGATCGGGAGCTCGTCCTCCACCGGAACGTCGTCCGCGACACCGTCGTCGACGAGACGGCAGTCGGAACTGTCGGGCTGGGCGGCGAGCGGGCCGGACGCCGCCGTGGCCGCGACGCTGAAGAGGAGCGCGCCCGCCGCCAACAGCAGCGCAAGCGCCGTCAGCGTCCGTCTGGAAGTTCGCATCGTGTTCACCTCGAGCTAGAAGGCCGCAGGCGGCTCGCGGCGTCTTTCGACTCTCTCGGTATCGCCCGGAGCGGGCGACATCGCGTCACCCGTGCGGGTGAAAACGCTACGCGCCCTAGGCTGACGCGCGAGTCATGCTGGTGTCACTCGCAAGCTGTGCGCCGCGCCCGCGGACGCCGGTCTGAGACCTTTCGCCCGTGCGGATCCTGCTGTGGCACGGATACCTCCTCGGGGGGACGGGCTCGAACGTCTACACGCGCGCGATCGCGCGCGAATGGAGCCGTGGGGGCCACGACGTCGTCGTCGTCTCCCAGGAGGGAAACCCCGAGCTCTTCGACCTCGGCGGGGCGCAGACGGTGCGGCCCGACATCGGCGGGCTGCTTCCGGTCTTCGTCCTCGACCGCTACGAGGGCCTCGAGGCCAAACTACTGCAGGATGCGACCGACGAGGAGCGCGCCCGCTTCGTCGAGGCGAACGCCGCGGTCCTGCGCGAACTGGCGCCTGCCGATCTCGTCTTCGCCAACCACGTCCTCCTCGGTGGCCCGGTGGGCGCGGCAAGCGGCCTGCCCTTCGCTGTCAAGGCGCACGGCTCGGAGCTCGAGTACTCGCTGCGCGGGAACGAGGAGCTCGCGCGCTGGGGCCGGGAGACGCTGGCCGAGGCCCGCGCGGTCTTCGTGGGCTCGAGGCACATCCGCGAAGTCCTCGAGGAGGTGGTCGGCCACGTCGAGCGTGTCCACGAGGTGCCGCCCGGCGTGGACGTGGAGGAGTTCCACCCCGAGCGGCGCAACGACGCGCTCGCGAACCTGATCGACGAGGCGCGTCACGATCGCCCGAACCCGGGAAGCGCGAACGAGCGGTTGCCTGACGAGGGCAACCCTGAGCGGTTCGCGGCGTTCTTCGCAGACGAGCGGCCGACGGTCCTGTACTTCGGGAAGCTGATCCGCAACAAGGGCGTCCACCTGCTCCTCGAAGCGCTCCGGCGCGTGGATGCCAGGGCGGTGATTGTGGGCTTCGGCGACTACCGCGAGGAGCTGGAGTCGACGGCCGGTCCCGACGTGCTCTTCACCGGGCCGCTCGAGCACCGACACCTCGTCCACCTGATCCCGCTCGCGGACGTCACCGTCGTCCCGTCGATCTTCCCCGAGGCGTTCGGGATGGTGGCCGCGGAGGCGGCGGCCGGCGGCTCGCTGCCGCTCGTGGCCCGCCACTCCGGCCTGGCGGAGATCGCCGACGCGCTGGAGGGGGAAGGCGTGCCCGCCGGGTTCGAGTCCGGCAACGTCGACGATCTCGTCGAGAAACTCGAATCGCTCCTCCAGCGTTCCCCATCGGAGCGCGCGGAGCTCTCGGCGCGGGCCCGCCGCGCGGCCGGGGAGCGCTGGTCGTGGGCGAGCGTCGCCGACCGGCTGCTGAAGCCCTTCCAAGGCGCCGACTAGGCGGCGCCTGACCAGAAACGCCGCAGCGGCTTGGCCGAAGCGGCCGCCTATAACGTTCTGCCCCGCATGGGCGACGAGCAGAAGCTCAGTCCCGACGAGCAGATCCGCTCGGCCCGGGAGGCTTTCGAGGAAGCAGACGACCTCACGGTCGCCGTGGAGGAGGAGTTCGCGATCCTCGACCCGGAGACGCTGTCCCTCACCAACCGGTTCGAGGAGCTGCAGGCGGCCGCGAAGGGCACCGAGCTCGAGCCACATCTCGTCGGCGAGCTGATCGCGTCCGAGGTCGAGATCCGCACCGGCCGCTGCGAGAACTTCACGGAGGCGGCGGCGCGGATGGGAGAGCGGCGCGACCAGCTCCTGGAGCTCGCCGACCAGCTCGAGGTCGTCCTCGGCGGGACGGGTACTCATCCGTGGAGCCCGTGGCAGGAGCAGCGGATCATCGATACGCCGCACTACCGGCGGAACGACGAGCTGCTCCGCTACGTCGTCTGGCGCAACAACAGCTTCGGGCTCCATGTCCACGTAGCGATCAACGGGCCCGACCGAGCCATCCGGGTGAACGACTGGCTGCGGCACCTCCTGCCCGAGATCCTCGCGCTCTCGGGCAGCTCGCCGTTCCACGAGAACGTCTTCACGCACCTCCACTCGACGCGGACGGAGATCTTCACGAAGTTCTTCCCGCGCTGCGGGATCCCGGACGCCTACGGCGACTGGCAGACGTTCGAGGACTACGTGCGCGTGCTCTTCCGTACCGGCTCGATCACCGAGCACACGCAGCTCTGGTGGAGCGTGAGGCCTCACCTCGCGTACCCGACGGTCGAGATCCGGATCGCGGATGCGCAGCCCGAGCTCGGGGAGGCCCGGTCGCTCGCCGCCTTCATGTACGCGCTCACGGCGCGGATCGCCCGGGCGCTGGACGAAGGCGAGCCGGTGCCGCTGCCGCCCCGCCGGTTCATCGAGGAGAATCTCTGGCGCGCGACCCGCTACGGGCTCACGAAGGAGGTCCTCGATCTCGAGCGGCTGGAGAACGTCAATACGCGCGAGCGGCTCGAGCAGCTGATCGAGTGGGTCGCCCCGGTCGCGGAGGAGATCGGCGCGGCGCCGTTCCTCGCGGTCCCGGCCGCGAACGCAGCCGAGCGGCAGATCGCGCGCTACGAGGAAGGGGCGACGCTGGAGGAGATCTACGCCGAGCAGGTCAGGCCGAAGGAGCCCGTTGTCTGAGCCTGAGCAGCCGACGCCGGAGGAGCTGCTCGACGCCGTCCGGCAGATGAAGGTCTCCGACCTCCTGCTCTCGACCATGGCGACCCTGGCGCAGCTCGGCTTCGCGAAGCTCGACGAGTCGACGAGGGACCTCGAGCAGGCGCGCCTCGCGATCGAGGCGATGAAGGCGCTGCTCGGCGCACTCGAGGGCGCCGTGCCGCCGGAGGTGCATCGCGACTTCGGCCAAGTCGTGGCGAACCTTCAAGTGGCGTATGCGGAAGCTGCCGAGCGCTGACGTCGGCGTCTTCGGCGGCTCGGGGTTCTACTCGTTCCTCGAGGACGTCGAGCAGGTCGAGGTCGAGACGCCGTTCGGCCCGCCCGCGGCTCCGGTCACGATCGGCGAGGTCGGTGGAAAGCGCGTCGCCTTCCTTCCCCGCCACGGTCCCGAGCACGAGCTTCCCCCGCACCGGATCCCGTACCGGGCGAACGTGTGGGCGATGCACGAGCTCGGCGTCCGGCGGATCATCGGCCCGAACGCGTCGGGGGCGCTGAAGGCGGATCTCGAGCTCGGCGAGTTCGTGGTCTGCGACCAGTTCGTCGACCGGACGAGCGGGCGGGGGGACACCTTCTACGACGGTCCGGAAACGACACACGTCTCCGCCGCCGACCCGTACTGCCCGGACCTCCGGGGGCTCCTGGTCGAGACCGCCGGAGAGCTCGGCATCCCGGTGCGCGACGGCGGCACGGTCGTCGTCGTCCAGGGGCCGCGCTTCTCGACCCGCGCCGAGTCGACCTGGTTCCAGGACGCCGGCTGGGACGTGATCAACATGACGGCGTATCCCGAGGGCTACCTGGCGCGGGAGCTGCAGCTCTGCTACGCGAACATCTCCATGGTCACCGACCACGACGTCGGCGTGGAGGGGACCGAGCCCGTCTCGCACGAGCGGGTGATCGAGGTCTTCAACGCGAACAACGCGCGGCTCCGCGAGCTCCTATTCGCCGTGATCCCGAAGATCGGAGAGCAGCCCGAGGACGTGTGCGCGACGGCACTCCGGGGCGCGCGAATCTAGACAAACGGCTAGGTCTGGGGGCCGATCTAGGTCCTTCGGCGTGTAGGCACGTCGCGAGGACGGTGCCACGCTTTTCGTGTGTGGGGGATCGTGCGGCGCGTCCTGCGGCCGCGGGCCGCAGTGGCGCTCGGAATCGGGCTGGCGGCGGCAGCGGCGCTGCCGCTGTCTTCGGCTGAGCGTGCGAGCTCCGCGGCTGCGCCGGCGACCCCGCTCGAGCGGCTGGCGGCCGGCAGCAGCGATCCGGTCACCGCCTACAGGCGCCCGGGTCGCGGCGACCCGTTCCACCTGCGCCTCCGCGTTCCCCACACGCGGTACACGCAGGCACGGAGCACGGTCGACCGCGGTCGCGCGTTCTGGCGGGCGCACGGCCGCGCGTTCGGCGTCGCCCACCCCGCGGCGCAGCTGCGGCTCCGCTCCTCCCTGACCGACCAAAACGGCGTCACGCACCTCCGGTACGACCAGCGCCACCGCGGCCTGCCCGTGCACGGGCGGCAGCTGCTGCTGCACCTCGATGACACCTCGGTTCGGGCGGTCAACGGGAACTTCGCACCGGGTCTCGACCTCGGCGTCTCGCCTGCACTGGATGCCACCGAAGCGCAGCGGCTGGCGGTGGCACTCGTCTCGGGCTCGGGCGTGCGGCCCGCGCCCTTCCTTCCTGAGCTCCTCGTCCACGTCGACGCCGCCGACCGCGCCCGGCTCGCCTGGCGTGCGACCGTCGTCGTCGACCGGCCGCTCGCGCTCTGGCGCGTCTTCGTCGACGCCTCGACCGGCGACGTCCTCAACGCCTACGACGATCTCCAAACGGCCAGGGACCGGCGGACGCATTCGAACGGCAACGAGTCCGGATGCCCGTGGGACTGCACGCTGCCCGGCCCCCTAGCGCGCGGCGAGCTCGACCCTCCGACGGGAGACGCCGTCGTGGACGACGCGCACGCCCACACCGCGACGGTCCACGACTTCTTCCTGGCGCAGCTCGGAATGGACTCGTACGACGGCCTCGGAGCGCCGGCGGTCTCGAGCGTCCACGTGGGCCGGGACTTCGACAACGCGTTCTGGTGCCCGGAGGACTGCATGCTCGCGCTCTTCGGGGTGGAGGGCGAGCAGCTCGCGTACGGCGACGGCAGCGGAGGAACCACCGGCTTCTCGCCGCTGGGCCGTGACCGCGACGTCGTCTCCCACGAGTACACCCACGCCGTCACGGGCTACACCGCGGGTCTCCTCTACGACGGCCAGCCCGGCGCGCTGAACGAGTCCTACTCGGACGTCGTCGCGATGCTGCTCGATCCGGACGGCGGCGCGGACCTGATCGGCGAGGACTCCTTCACGCCCGACATCCCCGGCGACGCCCTCCGGAGCATGTCCGACCCCGCGTCACTCGGGCAGCCGGGACACATGCGCGACTACGTGCACCTCTTCGCCGACGCACGAGGCGTGCACGTCAACAGCGGCATCCCGAACCGGGCCGCCTACCTGCTCACCCACTCACCCGACTACGGCGTCGGCGTCGAGCGGGCCACGGACCTCTTCCTCTGTGCGCTGACCGGCTGGCTGTTCCCGGACGCCGACTTTCTCGTCAACGAGGTCGTGCTGCTTCAGTGCGCGTACGACCTCTTCCCGGACGACGCGTCCGTCGCCGAGGCCGTCCTACGCGCGCACGGCGCGGTCGGGCTCGCGCCGTCACCCGTCGTCCTCTCGCCCAACGGCGGCGAGCTCCTCACCGCCGGGTCGGCGACGAGCGTGGAGTGGGAGTCGGCCGGTCCGTCCGGGCTGCCGTTCCGGGTCGAGGCGGTACCGGATGCGCCCGCCGTCACCTACGAGCAGGGCTTCGAGGGCGCCGGGCTGCCCGCCGGCTTCCAGACGGGTGGAAGCGCCGGCTGGACGATCGACCCGGGGAAGGCCGCGACCGGGGCGCACTCGATCCGCGCGGGCGGGATCGGCCACGGCGGGCGCAGCGAGCTCTCCTTCACGACCCGGCTGGCAGCACCCGGCACGGCGACGTTCAAGGTGTGGACGAGCTCCCAGTTCCACGCCGACGTGTTCACCCTCTACGTCGACGGCGCCTGGATGCCGCCCGAGCTGTCCGGCGTCCAGACCGGCTGGGCGACGGCCTCCCTGCCGCTGACGGCGGGCGCGCACCGGATCGTCTTCGTGTACGAGAAGGACTTCGGCGGCTCGGAGGGCGCCGACACCGTGTGGCTCGACGACCTCGCGATCACGAACGTGGACGCCGCGACGACAGTGCCGATCGCCTCCACCGACCCGGACGCGACGAGCCAGGCCTGGACGCCCGGTGCGGCCGGCGACTACCGGGTCCGGGTCTCCTACCTCGGCGACGTCGCGCCGTGGCTCGCATCGGACGAGTCGGACGGTGTGTTCACGGTCGTGCCCGCCGGGACGCCGTCGGTCGACGTCTCGGACGTCGAGGTGCTCGAGGGGAACAGCGGGACCGTCGCGGCCCAGTTCCAGGTCTCGCTCTCGCAGCCGTCGGCCTCCGAGGTCACCGCGCAGCTCGCGACGCGCGAGGGCACGGCGTGGGAGTGCTGCGGACCGGACTTCGAGGATTACGCGGCGTTGACGGCGCTCGAGGGGCTCGTCACCTTCGCTCCGGGCGAGACGGTCAAGCAGGTCTCCGTCTCGGTCAAGGGCGACGGCCGCCCGGAGGTGCACGAGGCGTTCTACCTCGACGTCGTGTCGGCGACGAACGCCGAGCCCGGGCACGGCGGCCGGGGCCTCATCCTCAACGACGATGGCGAGTGCACCTACGACGCCGACCTGAGGAAGGTCACCCTGCCCGTGCAGTCGACCGAGCGGACGCTCTACGTCGACGACGGCTGGATCCTGTTCGACCAGGAGTCCTGCGGCGTCGCACACGTTGACAACACCGACCTGGTCCTGGTGCAAGGCGGCATCGCCGGCGACTCGGTGATCCTCGACCTGACCGAGTCCTGGTCGCAGACCGATTTCGACGTCCAGCTGGGAGGCGGGCCCGGCGACCGGCTGTGGATCGTGGGCTCGGAAGGCGACGACGTGATCGAGATCGGATCGGCGGGCGTGAACCTCGACGGGCCCGCGGGGACGGGCGGCGACGTGGACATCACGACGGGCGGCCTCGAGACGATCGTGGTCAGCGCCGGGGCGGGAGACGACTTCGTGTCCGGCGCGGGCGGCGGAGAGAGCGGCCTGACGGCGGCGGGAGTCGGCGGGCCGACGACGCTGCCGCTGCAGCTCTCCGGCCAGGAGGGCAACGACGTGCTGGTCGGCGGCAGCGGCGACGACGTTCTGAACGGCGGCGGGGGAGACGACGAGCTGACCGGCGGCGCCGGCGCCGATCTCGCCGAGTACGCGGGTGCCCCGCAGGGCGTTCAGGGGAGCCTGTCGGGAACGATCGTGGGGGACGGGACCGACGTCCTCGAGGGGATCGAGAACCTCCACGGGTCGCCGTTCGACGACGACATCGAGGGCGACGACGGTCCCAACGAGCTGGCGGGCGAGGGCGGCGACGACATCCTCACGGGCAACGGCGGCGTCGACGTCTTCGACGGGGGCCCCGGCGACGACGAGCTGCGCACCGAGGACGGGCTCTCGGAGTCGGCGATCTCCTGCGGTGACGGCGTCGACCGCGCGCTGACCGATCCACCGGGCATCGACGAGCCGGCCGCCGACTGCGAGCAGGTCGAGACCCCATTCCCGGCCCTCTCGATCGTCGACGTTGCCGTGCCGGAGGGCGACGCCGGGCCGGCGGACGCGACCTTCACGGTGCAGATGTCCAAGGCGAGCGCCGAGGTCGTAACCGTGTCGTACGCGACGAGCGCTGTGTCGGCGACCGAAGGTGAGGACTTCGAGCACCGATCGGGCGAGCTCGAGATCCCCGCCGGCGCGACGAGCGCGTCCCTGACGGTTCCCATCGTCGGCGACCGCGTGGACGAGAGCGACGAGACGTTCACCATCGACCTGTCCCAGCCCGTCAACGCCACGGGCGAGCCGAGCGCGACCGTCACGATCACCGACGACGACGAGACGCCTGTAGCGGACGGTCAGAGCCTCGAGACGCCGGAGGACACGCCGCTCGCCGTCTCGCTGGGCCCCGCGACCGACCCCGACGGCGACCCCGTCACGTACGAGATCCTCGACGAGCCGGCCGAGGGGACGCTGTCCGGGCTCGGCTCGGACTGGACGTACACGCCGGACCCGAACGTCGCCGGTGGGGACTCCTTCTCGTTCCGCGCCTCCGACGGCACCAACGTCTCGAACGAGGCCACCATCTCGATCGGCGTCACCGAGGTGAACGATCCGCCGACCGCGGGCGCCGACGCGAAATCGACGGCGGAGGACACGGCGCTCGTGATCCCCGTCGCAGAGCTCCTGGTCAACGACTCGCCCGGGCCCGCGAACGAGTCCGGGCAGGCACTGAGCGTCGTGTCTGTGCAGGCCCCGGTGAACGGCACCGTCGCGCTCGCCGCCGGCGTCGTGACCTTCACGCCGGCCCCGGACTTCCACGGGACGGCGAGCTTCGCCTACACGGTCCGCGACGACGGGACGACCGACGGGCTGGCCGACCCGAAGCAGGCGACGGGCACCGTCACCGTCGAGGTGACGCCGGTCGACGATCCGCCTCCGCCGCCACCACCACCGCCGCCGCCTCCGCCGCCGCCACCGCCACCGCCGCCACCACCACCGCCGCCGCCGCCGCCGCCTCCGCCGCCGCCGCCGCCGCCTCCGCCTCCGCCACCACCACCGCCGCCACCGCCGCCGCCCGCGGTAAGGCCGCCGGCCGCGAAACCAAAGCCGAAGTTCAAGCCGGTCAAGGTCTGCTACCGGCGCAGGACGATCACGGTGCGCACGAAGAAGGCGCTCCAGAAGCAGCTGAAGCGCGGCGCCAAGCGCGGCGCCTGCAAGCCGAAGAAGAAGCCCAAGAAGTAGCGCTTTAGGCGACGAGGCAGGTGCCGATAGGCAGTGTGATGATCCGGGGTCTGGGAGCCGCCCTGCTAGCCGTGCTCGGTCTCGCCGTATCCGGTGGCCTAGCAGCGACCGTCGACGCAGCCCCGGCGCCGGCGAACCTGCAGGAGCTCGTGGTGCGATTCAAGCCCGGCGCCCCGGTCGAGCGGGCGCTCGACGCGGCCGGCGCGACCGCGGTCGAGCGGCTCCCGCTGGGCAATGCCGTTCGCGTCCGGGTGGACCGCGGCGTCTCGCTCGCGGCCGCCGATGCGGTGCTCGAGCGCCGGAGCGACGTCGTCTTCGCCGAGCCGAACAGGACCTACGAGCTCTATGCGACGCCGAACGACCCGTTCTACCCCGACCTCTGGGGGCTTCCGGCGATCGGTGCACCTGCCGCCTGGAACGTGACGCAGGGCAGCAATGCCGTCGTCGTCGCGGTGGTCGACACCGGAGCCGACGCGACGCATCCGGATCTCGACGGGAACATCTGGACGAATCCGGGCGAGACGGCCAACGGTGTCGACGACGACGGAAACGGTCTCGTCGACGACCTCAAGGGCTGGGACTTCTACGACGGCGACGCGGACCCGAATGACCTCGACGGCCACGGCACGCACGTCTTCGGCACGATCGGCGCCGAGGGCGACAACGCCGCGGGCATCACCGGCGTCAACTGGCGCGTGAAGGTCATGCCCCTCCGCACCGGAAACGCGTCGCTGAGCGGTGCCGCGATCTACCAGTCGTTCCTCTACGCGTGCGCGAAGGGCGCGAGAGTCGTCAACGGCAGCTTCGGCGGCCCCGGGCAGGACAGCCTGATCCACCAGGCGATCGCGCAGTGCCCGGGCACGCTCTTCGTCTTCGCCGCCGGCAACTCGGCCTCGAACAACGACAGCTCGCCGCGGTACCCCTGCAACGACGCGTCCCCGAACGTCCTCTGCGTGGCGGCGAGCGAGGATGGCGACACGCTGGCGTGGTTCTCGAACTACGGCAAGACGAACGTCGACCTGGCCGCTCCCGGCGCGAACATCCTCAGCACGATTCCGGGCAACGCGTTCGAGGCGTGGGACGGCACGTCCATGGCCGCACCGCACGTCGCGGGCGCCGCGGCGCTGGTCCTGTCGCACCGCCCGGAGCTCTCGCCCGTCGATCTGAAGAACGCGCTGCTTCTGAGCGTCGATCCCAAGCCGGGACTCGCCGGCCTCGTCAAGACCGGCGGCCGCCTGAACGTCGCCCGCGCGCTGGGCCAGGAGGTGCAGCCGCCCGCCGGCCTGACCGCCTCGAGCCCCAGCCACGCGGGCGGCTGGAGCGCCGAGCCGACCGTGCAGGTCGTCTGGGGCGGCGCGACCGACCCGAGCGGCATCGGCGGCTACTCGTACGCCTTCTCGCCGCTGCCCACGTTCGTCCCCGACGAGGTGAAGGACGCGGACGCCGCGACGACCACCCTCACGATGCCGCTTCCCGACGGCGAGCACTGGTTCCACATCCGCGCCGTCGACGGCGCAGGCAACTGGGGCGACGCCCTGCACGTCGGCCCGATCAGGATCGACACGTTCCAGCCCATCCGGCCGGTGCCGTCCAGCCCGAGCCACCGGGTCGGCGCCGCGTCGGCCGACAGGACCGTCGACGTTGCGTGGAGCGGCGGCTCGGACGCGTTGAGCGGGCTCGACGGCTACTCGTTCTCGTGGACCCAGGGTCGCGCCGTGGCGCCGGACTTGACGAAGGACGTCGAGGAGACGGCCTCGCGCACGACGAGCCCGCGCCTCGCGGTCGGTGCATGGTGGTTCAACATCCGGGCCCGCGACAACGCCGGAAACTGGAGCGACGCGGTCAGCGTCGGCCCGTTCTCGATCCGCGGCGGGCCTGTCGCCTGCTCCGTCCCGCGCCTCCGCGGCCTCACGCTCGCAGCGGCCAAGCGGCTCCTCGTCAAGCGCGGCTGCTCGCTCGGCCGGGTCACGCGCGCGCGCTCGAAGCGCGTTCGCCGCGGCCGGGTGGTCGCCCAGCGGCCCGCGCCGGGCCTGCGCCTCGCCCGCGGCGCCCGCGTCAGGGTCGTCCTGAGCCGCGGCCGGCGTTAGCGCCTGGAGCGGGACTCTGACGCCGTCCGTGTGGTAGAAACTCGCGGTCGCGGCGCCCGGTCCGCGCGCCGTGTTTCTCCATGAGCGACTTCATCACCGACCATCCCGTCCTGATCGCGCTCGTCTGCTCGGGCATCGCGATCGCGTACGGCGTCTTCCAGACGCTCTGGCTCCTCAAGCTCCCGGCGGGGACGGAACGCATGCAGGCGATCGCGAGAGCGGTGCAGGAGGGCGCGTCGGCGTACCTGCGACGCCAGTACACGACGATCGCCGGGGTCGCCCTCGTGCTCTTCCTCGTCATCGGGTTCTGGAACGACCTCGGGTGGGGGACGGCGTTCGGCTTCCTGATCGGCGCCGTCTTCTCCGCGGCAGCCGGATTCATCGGGATGAACGTCGCGGTCCGGGCGAACGTCCGCACGGCGGAGGCCGCCAAGCAGGGCGTCGCACCCGCGCTGCGGGTCGCATTCTCCGCCGGCTCGGTCACCGGGCTGCTGGTCGTGGGCCTCGGGCTGCTCGGCGTCGCCGGCTACTACGGAATCCTCACCGACTGGTTCGACCAAAGCCAGGCCGATGCGACGGAGCATCTCATCGGGCTCGCCTTCGGCGGCTCCCTGATCTCCGTCTTCGCCCGTCTCGGCGGCGGCATCTACACGAAGGCCGCCGACGTGGGCGCCGACCTCGTCGGCAAGGTCGAGGCCGGCATCCCGGAGGACGACCCGCGGAACCCGGCCGTGATCGCGGACAACGTCGGCGACAACGTCGGCGACTGCGCCGGCATGGCCGCCGACCTCTTCGAGACGTACGCCG
>DASVEW010000107.1:0-4998 GCA_036380355.1 Gaiellaceae bacterium | reverse complement strand
CGCCGCCGCGCAGCGTTGTCCTCCACGCGAAGCTCGCTCACGAGCGGAAACCGACCTCTCTGTGGCTCCCGTCGCAGAACGGCTTGTTGCCGGAGTGGCCGCAACGGCAGAACGCGGCCCTCGGAACCTCCTCGACGCTGCCGTCCGGCTGGACGATGCGGATCGGGCCGCGCACGAGGAGCGGGCCGTCGGCCGAAGCCTCGATCTCGACCTCGGTCGCCGCCGGCGGCGCCTCGCCGCGCAGCCGCCTGGAGCGCAGTGCGCCGGACGGGCATCCGTCCACCGCGGCCTCGAGCTCGTCCGCGGTCGCCTGCGTCGGGTCGATCCACGGCCGGCGTTCCTTGTCGAACACGAGCGGTAGCGCACGGACGCAGTTCTGCGAGTGGTAGCAGAGGCTCGGGCGCCACTCGACGACGAGGTCGTCGGTCGCGTACTCGCGGACGCTCATGCGCCGACGCTAGCGGACGGAGGTGGCCCGGGCGCGGCCGCCTCCGAAGACGGGCAGGGGCCGCGCCGCGCACGGCCCCTGCGCGCGGGGGGTCTACCGCACCTGCGCGTTCCCCTCGACGTCCCACGGGCCGAACCGGGGGAGCGCCGGGCTGTTGCAGAACGCCTCGTTTGCCGCCTCGTCGCCGAAGCCGATCAGGCTCGAGCGGTCGGGCGGCGCGTTCGCGCCCTCGCCGTTGTCGAACACCTGGAACCAGGCGAAGTTGCCGGGTGGGAGGGTCGGATCGTTACTCGTCCTGATCACGCCGCCGAGCTTGGCGCGGTTCCCGTCGTAGATCTCCAGGCAGGTCACGTCGACGCCGAAGTTGAACGACTCGCCCTCGACGATCTGGTGATAGGTGAAGTGGCCGGAGACGCTGCCGTCGGCGTGCTTCTTCGCGGTGAAGGCGAGCGGCTGGTTCACGACCTCGACGCCGAAGTCGTTCGGCAGCGGGATCGTCCAGTGGATGCCCCCGGTCGCCGACGCCACGACCCCGCCCCCGCCGCCGGCCGCGGTGGCCGGAAGCACGAGCAGGAGCGCGGCGATCGCGAGAGCACTGCGGGCACGCATGAGTTCCTCCTTCGTGTGGGAACCTCAAGGATCCGGCGCCGGCTCCCCGCTTGTCTTGAACGCCTTAGCGGTCCTGGAACGCCCGGAACCGCCCCGGCGTCGTTCCGAGGTAGCGCTTGAAGAGCCGCGTGAAGTGGCTCTGGTCGGCGAAGCCGGCCTCCGCCGCGATCTCGGCGAGCGGCCTGTCGCCCGACGCGAGCTCCCTGGCGGCCCACTCGACCCGGAGCCGCCGCCCGTACTCGCCGACCGACACGCCGTGCCGTGCCCGGAATGCGCGCGCCACGCGCACCGGAGGGACGCCGACCTCGCCGGCCAGCTCGCCGAGACGGACGCACCGTCCGCGCCGCGAGCGCAGCAGCTCCTCCGCCGTGGCCAGCCACGACGGCGCGCGGTCGGCGGGCCGGGACTCGCGAGCCGTCGCCGCCAGGAGCTCGAGCGCGATCCCCTCCGCGGCGAGCGGCGCGGCGCTGTCCGACGCGCGGAGCTCGGCCGCGAGGCGCCTGGCCGGCAGCCCGAGCCCGCGAAGCCGCTCCAGCCGGTCGAAAGCGACGTTGCTTCCCTTCACGATCACGATCCGGGCGCCCTCCGGCCCGAAGCGCGCGCCATGCCTGGCGCCGGCCGGCATCGTCACGGCCGCGCCGGCGGCGAGCGGGAGCCCGCTACCGAACGACTTCACGAGCGAGCCGCGGATCACGACCGCCAGGTACGGCAGCTCCGGCTCGTACGGCGCCTGCACGTACCCGGCCGGGAACGTGAGCTCCCCGATCGTGAAGCCGTTGACGACGGCGGACCGAAGGAGGACGCCTTCGTCCTCCACGACGGACGCGAACGGCTCCATACCGGCTAGGACCGGTGGCGGGCCGAGCCGGTTAGTGGCCGGTCTCCTCAGCCAGGGTGCGGCGGGCGCGCTCGCGCGAGCCGACGAACCGGATCGCCTCGAGGCCGATCAGCACCCAGACGACCGCGGCGAGAACCGCGAGCGTCGCGAGCGCGGGCAGCTCGACCCCGACCGGGATCAGGGCCAGGAGCACCATGGCGAAGACCAACCGGTGGTTGTTCACGGTTCGGATGTTCCGGTACCGGTGGGCGACGTGGGCCAGCAGGTAGAGCGCGGTTCCACCGAGCATCGCGGACGCCGTCACGGTGTCGAGCGGGTCTCCGACGTGGCCGAGGGTCGTCTTCAGCCCGAGCGCGAGCAGGACGATGCCTGCGACCATCGGAAAGTGGATGTACGAGTACGCGTCGCGGGCGCGCTCGTTCCGCTCCCGGCCGGGCGGCAGCCTGGCCAGGTCCCGTTCGGACAGGAGCGCGACGACGTCGAAGTAGAGCCACCACAGGGCGCTGACGACGGCGATTCCGAGCGTCGCCGCCGCGACGACGCCCGCGTCGACGTCCGTCCCCGCGCCGATCCCTATCGCCACGATCGACTCGCCGAGCGCGATGATCATGATCAGCCCGTGCCGCTCGGCGAAGTGGCTCGGATGCTCGAGGCTCCAGCCCTCCGCGCCGAAGAAGAACGGCTCCGCCATGTCGAGCAGGAGGGCGAGCGACCAGACGGCGCCCTGCGGCCAGCCGTCCAGCCCGGAGGCGGCGACGAGCAGGCCGACGCCGACCGCGGATCCGCCGGCGAGCCCAAGGACGGACTGGCGCAGCGCCGGATCGTCCTTGCTGGCGAGGATGAACAGCGCGATGTGCGCGGCGCGGACGACGCCGTAGGCACACGCGAAGAGCAGGGCGTCGTCGTCGAAGGCGCCGGGCACGCACAGCGCGACGACGAGCATCGCCGCCATCGCGGCGAACATGACGATCCGCACGCCGCCCTCCTCGGGATCGAGGACGCTCGTGAGCCACGAGTAGCCGACCCAGGACCACCAAAGCACGCCGAGCACCAGCAGCCCCTGCGCAAGGCCCGTCCAGGTCGGCTCGGCGGCCATCAGCGCCGTGCATTGCGTGATCGCGAGGACGAAGACGAGGTCGAAGAAGAGCTCGAGCGGCGTGACGCGCTCGCTCTGACGCAAGACGGCGGAGATCCGCGGCGCACGGGGTGAGCCGGTGCTCACCCCGTGATCTTCTCAGCGGGCGGCGATGCTAGGCCGGCGTCGCGGCCGGCTCCTCCTTCCGCTCCGCCTCTTCCTCGGCTTCCAGGAGCTCCGCGGCCCCGCCGGTCTCGACGTCGAAATGCAGGTCATCGCCCGCGACGCCGACGATCACCTTGTCGCCGGGCTGGACCGTGCCGCCGAGCACCATCCGCGAGAGCTCGTTCTCGACGAGCCGCTGGATCGTCCGCCGCAGCGGCCGGGCGCCGAACTCGGGGTCGAATCCCTCCTGCGCGAGGAGCCTGACGGCCTCTTCCGTGAACTCCACCTCGATCCGCTGAGCCCGCATCCGGCGGACCAGCCGGTCGAGCAGCAGCTTCGTGATGTCCGCCAGCTGCTCGTCGGTCAGCGCCCGGAAGACGATGATCTCGTCGATCCGGTTGATGAACTCCGGCCGGAAGCTCTGGCGCAGGACCTCCATCAGCTCGTCCTTCAGCTGCTCGAAGTCCCCGCCGGTGCGCGCGTACTGCTGGATCCGGTCGGCGCCGAGGTTCGACGTCATGATCACGATCGTGTTCTTGAAGTCGACGGTGCGCCCCTGGGCGTCCGTCAGCCGTCCGTCGTCGAGGATCTGCAGGAGGATGTTGAAGACGTCCGCGTGCGCCTTCTCGATCTCGTCGAAGAGAAGCACCGCGTACGGCCGCCGCCGCACCGCCTCCGTCAGCTGCCCGGCCTCCTCGTAGCCGACGTAGCCGGGCGGCGCGCCCACGAGCCGGGAGACGGTGTGCCGCTCCTGGAACTCGCTCATGTCGAAGCGGACCATCAGGTTCTCGTCGCCGAAGAGCGCCTCGGCGAGCGCCCGGGCGAGCTCCGTCTTCCCGACGCCCGTCGGACCGAGGAAGAGGAAGCTGCCGTCGGGGCGATTCGGGTCGGCGAGGCCCGCACGCGCCCGCCGGACCGCCTCCGCCACGGCTGCAACCGCCTCCTCCTGGCCCACGATCCGGCCGTGGAGCTCCTCCTCGAGCCGCATGAGGCGCTGCCGTTCCTCCATCGTCAGCTGCGAGACGGGGATCCCCGTCTGGCGGGAGACGATCTCGGCGATGTCCTCGGCGGTCACCTCGGGCGCGCGTGAGCGGCCCCTGCGGCGGTCCTCGAGCTCACCGCGGCGCGACTCCAGCTGGTCCCGGAGCTTCCCCGCCCGGCCGTAGTCCTCCGCCGCCGTCGCCTGGTCGCGCTCGCGGGCCAGCCGCCGGAGGTCCTCCTCGAGCGACCGCGTATCGTCGTCCTTCGTCCGCATCCGGAGCCGGACACGCGCGCCCGCCTGGTCGATCAGGTCGATCGCCTTGTCCGGCAGGAAGCGGTCCCGGATGTAGCGGTCCGAGAGCTCGGCGGCGGCGACGATCGCCTCGTCGGAGATCCGCACGCGGTGGAACGCCTCGTAGCGGTCCTTGAGCCCGCGCAGGATCTCGATTGTCTCCTCGACCGTCGGCTCACGCACGAGCACCGGCTGGAAGCGACGCTCCAGGGCTGGGTCGCTCTCGATGTTCTTGCGGTACTCGTCCAGCGTGGTGGCGCCGATCACGTGCAGCTCGCCTCGTGCCAGCGCGGGCTTGAGCATGTTCGAGGCGTCCATCGAGCCCTCTGCGGCCCCCGCGCCGACCACCGTGTGCATCTCGTCGATGAACAGAATCAGCTCGTCGGAGGCGCCGCGGATCTCGTCGATCACTGTTTTCAGCCGCTCCTCGAACTCGCCACGGTACTTCGTCCCGGCGATCATCGACGCGAGGTCGACCGAGATCAGCCGCTTGTCGGCGAGCGTCTCCGGGACCTCGTCGTTGACGATGCGCTGCGCGATGCCTTCGACAATCGCGGTCTTTCCGACCCCGGGCTCGCCGAGCAGGGCGG
>DASVEW010000106.1:0-18107 GCA_036380355.1 Gaiellaceae bacterium | reverse complement strand
GCTTCCATGGGCGGATCCTGGCCCGAGCCGCGTCGTGCGCCTTCGGGGCCGAGCCGCCGGCCCGCTGCGGGTTTTCGCGGATCGCGGTTGCGGGCGACCGGATCGGTCACGCAGCAGCCGGCTCGACGGCCCGCACGACCGGGGTCACCTCGACCGGCGCCGAGAGCGCCCGGGAAACGAGGCACGCGGTGTGCGCGGCGCGCGCGGTTCGCTCCGCGGCGTCGACGAAGCCGTGGTCGGTCTGGATCCTCGGCGTCAGCTCGACGGCGATGAAGCCCGTCCGCCCGTCGTCCCGCCGGCCGACGTGGCCGGTGCCGGTGACGCTGAGCGAGTGGATCGGGATGTCCCGCCGCTCGGCTGCGGCGGCGAACGTCACTGCGTAGCAGGACGCCACCGAGGCCACGAGCAGGTGCTCGGGGCTCCAGCGGCCCCCGGGGCCCTGGAACTCGGGCGGCACGGCCACCGTGATCGGATCGAGGTCCGGCGCCGTGACCGACGCCAGCCGGTCACCCTCGAACACAACGGAGACGGGGAAGCGGAAGTCCTTGGAGATCGTCATCGCAAGCCTCCTTGTCGGTCGCCTCCCATGCTCGGCTCCGGCGCCCGGAGCGGCATCGGCGGCCCCACCGATCGGCTGCACGGGAAAGTACGGAGGCGTGCCGCTCCGTCTCGGTCGATCATCGATTCATGCGGATCACCTACGCGGTCAGCTGGCAAGAGCCGGACGGCGTCCGGCACTCCGGGCGTCTCGAGCTGGGTGCCGACGCCCTGACGCTCGAGGGCCGAAGCGACGGTGCGGCCGCGAGGCGAGTGCTCCACTACGGGGACCTCGCCGGCTTCCGCCTCGCCCGCTCGAACGGCGACCGGCTCCAGGGCCGCCCGACGCTGATCCTCGAGCTGGTCGGCGAGGGCCCGATCAAGATCGCGAGCGTGGCGCAGCCCGGAATCGTGGGCGAAGTGGCCGAGCGCCTCGCCGGGCTCGCCGGCAATCGGGAGCCCGTGGAGCGAGTCGCGCTCGTCGTGCCGCTCCGGCCCGGGGCGAAGGCGGAGGCGGAGGCGCTCCTCCGCGCAGGGCCGCCGTTCGACCCGCGCGCGCTCGGGCTCGAGAGCCACGACGTCTACGTGACCGACGACGAGGTCGTCTTCGTCTTCGAGGGCGTCCCGTCGGCGTTCGTCGAGCGCCTCGCCGCCGACCAAGGCATCTGGGACGCCGCCGAGGCGTGGAAGCCGTTGATCGAAGGGCGGATCCGCTACGCGGACCAGGCCTACGCCTGGACCGGGTAGCGCCTAGCCGAGCAGCGCCCCGACCTCCGCGGCGATCACGAGCTCCTCCCGCGCGGGGACGACCTCGACGCCGAACTCGCCGACGAAAGCGAGCCTCGAGGCGATCGCGTCGCGAACGTCCTCGCGGTTCTCCCCCACGCCGCCGGAGAAGGCCAGCACGTCCAGGCCGCCGAGCGCCATCGCCATGTGGGCCACCGCTCCGGCGATCCGGTAGGTGTAGACCGCGAGCCCGAGCGGGTCGTCGAGCCCGCCGAGGGCCGCCAGGCCGGACTCGTGCTCGAGCGCCCGGTCGAGCTCGTCCACCGTGAGGCCGCGCTCGCGCAGCAGGTAGACGAGCGCCCCGGGGTCGATCGAGCCGGAGCGCGTCGCCATCGGAACGCCCTCGAGCGGGCTGAAGCCCATCGAGGTGTCGACCGCGCGTCCGTACCGCACAGCCGTGACCGAGCAGCCGCCGCCGAGGTGGCACACGACGAGGCGCCCGGCCTCGACCCGGTCGGCGACGGACTTCACCGCGAGCCCGTGGAAGCCGTAGCGCCGGACCCCCCACTCCTCGCGCCAGCGGCGGGGGATCGCGTAGGTCGCCGCCTCCTCCGGGATCGTCGACATGAAAGCGGTGTCGAAGACGGCCACGTGGGGGACGTCAGGCAGCGCGGCCCGTGCGGCGCGAATCGCCCGGAGCGCCGGCTCGTTGTGGAGCGGCGCCAGCGGCCGGAGCTCCTCGATTGCCGCGATCACCTCGTCGTCGATGAGCGCCGGCTCGACGAAGCGCGCGCCGCCGTGCACGACGCGATGGCCGACTGCATCCGCGGCCGCGTACTCGTCCACCGCGCGCGCCTCGCCGCCGTCGACGAGGTGCCGCTTGAGGCTCGTCGAGCCGGCGTTGACGGTTAGGAGGGTCTGGGGGAACGTCGCTCGTTGCCGGGGTTCGATGGTCGTTTCGAGGGAAGGACGCAGGGAGCGTTCGTACGCGGAGGGTACGGGCGCGACTGAGGACGCGCCCTCGGAGCGGCCAGCGAGGCCCGGCGGCACAGCCTACGTTTCCCCAGACCCTCCTCTAAGTTCAGTGCGGCCAGGCCCAGCCGCTGATCTCGGGGTCGTCCTCGCCGTGCTCCCGCGTGTACGCGCGCGCCTTCAGGCGCCGCTCGACGAGCCTCTGCCGCAGTCCGGCTGCGCCGGCCGCGAGCCCCGGCACACGGTCGATCACGTCGATCGCGAGGTGGAAGCGGTCGAGGTCGTTGAGCATGACCATGTCGAACGGCGTCGTCGTCGTCCCCTCCTCCTTGTAGCCGCGGACGTGGAGGTTGTCGTGGTTGCGCCGCCGGTAGGCGAGGCGGTGGATCAGCCACGGATAGCCGTGGTACGCGAACACGATCGGACGGTCCTCCGTGAAGATGGAGTCGAACTCCGCGTCAGGCAGGCCATGCGGATGCTCGGTGTCCGGCTGGAGCCGCATCAGGTCGACAACGTTCACGACCCGGACCTTGAGCTCCGGGAGCTCCTCGCGGAGAAGCGCCGCAGCGGCCAGGGTCTCGAGCGTCGGGATGTCGCCTGCGGCCGCGAGCACGATGTCCGGCTCCCCGCCCTCGTCGTTCGAGGCCCATTCCCAGATCCCGAGGCCGCGCGTGCAGTGGACGATGGCGTCGTCCATCGAGAGGTAGTTCAGCGCCGGTTGCTTCCCCGCGACGATCACGTTGACGTAGTTCCGGCTCCGTAGGCAGTGGTCCGCCACGGAGAGGAGCGTGTTGGCATCCGGCGGCAGGTAGACGCGGATCACCTCGGCCTTCTTGTTCACGACGTGGTCGATGAAGCCGGGATCCTGATGGGAGAAGCCGTTGTGGTCCTGGCGCCAGACGTGGGAGCTCAGGAGGTAGTTGAGCGACGCGATCGGCCTGCGCCAGGGGATGTCGTCGGTCACCTTCAGCCACTTCGCATGCTGGTTGAACATCGAGTCCACGATGTGGATGAACGCCTCGGAGCAGTTGAAGAGGCCGTGCCGGCCCGTCAGCAGGTAGCCCTCGAGCCAGCCCTGGCACAGATGCTCGGAGAGGACCTCGAGGACGCGGCCCTCGGGCGCGAGACCGTCGTCGCCGGGCTCGATCCGTGCGTTCCAGACCCGGTCGGTGACGCTGAAGACGTCCCCGAGGCGGTTGGACGCGGTCTCGTCGGGGCCGAAGAGCCGGAAGTTCTCCGGGTTTCGGGCGACGACGTCGCGGAGGAAACCGCCCAGGACGCGCGTCGCCTCGCTCGTCGTCGTCGCCGGCCCGTCGACCTCGGCCGCGTAGTCGCGGAAGTCGGGCAGCGCGAGGTCGCGGAGCAGCTCGCCGCCGTTCGCGTGGGGGCTCGCGCTCATGCGCCTCGTACCGGAGGGCGGAAGGGCGGCCAGGTCGGGGCGCAGCCGCCCCTCGTCGTCGAAGAGCTCCTCCGGCCCGTAGCTGCGCAGCCACTCCTCGAGGAGCGACAGGTGGGCGGGGTTGTCGCGCACGTCGGTCATCGGAACCTGGTGCGACCGCCAGCTCCCCTCGGTCTGCTTGCCGTCGACCTCCTCCGGGCCCGTCCAGCCCTTCGGCGTGCGGAGGACGATCATCGGCCAGACCGGGCGGGTCGTCTCGCCGTCGTCGCGCGCCGCCCGCTGGATCTCGGTGATCCGGTCGAGCGCCCGGTCGAGCGCGGCCGCGAACGCCTGGTGCACCGCCTCCGGCTCGCCGCCCTCGACGAGCAGCGGCTCCCAGCCGTAGCCCCGGAAGAGCGCGACCAGCTCGTCCTCGGGAATCCGGGCGAGCACGGTCGGGTTCGCGATCTTGTAGCCGTTCAGGTGGAGGATCGGCAGGACGGCGCCGTCGGCGCGGGCGTTCAGGAACTTGTTCGAGTGCCAGCTGGCGGCGAGCGGCCCGGTCTCGGCCTCGCCGTCGCCCACGACGCAGGCGACGACGAGGTCCGGGTTGTCGAACGCCGCGCCGAAGGCGTGGACGAGCGCGTAGCCGAGCTCGCCGCCCTCGTGGATCGAGCCGGGCACCTCGGGCGCGACGTGGCTCGGGATCCCGCCGGGAAAGGAGAACTGGCGGAAGAGCTTCTGCAGGCCGGCCTCGTCCCGCGTGACGTCTGGGTAGCGCTCGGTGTACGTGCCCTCGAGGTAGGCGTTCGCGACGAGCGCCGGCCCGCCGTGGCCCGGGCCGGTCACGTAGATCGCGCTCAGGTCGCGCCGCCGGATGGCCCGGTTCAAGTGCACGTAGATCAGGTTCAGCCCCGGGGTCGTGCCGAAGTGGCCGAGCAGGCGCGGCTTGACGTGCTCGGGCCGGAGCGGCTCGCGGAGCAGCGGGTTGTCCAGCAGGTAGACCTGGCCGACGGAGAGGTAGTTCGCCGCCCGCCAGTACCCGTCAAGGAGCCGGAGCTCGTCGGACGCGAGTGTCGCTGTCGTCTCGCTCGTCGCAGTCATGCGTCTCCTCCTACCGACGCGGCCCAGGGCTTCTCCCCGCCGGCCTCGAGCCGGACGGGAATCAGCATGATAGGAAGCGGAGAGCGCTCGAGTGCGGCGCGAACGACCTGCGCGCGGCCGGGCGCGAGCTCCTGCACCCAGCCGAGGGCGATCAGGTCGCAGCCGAGCTCGTCGGCGACCTGAGGGACGAGCTCCTCCCGGCGGCCGGACCGGCGTTCGAGCCGCACGAAGCCGATGCCCGACGGGCAGTAGCGGCGAAGGAACTCCTCGTCGCCTTCCGAGCCGTCCTCGTCGACGTGCAATGCGACGACCTCGATGCTCGAGTTCTGCCCAAGCTCGATGAGCGACTGCGGCGCCAGCGACGTCGAAACGGTTCCCTCGAGCGGAACGAGCACCCTGGAGAGGGCGGGCGCGATCCGGCCGACCGGCGGGACGACGACCACAGGCTTCGTGCACGACGTGACGACGGCGAGCGCCGTGGAGCCGAGGGCGCGCGGGCTGGCCGGCGTCGAGCGCGCGCCGATCACCATCGCGACCGTGTCGGGGTCCCGGCCGACCTCCGCGAGGCGGTCGACCACCGGGCCGCGCACGACCCGGAGCGGCACGCCGACCGCCGCCGCGGCGTCGTGCGGCGCATCGTCGTCCGCGAGGACGTGAATCGCCTCCACCCGTGCGCCGAGCACACGGGCGAGCGCGCGGGCCGTCACCAGGACGGGATTGCCCGCGACGCTCGAGTCGACGGCCGCGACGACCTTCCCGTCACTCATACCGCAGCGCCTCGGCCGGATAGACCCTCGAGGCGCGGACCGCGGGCGCCAGCGTGGCGAGCAGCGCCGCCGCGTAGACGGTGGTGAAGATGATCGCCAGGTTGACCCACGGCACGACGATCGCGATCTCGGCCCAGCTGGACTGGCTCGCCGTGTCCTCGATCACGTTGACCGAGACGATCAGCGCCAGGAGCGTCCCGACGACGATCGCGGTCAGCGCGATGAAGGACGACTCGATCAGAAAGCTGAGCTGGATCATCCGCCGCCGGAAGCCGAGCGCCCTGAGAATCCCGATCTGCTGCCGGCGCTCGACCACGGCCCGGGCGCTGATCACGCCCAGGGCGGCGATGCCGACAATCAGGCCGAGGCCCATGAAGCCCTGGATCAGGCGGTTGAACGTCAGAGAGACCGAAACCGTGTCCTCGAGCACCTCCTCGAGCGCGTCGGCCTCGAGGCCGTTCGCGACGAACGCCGACTCGAGCTTCGGCGCGATCTCCCTCGCGTCGACACCGTCGGCGAGCGCGTAGTAGTAGGCCGTCGGCCGCATCCGCTCGCCAAACGCCGCGCTCACCGTCCGCTGCGACGTCCAGATCCCCTGCATCTCCAGTGGGACGGTGTCAGCGAGGACCCCGATCACCGTCAGCGTCAGCGTCTTCCCCGTCTGCGGATCGCGAGTCGAGAGCGTGAACGGGTCGAAGACGCCGTCCTCGAGGACGAAGCCGTGGAGCTTGAAGTCCGGCGGCACGTTGCCGGCGTTCCAGTTGTCCCGCCTCGGCGCAACGATCGCATCGACGACTGCGAGCCCAGGCTTCTCCGCCAGTGCCCGCCAGACGTCGGGCGCGGCGTCGTACCCACGCGCCAGCGCGGCCATGTCGTACGTCGTCGACCGCAGGAAGGGCTCGTCGAATCCGCGCAGCGGGTAGTCGGCGAGGGCGTCGTCGTAGCCGTTCTGCCGCGCCTCGGCGGCGAGGAGCGACTGCTCCGACACGACGGTGAACTGCGCCGGCTCGAGACCCGGAGTCCGGCGGATCGCCGCGTCCATTCCGACGATCGGGTTCGTCGGAGCCGCCTGGGCACGGACGTCGAAGCCGCCTCCGAACTTCTCCGCGTCGTTGAACACCGCGATGAACGACCCGGAGACGACGGCGCCGACGACGAGCGTGAACACCACGAGCGTGAACATCGCCAGCGTGACGCCCGTCCGGAACCGGTTCCGCAGCGGGTAGGCGATCGCCATCCGCAGGACCGGCGCCACAGCGCGGATCCGGCCGACGGTGGCGACGAGGCCGCCGAGGAGCAGGTCGGCGTTGAACACGATCGCCCAGGCCGTGCCGAGCACGACGAAGATCCCGCTCATGATCCAGACGCCGAAGCCCCACTTGAGCTCCTTCCCGGCCAGCGTCTCGACCGTGTCGAAGGGCAGCAGCCAGAAGACGACGAGCAGGAGCCCGGTCGAGGTGAAGACGATCCGCTCGGGTGCGCCGGCCGCGCGGACGAGCGGGACGGCGCCGAGGACGAGCAGCGAAACGCCCAGCATGAACCCGGCCGCGTCGGCCGAGGAGACGCCCGACATCGTGATGAGCGCCCCGAGGACGATCGCGAGCAATCCCGGGATCCAGCGCCGCTTGCGGGACTTGCGGACGAGCGGCTCGGGCGTGTTCCGGATCGCCGCCACGATGTTCAGCCGGCTGACGCGCCAGGCCGACACGGTGACGATGGCGAACGTGAGCAGCACGCCGATCCCGTAGCCGACGATCAGGCTGCGCGGCTGGACGTCCGGTTTGATCGCGATGTCCGCGAACTCGAGCGCGGACGCCATCACGAAGACCATCCCGAACGCGACGGCGACGCCGAGCAGCGCCCCGACCGCCGCGGCGATCACGTCGTAGGCGAGCCCCTCGAAGAGATACAGCTGCACGAGATGGCCGCGCCGCGTTCCGACCGCGCGGGCGATGCCCAGCTCGCCGCGCCGCTCGGCGGCCAGCATGACGAAGATCAGGAAGATCAGCATCGCTCCGGCGAAGATCGAAAAGCTGCCGAAGGTCGTGAACAGCATCATGAACGCGTTGCCCTCGGCGTCGGCCGCCTCGAGCGCGTCCTCCTTGACCGGATCGACCTCGAGGCCATGGGGAGCGACGACCGGCTCGACGATCGTCGTGACCTGCTCGGTGAGGTCGGCGCCGGCCAGCTCGTCGCCGCGGTTCGAGATCAGGACGTGCTTGATCTCGCCGACGCGGTCGAGCAGCCGCTGCGCCGCGTCGAGCGGCAGCAGGAGCGCGGACCCGTCGGTTCCGGCGCCCTCGTAGTCGACGATCTCGCGGACCCGGACGGGCACCGCCTGACCCTCGGCATAGAGGCGCAGCTCGTGCCCGGGCGCCGCCCGGAGCTCCTCGGCCGCATCGGCGTTCAGGAAGACCTCGCCGGCGCGCAGGTCGTTGAGGTACTGCGGCTGCCCGTCGGAGTGCCGGCGAATCACGCCGAAGGCTCCGAGGTGAGGCTGGCTGCTTGCGAAGAGGGTCACCCGCGGCTCGCTCTGGCGCGTCGTGATGCTCTGGACGGCCAGCGGCTCCACGATCGCGGGCGCCACGCCGTCGATCAGGTCCTCGTGTCCGAGCAGCAGCTCGTACTCCACCTCGGGAAAGATCCGCTCGTCGAAGTACTCGATCCCCGTCGTCGAGCCGAGCTCGATGTCGGCCTCGACGTCGGCGCCGCGCACGGACACGAGCTCGTCCGTCTGCCCGAGCGACGTGATCGCCGAGCTGCGGATCGTGTGGCTCATGGTGTCGCCCGTGGCGAGCGCCGACGAGATGATCGCCGTGCCCAGCATCAGCCCGAGGACGATCAGCGCCGTGCGGGCGGGACGGCGGGTCATGTTGCGGATTCCGAGCTTCAGGAAGATCCGGTTGCGGACTGCGAGCGCGCCGATCGCGCCCAGGAGCACCGCCAGCGCCACGACGATCCCGAGTGCCAGCGAGTCCATCGGAATGCCGAAGAGCTCGTTCATCGTCGCACCTACCTCGCGCTGCCGACCGGCTGGTCGGCGACCAGGACCGCGTAGCGGTCACGGCCCGGCGGCGCGCGGAAGATCGCCGCGTAGCGTGCGAGCGTCTCGGCGTAGAAGCCGGTCTCAGCCTGCGCCTCGGCCGCCTCCTCCGTGTCCCAGAAGGTCAAGAGCAGCGCCTTGCCGTCCGGGTTGGCGAGCACGTACGTGCCGTCGTAGCCGTCCTGCTCGCGAAGCGCCGGAAGCACCTCGGAGCGGAAGAGCTGAACGGCGTAGTCCAGGTCGATTCGTGTCGTGTCGATCTCAAGCTGCGTGACCCGCGCGTGCATGCGGCACCTCCAGGTACTGGTCCTCGACGACACCGCCGTCGAGCATGCGGACGATCCGGTCGGCCTTGCGGCCGACGCTGAGGTCGTGCGTGACGATGAGGAACGTCAGCCCGCGCTCGACGTTCAGGTGGCGCATCAGCTCGGTGATCTCGGCCGCGTTCTCGCTGTCGAGGTCGCCCGTGGGCTCGTCGGCCCACACGATCGCGGGATCGTTCACGAGCGCCCGGGCGATCGTCGTCCGCTGGCGCTCGCCGCCGGAAAGCTCGTCCGGCACGTGGCCGGCACGGGCGCGGAGCCCGACGAGCTCGAGGGCGTCGAGAGCCTTCTCGCGCGCCTGCTTCGAAGGGACGCGTGAGACGAGGAGCGGCAGCTCGACGTTCTCCACGGCCGTGAGCACCGGCATCAGGTTGTAGAACTGGAACACGAAGCCCATGTGAGCCGCGCGGTAGTCCGTCCGCTGCCGGTCCGACATCTGCGCCAGCGAGACGCCCTCGATGAGGACGTCGCCGCCGTCGATCGCGTCGAGGCCGGAGAGGCAGTTGAGGAGCGTGGTCTTGCCGCAGCCCGACGGCCCCATGATCGACACCATCTCCCCGCGGCTGATTGCGAGGTCGACGCCCTTCAGCGCGTGCACCTTGACCGCGCCGGTGTCGTAGGTCTTGACGAGCGCCTTCGCCTCGACGATCGGCTCGTTCATCGGAAGCTCCCTTCTCTGCGTTCTCGGGCCGAGCCTGACCCACCGCAGGAGGCACGCCATCGGCATCCATGCGGGTTCGGCCTGCGGGGAATCACGGAGGCTCGTACGCGCCGCCGCCGATGGCCGCGCCGGGCCTGCGACGAAGACTGCGCCCATGACCGCGGAGACCGCCGCTCCCAGCGAACGTCGGTGCGGGCTCGCCGCACGCGCCGGGCGCGTCGAGCTCTGCACGGAGGACTGCCCGCTGTGGGAGCACGGCGAGTGCTCCCTCGAGGCGCTCCTCGACCCGGGCGCCGACGCGGAGCCCGAGCCCGAGGACGCCGCCTGACGACGGGCGGTGCGGCCGCCGGGCGAGCCGGCGACCGCACCAAGCCCTCCTAGAACAGCGCGACCGCCGTCTCGACCCGTGCCAGCACGGGGTCGAGCACATCCGCGAGGGTCGGCTCGCCGACCTCGCGGAGCTCGTAGGTCGCGTGCAGGATCGGGTGGCGGGAGCGGATCAGGCGCCCGAGGTCGATCGGCGTCCCGGTGACGACGACGTCGCACGGGATCGCGTTGATCGTGTCCTCGAGCTCCTGCAGCTGCTTCTCGCCGTACCCCATCGCGGGCAGCACGTGCCCGATGTGCGGGAAGCGGTCGTAGACGTCGGCGATCGAGCCGACCGCCCACGGCCGCGGGTCGATGATCTCCGACGCGCCGGCGCCGCGGGCCGCGACGGTCCCGGCCCCGTACGCCATCTCCCCGTGCGTGATCGTCGGCCCGTCGTCGACGACGAGCGCCGTCTTGCCCGCGAGCGCGAGCGGATCGGCCAGCTCGACCGGCGACTCGGCCCGGATCACGGTCGCATCGGGGTTGACCGCCTCGATGTCCGCCATGACGCGGGCGACCTGCTCCGGCGCCGCCGAGTCGAGCTTGTTGACGACGACGACGTCCGCCAGGCGGAGGTTCGTCTCGCCCGGGTGGTACCGGAGCTCGTGCCCCGGCCGGAGCGGGTCGACGACGACGACATGGAGGTCCGGGCGGAAGAACGGGAAGTCGTTGGTCCCGCCGTCCCAGACGATGACGTCGGCGTCCTGCTCGGCCTCGGCCAGGATCTCGCCGTAGTCGACGCCCGCGTAGATAACCATCCCGAGCTCGACGGGGCGCTCGTACTCCTCGCGCTCCTCGATCGTGGGATGGGAGGCGTCGATGTCGGCCTGCGAGGCGAAGCGCTGCACGCGCATCGCCTCGAGGTCGCCGTACGGCATCGGATGCCGGACGAGCGCAACCCGCAGGCCGCGGTCGAGCAGGATCTGCCCGATCCGGCGGCTGGTCTGGCTCTTGCCCGACCCGGTGCGGACGGCGCCGACGGCGATCACCGGCTTCGTGCTCTCCAGCATCGTCGCCCTCGGGCCGAGCAGCCGGAAATCGGCGCCGGCGGCGAGCGCGATCGACGCCTTGTGCATCACCGTCTCGTGCGAGACGTCCGAGTAGGCGAAGACGACCTCGTGGACGTCGAGCTCCCGGATCAGCTCGGTGAGCTGCTCCTCCGGGTAGACCGGGATGCCGGCCGGGTAGAGCTCGCCGGCGAGCGACGCAGGGTAGCGCCGCCTATCGATCCCCTGGATCTGGGTGGCCGTGAAGGCGACGACGTCCACGTCCGGATCGTTCCGGAACACCACGTTGAAGTCGTGGAAGTCGCGCCCGCCGGCCCCCATGATGACGACGTTTCTCATCGTTCCTCCTCTCAGTGCAGGACGGCCGGCTTGCGCGCGTCGTCCGGCGGGTACTCGGGCACGACGATCTCCGGCTCCTCCCTCGTCACCGTCAGACGCCGGTGACGTCGGCGTTCATGTGCCAGCGGTCGCGGTCGTCGCAGCACGGCACGCGGACGGTGAGCGTTCGACCGTCGAGGGCGACCGTCACCTTCGGCTCGTCGGCGGGAAGCTCCACCTCGAGCACCGTGTCCTCGTCGGTCTGATAGGCGTGCACTGTCCGGAGCGGGACGTAGCTGAGCGTCTCCATCGCTCCTCCTTTCAGGTACGGCGCAATCGTCCGTCGCAGGCGCGGACGGCGCATCGGCGCGAGGCCCGATCCGGGCTGCGGGCGACTACTGAGCCGCTGAGCGCAGCGCCCGGCGCGGCCCGCCGACCTCGAGCGCGCGGGCCACGTCCGTGATCGAGAGCAGGCCCACGAGCCGGTCGCCGTCGAGCACGAGCCCGCGGTTGAGCTCGGAGCTGCCGAGCCGCTCGAAGGCGCCGAGCAGCGGCTCGTCCGGCCGGAACACCGGCGTCTCGTCGAGGCCGACCATGCATTCGCGCACCGCCCGCTCGTCCCACTCCCGTCGCGGAGTCTCGGCGACGCACCGGAACGGCAGCAGGCCGACGACCCGGCCGTTGTCGACCACCGGGTAGGTCGTGAAGCGGCGCGAGAAGACGACGTCGTCGACGAAGCGGCCGAGGCTCATGTCCTGCGGAACCGTGGCCGGGTCGCGCGCCATCAGGTCGGCGACGCGAAGCCCGCCGAGCGCCTGGCGGGCGGCGAGATACCGCGCCTCGGCGGCGGATGCCTGGAGCAGGAACCAGCCGATGAAGGCGAGCCAGACGCCGCCGAAGGACCCGAGCAGGACGAGCTCCGCGAGGCCGAGCAGGATCAGGAGGTAGGCGAAGCCCCGCGCGATCCCGGCCGCCGTCCGCGTCGCCGCCGCGAGGTCGCCCTTCGCGCGCCAGAGGGCGGCGCGGAGGACACGCCCGCCGTCGAGCGGCAGCGCCGGGATCAGGTTGAAGCCGAGGAGCATGAGGTTGATGAAGCCGAGCCACGCCGCGACGCCGTCCACCGCGCGCGGTATGTCGAGCGCTACCGCGGCGAGCACGAAGGCGACCCCGAGCGCGAGCGACACGAGCGGGCCTGCGATCGCGACGCGAAACTCGGCGCCTGCGCTCGGGAAGAGGCCTCTGAACTGCGCGACGCCGCCGAACAGCCAGAGCGTGATCCCCTCGATCTCGATCCCCTCACGCCGCGCCTGGAGCGCGTGCCCGAGCTCGTGCAGGAGGAGACAGGCGAAGAAGAGCACCGCGGCCACGACCGCCATGGTCAGGTAGGCCGAATCGGACAGGCCGGGGTTCTGATTCGGGAAGATCGAGTCCGCGAGCGTCCACGTGATCAGGACGAAGACGACGATCCAGCTCCAGTGGATCGAGATGCGGATGCCCGCGATGCGACCGAGCTCGAAGCCTTCGCTCATGCGGCGGCGTCCGGCCTGTCCCCGGCGAAGATCACGAGCACGCTGAGCCCCTCGTAGCCGGAGAAGCGGTGGTCGACGTGCGCCGGCACGAACGCCGCGTCGCCCTCGACGAGGTCGACCGAGTCGTCGCCGACCTGAAGCGTCCCCCGTCCCTCGAGGACCACGTAGACCTCGTCGCGGTCGTGCGGCTGCTGCCGGTCCGGCTCCGGCGCCACGAGCACGTAGACGCCGATCTCGAGGCCCGCCGACTCGTGGACGATCTCGTAGCCGCCGTTCCCCCGCTCGAGCCGGCGCTTCGTGTCCCGGACACGGATCGGGTCCACGCCCCGAGCCTACTCCTCCGAAGCGTGCGCCCGGCCGGGCGCGAAGCGCGGATCCGCCAGCCAGAGCCCGGTGAGCACGAGAGCCGAGCCGCCCGCGGCGGTCGCCAGCATGGCCGGCGTGGGGACGGCGAGGGCGAAGAACTCCCGCGACCAGGGCCAGGCGAGCACGAGCGCGTAGCCGGCGGCCAGGCCGAGGACGAGCGTCGACACGACCGCGCCGCGCTTTCGCCCGGAGGCCTCCAGGACGAGGACGAAGTAGAGGCCGATCGCGACGAGTGCGGTCGTCGCCACGGTGCGTGCCTCACGGACCGGGAGGTCGAGGACATGGAGCGCGAACCAATAGCTCGAGAGCACTCCCAGGCCGGCCGCCGTGCCGGCGGGGAGGGCGAACGCTGAGACGTCGCGCAGGAACGACGGCGCGCGGAACGCCCCTCGGCTGGGCGCCAGCGCGAGGAAGAACGCCGGGATCCCGATCGTGAGTGCCGCGGCGAGCGTGAGGTGGCGGGGTAGCAGCGGATACGCGGTCGGCGTCAGCCCGGCGGAGAGGATCAGGAAGGCGGCGAACGCCGACTTCGTCACGAACAGGCGCGCGACCCGCTGGAGGTTGCGCAGGATCTGGCGCCCCTCCCGCACCATCGCGGGGATCGCCGCGAAGTCGCCCGAGACGAGGACGAGGTCGGCGACGCTCTTCGCCATCTGGGTGCCCCCACCCTGCGCGATCGCGAGCCGCGAGGCCTTCAGCGCCGGCACGTCGTTCACGCCGTCGCCAACCATCGCCACGTAGTGGCCGTCCGCCTTCAGCGCCTCGACGACGCGGCGCTTGTCCTCGGGCGAGATCCGGCCGACCACGTTCGAGTTCGCGAGGGCGGCGGCGAGCGCGCGCTCACCCGCCGGCAGCCGACGTCCATCGAGCGGCTCGGTCACCGGGATGCCCGCATCGCGAGCGATCGCCGCGACGGTCTCCGGGCGGTCGCCCGAGATCACCTTCAGCGCCACTCCCTCCCGCCGGAAGTACTCGACCGTCGCGCGTGCCTCCGGGCGCAGCCGCTCGGAGATGACGACGATCGCGGTCGCCGTGAACGGCAGCGCCGTGCCGACGGTTGGATCGAGGCGCTCGAGACGTTCGCTGCTCGTTCCGAACGCGACGACACGGCGGCCGTCCGCCGCCTCGCCGGCGGTCCGCTCCGCGAGCGGCCCGAGCTCGAAGAGCTCCGGCGCCCCCAGGACGAGGTCACGGCCGCCGAGCCGCAAGCCGCTCCAGCGCCAGCGCGACGAGAACGGGACGACGTGCTCCGGCTCCTCCTGGGCCGCAGGGTAGGCGGCCGCGATCGCCTCGAGCGTGTCGTTACGGACCGGAGAGCTCGCGACGAATCGCCCGAGATCGGCGCCGCCGCCGTCGAGCTCCACGAGGTCGACGACCCGCAGCGAGCTCTCGGTGAGCGTCCCGGTCTTGTCGAGGCAGAGCACGTCTACCGACGCCAGCGACTCGACCGCGTTCAGCTGCTGGACGAGCGCGCCGCGCCGGGCCATCCGGAGCGCCGCCACCGCGTAGGTGAGGCCGGCGAGGAGGATGAGACCCTCGGGCACGAGGCTCACCACCGCGGCGACCGAGGTGGGAACCGCCTCGTCGAACGGCGTCCGTCGCTCCCACAGCGCCGCGCCGAGCAGAAGCCCGAGCGGGACCATGACGAGGACGAGCGTGAGCAGCAGGCGGTTGAGCGCGCGCTCGAGCGGCGAGCGCGGGTGGCGGAATGCCCGCGCCTCTCCGGCGATCCGGACGGCGTAGCTATCGGCTCCCACCGCCGTGATCTCGTACGCGCCTGCGCCCTCGACGGCGAACGACCCCGAGCGCACCTCGGCGCCGGCGCGCCGGTCGACCGCCTGGGACTCGCCCGTCAGGATCGACTCGTCGAGCGTCAGCGCGTCGGCGTCGAGGAGGCGCCCGTCCGCGACGACCTGGTCGCCGGGCGCGAGCCGGACGAGGTCGCCCGGGACGAGCTCCTCGACGTGGGCCTTCCTCGCGCGGCCGTCGCGCACAAGGCTCGCCGTCGGCTGCACCAGCGCCGCGAGCCGGTCGAGCGCGCGCTTCGCCCGGACCTCCTGCGTGATGCCGATCGCCGAGTTCGAGACGAGGACGCCGAGGAAGAGCGCATCGCGCCAGTCCCCGAACGCGAGCGTCAGCACGCCGAAGACGAGCAGGATCAGGTTGAAGACGGTGAAGACGTTCGCCCGGACGATGCTGCGGTAGGAGCGGCTCGTCTGCAGCGGAGGCACAGGTCCGCGCGCCGCAAGCCGTCGGCCCGCCTCCTCTTCCGTGAGGCCGAGCTGCGGAGCGCCCGGCGCCGCCGGGCGCTCCGCGCGCTCCGTCAATGCTCCCGACGGACGATCAGGACCGAGCATGCCGCCTGGTGCGCGACACGCTCCGACACGGAGCCGAGCGCCCTGACGCCCCGCAGGCCGCGGCTCCCGACAACGACGAGGTCGGCGCCGGCGGAAGCGGCGACGAGCGCCTCAACCGGGTCCTCGGAGGTGCCGCGGACCCGGTCCGGGACCAGCCGCTGGACCTCTCCGAGGTCGACGTCCTCGCCGGCCGAGGCGACGACCGGCTCGAGCTTCGAGTCGAAGCGGTCGGCGAGCGCCTTCGCCGTCTCGTAGGCGGCGATCGACTCGGCGGAGCCGTCAAGGCCGACGACGATCACGCTCGGAAAGCCGGTCAGCGGCGTCCGGGCGACCAGGACGGAGCAGGGCGCCTTGTGGATCAGCTCGGTCGCCGTCGACCCGATGACGATCCCGAGCGCCCGCCCGGTCCCGTGCGAGCCCACCGCGACCAGGGTGTCGCCGGCCCGCTCGATCTCGGCGAGCAGCGCGTCCCAGGGACGGCCGCGGGCGACCTTGGCCGTAGCCTCCGTTCCGGGAATCTCCTCGCGCGCGCTCTCGAGCGCCTGCTCGGCGGCGTTCCGCAGAGGTTCCTCGTCGAGGTAGGCGGGGCTCGCCGGCCCCATGCCGCCGACGAGAGCGGCGGCGAGCTCGTAGGCGGCGAGCAGCGTGATCGGCCCCTCGGCGAGCGTCGCGGCCTGGCGCACCGCAGCGAGCGACTCGGCCGAGCCGTCGACGCCGACCAGGACACGTTCGAACACCGAGGCTGCCTTCGGCGGCGTCGCGGCTGTTTGCTCCTTTGTCTCCATGACTGCCTCCCTTAGGAGTCGTGAACCGGGGGCTGCCGGACGACCAGCACCGACGACGGGGCCCGGTGCGCCACCCGCTCGCTCACGCTGCCGAGCGCCGCCGGCCCGTGCAGCCCGCGGCTGCCGACAACAAGCAGGTCGGCCTCCGCCGAGAGGTCGACGAGCGCCTCGACCGGCTTGCGGGGGTCGAGGACGGCGTCCGGGTCGAGCTCCTGGACCCTGTCCGCGTCGACGCCCTTACCACCGCGCGCGGCGACGGTCACGAGCTCCGCGTCGAACCGCTCGGCAACCGATCGCGCCACGTCCCAGGCGGCCAACGATTGCTCCGAGCCGTCGACGCCGGCGATGATGCTGGACGGGAACGGGCCGTACCGGCCGCTCCGCGCGAGCAGGACAGAGCACGGCGCCTCGTGGAGCAGCGCCGTCGAGACGCCGCCCAGCAGCATTCCGAGTGCCCTGCTGTGCCCGTGCGGGCCCACCGCGACGAGGGTCGCGCCGGTGCGCGCCACCTCGTCCAGCAGGGTGGAAACAGGATCTCCGGCGAGGAGATGCGTGCTGTCGGGGTGGACGGTGTCGATCGCCCGGTGGAGCGCCTCCCGCGCCGACGCGTCGAGCTCCTCCAGCACGTGGCTCATCGCGAAGCCGGCATGCACGGCGACGCCGACGTCGGCCACCGCCGCCAGCCGGAGCAGTCCGCCCGACGAGCGGAGCCGCGCCGCCTGCCGTGCTGCCTCGAGCGCCTCCGGAGAGTCGTCCAGGCCGCAGACGATGCGGTCGAAGATGCCGAGTGCGTTCGCGGTCGCCACGCTCATCGGTGTACTACCCGGTGGGCGTACAGCGCAAGTGCAGCGGCGAGCGCCGCGACGAACGCCGTCAGGGCGAGGCCGGCGAGGAACCACGTGGTGCCGTCGGTGAAGTCGAGCATTCGAACCTCCTTCTCGACCTGATGCTCGCCGCGGCCTCGCGCGTCGGAATCCGGGCGGGCGCGGAACGCCGCTGCGGGAAAGCCGCTAGGAGAGTTCGAGCCGCTAGGCGGGCTCGAGCAGCAGCAGCCCGAGGAGCGCCGCTCGCTCGGGAAGCGCGTGCAAGAGGACGTGCTCGTCCGCGGCGTGGGCGCCGTCGCCGAGCGCTCCGAGCCCGTCCAGGGTGGCCGTCAGCTCGCTCGTGAAGTTCGCGTCCGAGGCCCCGCCGACGAGCCCCGCCTCCTCGACGTCGAGCCCGAGCCGGGTCGCGAGCACCCGGGCCCGGTCGCAGAGGGCGCGGTTCCTCGCGGTGGCGACCATCGGCGGGCGGCCGAACTCTCCGTCGACGCAGACCCGGACGCCGGGGGGAAGCGGTCCGGCCGACCGAATCGCGCGCTCGGCGTCCACGGCAGCCGCTGCATCGGGCACACGGACGTCGACGAGCGCCGCCGCCTCCGGCGCGACGACGTTCGCGCGCAGCCCGCCGTCGATCGTCCCGACGTTGACGGTGATCCCCCGGTCCGGGTCGTTGAGCGCGAACAGGCGCTCGACCTGGTGCGCGAGCTCGAGGATCGCGCTGACGCCCTCCTCCGGGCTGGAGCCTGCGTGGGCGGCGCGTCCCCTGACTGTTAGGCGGAAGAGGCCGACGCCCTTGCGGCCGGTCTTCAGCCGGCCGGCGGCGCCGGACGGCGGCTCGAGGACGAGCGCCCTGACGGCCCCGCGTGCCAGCAGCCGGATCCAGCGCACCGAGTCCTCGCTGCCGACCTCCTCGTCCGAGTTCAGGAGCACGACGGGCGTGACTGCCGGAACAGCGCCGAGCTCGTCGAGGGCCCTGAGCGCGTACACCAGCTGGACGAGCCCGCCTTTCATGTCGTAGACGCCGGGGCCGTACAGCAGCCCGTC
>DASVEW010000105.1:0-13894 GCA_036380355.1 Gaiellaceae bacterium | reverse complement strand
CCGCGCCGCCGCTCCTCGCCGCCGAGCTCGTGGGCGAGTCCGCGGCGCGCGCGGAAGATCAACGCCTCGACGGACGGAACCGTCACTCCGAGCTCGAGCGCGATCTCGGCGTACGAACGTCCCTGCCATTCGCGCAGGAGGAAGGCCCGGCGCTGCATCTCCGGCAGCCGGGCGAGGGCGTCCTGCAGACCGACGAGCGAACCGTCGTCGCGCTCGGGCCCGCCGGCGAGCTGCTCGAGATCCTGCGGGTCGCGCGCGAGCTCAACGGCCTTCCGCCGCCCGCCGGCCCGGTGCCGCGCGCGGCAGACGTTCTTCGCGATCGCCAGCAGCCACGCCGTCTCGAACGCAGGCACGACGCCGCGCTGGAGCGCCCGAAAGGCTTGCATGAAAGTCGTCTGTGAGGCGTCCTCGGCCTCCTCGCGGCTGCCGAGCATTTTCAGGCAGTAGCCGTAGACACGTGACGAGTTCCGCTCGTACAGCCGCTCGGCGGCCGTCTCGAGCCCAGTAGAGGCTGGCTCGGCGACGCTCACTCACTCAGAGGGTCGCTCGTTTCCCGTTTTCGCGCATTCCCTCGAAAGGGGGATCTTCGAAAACCATGCGCAAGTGGCGGTCGGCTGCGGCGTCTTCCCCGACAAGCCGCCAGAACGACCTCCGAAAGGAGCCGCAATGCCAGCCGCCGTCCCCCCGCTCCGCGTCCTCCTCGTCGACGACGATCCGGCGTTCGCCGAGCTGATCACGTGTCTGCTGAGGATGGACGGCGTCGAGGTGCTCGCGCACGCCTTCGACGGCGCCGAGGGGGTGGAGCTCGCGCTCGACCTCCGGCCGGACGTCGTCGTCATGGACGTGCGCATGCCACGCATGGACGGGCTCGAGGCGACCCGCAGGATCCTCGGGAGCCTCGCGGACACGGCCGTGCTGGTGGTGAGCTCGTCGAAGGATCCCGAAGACGTCCAGCGCGCCCTGGACGCAGGCGCGGCCGGCTATCTCCCCAAGGACCGCGCCACGGCGGAGCTGCTCGAGCGGCTCGAGCAGCTCCGGCCGCTTCGCAGCTCACCCGAAGCGAGGGCCGTGCCGTACCGCGTCTGGGAGTGGAAGGCGATCCAGGCCGCGACCGGGTGAAGCGCCGCGTCGCTAGGGGGCGAGGTCCGGGTCGTACGGCGGCGGGTCGTCCTCCGCCAGCCGGCGCTGGAGGGCGCTACGGGACAGGACGCCGACCAGGCGATCGCCCTCCACGACGGGGACGCGTTCGATGTCCTTCTCCTCCATGAACCGGAACGCCTCCTCGACCGGCGTCTCGGCGTCGACCGTCCAGTGCGGCTCCTCGGCGATGTCGCCGAGCCGGGTGGTCTTCGGGTCCTGCCCGGTCGCGACGACCTCGCGGACCAGCGTCTTGCGGGTGACGACGCCGACGAACCGGTGCTCCTCGCAGACGAACACCGCCCGGACCTCGGGCCGCGCGAGCGCGAGTCCCGCCTCCTGGGCGCTGTCGCCGACGCCGAGCGTCGGCGGGTCGGAGACCATCGCCTCGCGAACGACGGCCATTAGTGCCCCTCCAGGTAATGCTGCCCCGCTTCTGGGTCGCGAGCACCAAGCCAACGTGCACACTCCGACGAGCCAAGGCTCGTGAGCCTTGGTGAGGAGGAGGGTGTGCGTTGGCGCTGCGTGATCGCGGGCCAGAAGCAGGCGTGTATTGCCTGGTGGGGCACGACTCAGGGATAGATCCCGCGCGCGGTCAGGGCGCCGGCCACTTCGCGGATGGCGACCACGAGCGCGGCTTGTCGCAAGGTGATCTCGAGCTGCTCGGAGAGGCTCCACACGCGGTCGAACGCGTCTCCGAGCGTTTCGGCAAGCTTCTTGCGGATCTCGTCCCGGGACCAGAACAGGCGGCCGAGGTCCTGCACCCACTCGAAGTAGGAGACCGTCACCCCGCCGGCGTTCGTGAGGATGTCCGGCAGGACGACGATGCCGCGCTCCGCCAGGAGCGCGTCGGCCTCGACGGTGGTCGGGCCGTTCGCGCCCTCCGCGACCATCCTGGCGTCGATCCTGGCGGCGTTCTCGGCCGTGATCTGATCCTCGAGCGCGGCGAGGACGAGGATGTCGCAAGGCAGCTCGAGCAGGTCGGCGTTCGACATGTGCTGTGCGTCCGGGTAGCCCTCGAGCGAGCCTTGCTCCGCGATCCACGCGTTGAGCGCGTCCAGGTCGAGGCCGGCCTCGGAGTACACCCCTCCGGAGATGTCCGAAACGGCCATCACCCGCGCGCCGCGCACCGCCAGCTCGTGCGCCGCGACGCCCCCGACGTTGCCGTACCCCTGGACGACGCAGCGCTGCTCCCCGAGGTTCCAGCCGAGCCGCTCGCACGCGTGCTCGATCACCATCACGACCCCGGCCCCGGTCGCCTCGCGGCGGAAGACCGAGCCGCCGATCGAGATCGGCTTCCCGGTCACGATCTCCGGCACGGCGTGACCCTCGACCATGGAGTACGTGTCCATGATCCAGGCCATCGTCTTCTCGTTCGTCGCCATGTCCGGCGCCGGGATGTCCTGGTCGGGGCCGATCACCGGCCGGAGCTCCACCGTGAAGCGGCGCGTCAGGCGCTCGAGCTCGCCGATCGACAGCTCACGCGGGTTGCAGCGCACGCCGCCCTTGGCGCCGCCGTACGGGAGCCGCAGGAGCGCGCACTTCCACGTCATCCACATCGCGAGCGCGGTGCACTCGCCGAGCGAGACGTGCGGGTCGTAGCGGATGCCGCCCTTGGTGGGGCCGAGCACCGTCGAGTGCTGCACCCGGTAGCCCGGGACCACCTCCAGCGAACCGTCGTCCCGACGGAACGGCACGGACATCATCACCCCGCGCTCGGGGAACCGCAGCCGCTCGGCGACGTCCTCCTCCACGTCCGCGTGCTCCAGCCCCTGCTCGAACTGGGCGATGGCCATCCGGAAGAGCGGCGTGTCCCACTCGAGAGCTGCCTGTTCGACGTCCAGCGCCACGGCCCGGGAAGTCTAGAGTCAGGGTTCCTTCCTCACGACGAGCGTGAGCTCGGGATCCAGCCGCTCGACGACGACCGAGTCGCCGACGTCGGCGCCCTCCTCGCAGCGGGCACGCCAGAGCTCTCCCGCCACGCGGATGTTTCCCACCGGCCGGCAGGGCGAGACGACGACGCCGCGGGAGCCAGGCAACGCCTCCGCCCCCGTCACCGCCTTGCGGCGGCGGGAGAGCCAGAACCAGAAGCCGACCTCCGCCACCTCGATCGCCGCCGCGACGGCGATGACGACGATGCCCCAAGCCGTCGGCAGCCACAGGACTGCGACGACGATGGCGAGGACGAGAAGCAACGGATCAGCGAGATGCCGGGGGCGGGACTCGAACCCGCACGCCCCCGTAGGGGACAGCTGATTTTAAGTCAGCCGCGTATAGCCAGTTTCGCCACCCCGGCTGGGGCAGGATAGCCCGGGTGGGAGTCCCCTTCTCCGTGGCGCTCCTGCGACCCAGCGGCCACGGTGGAGGGAGCTCCCGGTTACTGGTTGCCCGGCTCCAGGTTGGAGCGGCGGAAGCAGCCCTGCTCGATGTCGTTCTTGCACGACTCGGGCCCCCTGAAGCCGAACTCCTCGACGAACGTGTCGAACACGCTCTCGTCGAAGGCCTTGCCCTTCGCGACATGGTTCCACGCCGTCAGGGCGATCTCGTCGCCCAGCCGGCTGTCGGGAGCCATGATCAGGCCGTTCGGATCCGCTGAGTAGTACTCCTGCATCCGGGCGACCTCCGCCTCGGGCACGTCGGGCCCGTAGAACATCCCGACGGCGCCGTGCTCGAGGTTGTGGACGTAGTTGATCTCCGAAACCGGCTGGTCGTACACCCCGTAGATCACCGTCTGGTTGGAGTGCTCGCCGCTCGTGCCAGGGACGGTGTTGTACTTGAAGTTCTCCGTGAAGACCGGAACGTGGTCGCGACCCTGGTCCGGCGGCTTCCGGTAGGTCCAGCCGGCCTGCCTGATCGTCGCGATCGCCCCCTGGGCGCCCTCTGCGTCGTCGTCCCCCCCGGCCAGCGCGAAGAAGCCCACCACGACGGCGAGCATCACGAACCCCGACGCGCCGATCGCGTAGAGGATCTTCCGGTTGCGCGTGTCGTCGCGCGGGGTCGTGCGCTGCTTGGGCGCCTGGACCGCTCGCCGCGGCGGTGGGGGTGTCTTGACCTTCCTGGCCATCGCGCGCGGATGGTAGCGACGGCGGCCGTAGACTCGGCGGCATGTCCGTCCGGCTCGAGCCCTGGGGCGAGGGCGACTTCGCCCTCCTGGAGCGGCTCCTGGGCGACTCGAGGATGACCGAGCACCTCGGCGGGCCCGAGAGCCGCGAGCAGCTACTCGAGCGGCAGGGCCGTTACGAGCGGCTCGCGGGCTCGGGAAGGGGCCGGATGCTGAAGGTCGTCGACGAGGAAAGCGACGAGGCTGTCGGCTCCATCGGCTACTGGGAGCGCGAGTGGAACGGCGAGGGGGTCTACGAGACCGGCTGGTCCGTGCTTCCCGAGTTCCAGGGACGGGGCATCGCCGGCGCCGCCACCGCCCAGGTGATCGAGCTGGCGCGGTCGGAGCGCAGGCGCCGCTTCCTGCACGCCTTCCCGTCGGTGGAGAACGCGGCGTCGAACGCGATCTGCCGCAAGCTCGGCTTCACGCTCGTCCAGGAGCAGGAGTTCGAGTATCCGAAGGGCAATTTCATGCGCTGCAACGACTGGCGGCTCGAGCTCTTCGAGGCGTAGCTCGCGCCGGGGCGCCGGATCACCCATACTCACTGGCTGCCGCAAACGATAGGAGGGGACATGAGCTTTCTCGACAAGCTGCTAGGCCGCGGAAAGAAGGCCGCAGGCGACCTCACGGACGATTCGGAGATGCGTCGGGAAGGGATGCACCAGGAGGCCGAGGGCATGGCCGAGTCGCGAGCCGACAGCGCCGAGGAGATGGCGCAGGAGGCCCGCGAGGACGCGTCCGAGCACCGCGCGGAGCGCAACGACCCGATGTAAGAGCCTTTCGGGCGGGGCGGCCCACTGGGGTCGCTCCGTCCGACCCTATCTCTAGCGTTTGCAAGTCCTATGGGGACTGCACTGCTGACCCTCGGCTTGGCCGCCGCCGTCGCGATCGCGGGCACGGTCGTCGTGCGCACGATCCGGGAGCTGATCGAAGCGCGGCTCGGTTCCGTCGAGGAGCGGCTCGGCCGGCGGCTGTCCGAGGTGCACGAGGGCTTCGACCGCCGGCTCGAGGGGCTCGACACCCGTCTCCTCTCCAGCCAGCAGACGGCCGGCCAGACGGCGACGCAGATCGTCGAGCGGCTCGGCAAGCTCGACGGGACGGCGGCGCAGATGCTCCAGAAGGCGGCAGACCTCGGTCGGCTCGAGCAGGCACTGCGGCCGCCGAAGGCCCGCGGCGGCGTCGGGGAGATGCTCCTCGCGAACCTCCTGCGGGACATGCTCCCGGCCGACGCGTACCGGCTGCAGCACACGTTCCGGTCCGGCGAGCGCGTCGACGCGGTGATCCGGGTCGACAAGCTGCTGCCCGTCGACGCCAAGTTCCCGCTGGACAACTTCGAGCGGCTCGCGAACGCGGACGGCGACGACGAGCGCGAGCTGCACGAGAAGGCGTTCGGACGGGACGTGAAGGGCCACATCGACGCGATCGCGGCGAAGTACATCCGGCCCGCGGAGGGCACCTTCGACTTCGCGTTCATGTACCTCCCCTCCGAGGCGGTCTACTACGAGCTCGTCTGCGGCAAGACGGGCAACCTCTCCGCGTACGCGCACGGGAAGCGCGTCATCGCGGTGTCGCCGAGCACCCTTCACGCGTACCTCCTGATGGTCACTCAGGGGCTGCGCGCGCTGCAGATCGAGCGGCACGCGCAGGACGTCATGGCGTTCTGCGCGCAGATCGGCAAGGACTTCGAGCGCTTCCGCGGCGACTTCGAGGTCGTCGGCAAGCACATCGCGAACGCGCAGACGAAGTACAGCGAGGCCGACCGGCGCCTCGAGCGGCTCGGAACGAGCCTCGAGCGCGCGACGGAGTGGGAGCCCGACGCGGTCGAGGCGGCCGAAGCCGGCCGGGCGAACGAGCTTCCGCGCGCTCTCGACGCCGCCTAGCCGCGCCGTCCACCGGTCGCTCCGGCCACGTCGCGGTGCCAGGCACGGAGACGTGGCTCGTTCGGCCGAGACCGGAGCCGGAGCGCGGCGCCTAGAATCGAAGCGTGGCCGCCGCCGACCCGTTCGGAGCACGCTCGACGCTCGACGTCGGGGGCGAGAGCTACGAGATCTTCCGGCTTGCGCCGCTCCAGGAGCACTACGACGTCGAGCGGCTGCCGTACACGCTCAAGATCCTGCTCGAGAACGTCCTCCGGACGTCCACGGACGACCACGTCGAGGCGGTCGCGGAGTGGGTGGCAAGGGCAGAGCCGTCCCGCGAGATCTCCTTCACGCCGGCGCGCGTCATCCACCAGGACTTCACGGGCGTCCCCGCCATCGTCGACCTCGCCGCCATGCGGCACGCGATGCACGACCTGGGGGGCGACGCGGCCAGGACCAACCCACAGCTGCCGGCCGAGCTGGTCATCGACCACTCGGTGCAGGTCGACGCCTTCGCCAACCGGATGGCGATCAACGTCAACATCGACCGCGAGTACGAGCGGAATCACGAGCGCTACGCGTTCCTCCGCTGGGGACAGCAGGCGTTCGACGACCTGAAGGTCGTCCCCCCGGGGACGGGGATCGTGCACCAGGTAAACCTCGAGTACCTCGCCCGCGTGGTGGAGGCTCGCAACGGGCAGGCCTTCCCGGACACGCTGCTGGGGACGGATTCGCACACGACGATGATCAACGGGCTCGGCGTCCTCGGCTGGGGCGTCGGCGGGATCGAGGCGGAGGCCGCGATGCTCGGTGAGTCCGTGTCCATGCTGGTCCCCCAGGTTGTGGGATTCCGCCTGACCGGAGCGCTGCGGGAGGGCGCGACTGCGACCGACCTCGTCCTCACCGTCACCCAGATCCTGCGCAGGACGGGAGTCGTCGGGAAGCTCGTCGAGTACTTCGGCGCCGGCGTCTCGAACCTGCCGCTCGCCGACCGCGCGACGATCGGGAACATGTCGCCGGAGTACGGCGCGACCTGCGGGTTCTTCCCCGTGGACGAGGTGACGCTCGAGTACCTCCGGCTGACCGGCCGGCCCGAGGAGCGGATCGCGCTCGTCGAGGCCTACTGCAAGGAGAACCTGCTCTGGCACGACCCCGAGCACGCGCCGACCTACACCGAGATCGTCGAGCTCGACCTCGCAGACGTCGAGCCCAGCCTCGCCGGCCCGCGTCGCCCGCAGGATCGCGTCCCGCTGACCGAGGCCAAGCGTTCCTTCCTCGCGGCGCTCGAGAGCTTCGACCCGAAGTACACGGTGCACGACGAGCAGGTGGCCGAGACCTTCCCCGCCAGCGATCCGACGACGGAGCAGCACCCGGCCCACAACGGCGAGGAGCTGATCCCCGAGGAGCCGTCCGCCTTGCCCGACGTCGTCGTGGCCGAGCGGACGAAGGCGGTGCCGGTCGAGTACGACGGCGAGCAGTTCGAGCTGGAACACGGCGCCGTCGTTATCGCCGCGATCACGAGCTGCACGAACACGTCGAACCCGAGCGTCATGATCGGCGCCGGCCTCGTTGCGAAGAAGGCGGTCGAGCGCGGCCTCAGCCGCAAGCCGTGGGTGAAGTCCAGCCTCGCGCCGGGCTCGAAGGTGGTCACCGAGTACTACGAGCAGGCCGGTCTGACGCGGTACCTCGAAGAGCTCGGCTTCCACACGGTCGGCTACGGGTGCACGACGTGCATCGGGAACTCCGGCCCGCTGCCCGAGCCGATCTCGCAGGCGGTCGAAGACGGCGAGCTCGTCGTCTGCTCCGTCCTCTCGGGGAACCGGAACTTCGAGGCGCGCATCCATCCGGAGGTGAAAGCGAACTACCTCGCCTCACCCCCACTCGTGGTCGCCTACGCGCTGGCCGGCCGCTTGGACCTCGATCTCACCACGGAGCCGCTGGGCCAGGGCAGCGACGGCGAGGACGTCTACCTCTCCGACATTTGGCCGACTGCCGAGGAGATCCGGGAGACGGTCCGGACAGCGGTTCAGGGAGAGATGTTCGCGCGGACCTACGCCGACGTCTTCACGGGAGACGAGCGCTGGCGCTCGCTCGAGATCCCGGAGGGCGATCTGTACGACTGGCGCGAGGAGTCGACCTACGTCCGCCGGCCGCCGTACTTCGACGGCATGTCGACGGAGCCGGGCACGGTCGAGGACGTCCGCGGCGCCCGCTGCCTCGTTCGCGTCGGCGACTCGGTCACGACGGATCACATCTCGCCCGCCGGTGCGATCAAGCCGGACAGCCCGGCCGGGAAGTACCTGATCGAGCGCGGCGTGGAGCGGAAGGACTTCAACTCGTACGGCTCGCGGCGGGGCAACCACGAGGTCATGGTCCGCGGGACGTTCGCGAACGTGCGGCTCCGGAACCTCCTCGTGCCCGGCAGCGAGGGCACCTGGACCGTCCATGTCCCGAGCGGCGAGGAGATGACGATCTACGACGCGTCCGTCAAGTACCAGGAGGAGGGCACGCCGCTGATCGTGATCGCCGGCAAGGAGTACGGGTCGGGGTCGTCACGCGACTGGGCGGCCAAGGGGCCCAAGCTCCTCGGGGTCCGCGCGGTGCTCGCCGAGACCTACGAGCGGATCCACCGCTCGAACCTCCTGATGATGGGCATCCTCCCGCTCCAGTTCATGGACGGCGAGAACCCGGACACCCTTGGCCTGACCGGCCGCGAGGAGTTCTCGATCGAGGGCATCGAGAACGGCGAGGCCCGGGAGGTCACGGTGCGGGCCGACGACAAGGAGTTCGCGGCGCGCCTCCGGCTCGACACCCCGCGCGAGCGGGAGTACGTCCGCCACGGCGGGATCCTCCCCTACGTTTTGCGCGGGCTGCTGCGCGCCTAGATCGAGTCTCTCAGTGCGTTCGCCGCTGCTTGCAGGCGGTCGCTCACGTCGGTGAGCTCTTTCGCCGCCAGCTCGATCCGCTCTTGCTGGGTGTCCGAGCGTTCTTTCTGGCTCTCGGCGCGCTGGTGAAGCGTCTTCAGCTGCTCCGCCATCTCCTCGACGGTTCGCGTCAGTGTGGCCAGCTGTCCGGCAACACTCGCGATGTCCTCCCTCTCCGTCATCGGAGGAAATCTTATGCCCTGGCCGGCTGCTTTCTAGTAGCGAAGCAGCGCGCCGATGCCGCCGACCGGATCGAGGTCCTGCCGGTGGCGCAGCGCCAGGACCTGGCCGCCGTGGGCCAGCACCTGGTGGACTGCCAGGTCGAGGCCTTCGGCCCGCTCCTCCATCTCCGTGCCGTCGAGCGGGCAGCGGCCGCCCTGGACGCTCACCCGACCGCACGCCGGGCACTGATAGGCGACCTGCTCGACGCCCTCGTGGAAGACGAGGCACTCGACCCTCCCGTCCGAGGCGGCCTCGAGCGTCTGCTCCCAGCCCGATGCGGCGCGGCCGTTCCGGCCGGCCTCCTCCTTCCACCGCTCCACGAGCTCGAGCTCCCGCTCCTGCCGCCACCGCTCGAGCACCGGCAGGGCGACGTCGTACAGCTCCGTGGGAGACGCATGCGCCTTCGCCGTCGTCCAGCCGACGACCGCGCTTCGCGTGTCGCCCGCCAGCATGGCGCCGAACTCGGTCTTCAGCTCCTCCGGGCACACGATCACGACCCGCGGGAAGCGGAGCTGGCGGAGCTGACGCTCGAGCTCCTCGGCGACGGTCTTCAGGTGGCTCCGAGCAAGCTCGTCGATGTGACGCTGGTACCGCGCCTGCGCCCAGCCGCCCTGGTCGTGCCGGGCGGGCTGCTCCTCGAAGAGGTCGGCGATCTCCTCGAGGCGGCCGGCGCGGAGCCGGTAGAGGCGGCCCTCCTCCCGGCCGACGACGGCGACGACGGCGCCCTCGCCACGCCCCACCAGCGGGACGAGCGGCGCGAGGTAGAGCTCGCGGCCGACCTTGATCTCGTCGGGAACCGCCTCGGTCAGCGGGAGCGTCTGCCAGACGTTGTCGAGCCCCGCGCAGAAGAGCGCGAAGCCGTGCGCGCCGTTGCGGTCGAACTCCTCGGTGAAGAAGTGCTTGATCCGCTCGAAGTCGTCGCGCAGGCTGACGCGCTGCTCATGGGTCTGCTCGCCCCGGTTCGCGCCGTTCGACTTCAGGCCCTGGTCGACCAGCGAGTTCACCCGCGTGGCGGCGTCGCCTGCGGTCGGCGAGGCGCTCGGATCGAGGTCGAGGTAGAGGCTGATCGCAAAGCCCTTCGCCGCGCGAAAGCCGGCGAGCTGCCGCAGCGTGTTCCAAGTCACGGAGCTGGCCACGGAGCGCGATTCTACGGCGTCGCTCGCGATGCCGGTGAGACCGTACCGGCTTTGCCCGTACGGTCGTTGGCTTCGCGATGACGGTCTGGACAGTCGGTCACGGCACGAGACCTGTGGACGCTCTGTTGGAGATGCTCGAACGAGCCGGAGCCGAAACGCTCGCGGACGTCCGCCGCCATCCCGGCTCGCGCCGAAACCCCCAGTACAACCGCGGGACGCTCGAGCGCGCGCTTGCCGAAGCGGGCATCGCCTACCGCCATGTCGAGGCGCTCGGAGGACTCCGCACCGGGGAGCCGGGAGAGGAACGGTTCGCCTGCATCCGCCAGCCTGCGTTCCGCAGCTACGCCGCACGAATGGGCACGCCCGAGTGGCAGCAGGCGCTCGCCTCGGTCCTCGCGGAGCCCGAGCCGTGCCTGATGTGCGCCGAGACGCCCTGGACGAAGTGCCACCGCCGCCTCATCGCCGAGCTACTGGTCGGGAGGGGACACGAGGTGCGCCATCTCTCGCCGGAGGGAGTCGAGCCGCACCGCCTCTCCCCCGAGGCGGAGGTTCGCGACGGACGGCTCTATCTCTGCGGAGCGCTGGTCGCCTAGCCGCCGACTCGCGTGAAGGTGAGCGTCCACCGGACGCGCTCCGTCACCTTGCCGTCGTAGTCACCCTCGATCGTCGTCTCCTGCGTGGTGTTCCCGCTGATGAAGAACTGCGAGACGCCGCGGTCGAAGACGTCCGACGCCGAGAGAGGTGCGTCTGCGAGGCCGAGGTCCGTCCGGACCGCGCGGATGTCCGCGGGCTCTTCGGGACACGAGCCACGGAACGAGCGCGCCGCGGCGGCGCCCTGGAGCCGTGCGAAGCGGGCGGTGCCCGCCCTCGGAGTCGTGAGCCGGACATGCGCGTTCCGGAACGTCGCGCGCTTTCGGGCGCAGGTCCGCTGCTGAAGCGAGCGGACGCAGCGGGGCCCGCGTGAGGCCACGGGAACCGTCCCGGTCTGGCTCGCGGTGCCGGCGATCGCACGGACCGCAGCCGGCGAGATCCTGAGCGGGCGGCCGCGCCGCGCGGGGGCGGTGATGACGACCCGCGACCGGCGCCGCGTTGCGAGGTCCATCCGCCAGTGCCCGGTGTGGACGGTCGTCTCGACGCACTCGCCGTCGACGGCACGCGTGACCGTCCAGCCCTTCGTCAGCGTCGCTGTGAGGGTGACCGTGAACGACGCCCGCTTGGGCATCGCCGCATCGGCGGCTCCCCACCCGAGAGGCACCACGCACGCAAGTACCATCCAGACCCCGAACCGCCGCAGCAAAGCCGCTCCACTACAGCACATGAGCCGGACAAAGGGAAGTTTCAGGTCGTCCGCTTCGTTGAATACTGTTGCTGAGCCCGAATGCGGGCTCGGCGTCTGCTTGGAGGAGTGAATGACTGAGAACGGGGTCCGCGACCTGATCATCATCGGAGGAGGCCCGGCCGGGTATACGGCCGCGCTCTACGCCGGGCGCGCGAACCTGGAGCCGCTCGTCTTGGAGGGCTTCCAGTGGGGCGGCCAGCTGATGATCACGAGCGACGTCGAGAACTACCCGGGCTACCCGGAGGGCGTGCTCGGGCCCGAGATGATGAAGGACTTCCGCCGCCAGGCCGGACGCTTCGGCGCGGAGTTCATCAGCGACGACGTCACCCGCGTCGACTTCTCCGAGCGCCCGTTCCGGGTGTGGGTCGGGGATGACGAGTACCAGGCCGAGGCGGTCGTCGTGGCCACGGGCGCGAACGCCAGGGTCCTCGGCCTTGTCTCCGAGAAGGAGTTCCAGGGTCGCGGCGTCTCCTACTGCGCCGTCTGCGACGCCGCGTTCTTCCGCGAGAAGGACCTCGTGGTCGTCGGCGGCGGAGACTCGGCGATGGAGGAGGCCAGCTTCCTGACGAAGTTCGCCGACAGGGTGACGATCGTGCACCGCCGCGACGCGTTTCGCGCGTCCCAGATCATGGAAGACCGCGCGCGGGCCAACGAGAAGATCGACTGGATCACGAACTCGGTGGTCGACGAGGTGGTCGGCGACAACACGGTGACCGCCGTGCGGATCCGCGACGTCAACACCGGCGAGATCACCGAGCTGCCGGCCGACGGCCTCTTCGTGGCGATCGGCCACGACCCGAACACGAAGCTCTTCCGCGGACAGCTCGAGCTGGACGAGGCCGGCTACATCATCACGAAGCCGGGCTCGACCGAGACGAGCGTCGAGGGCGTCTTCGCCGGCGGCGACGTCGTCGACCACACGTACCGGCAGGCCGTCACCGCCGCCGGCATGGGCTGCATGGCGTCGCTCGACGCCGAGCGCTGGCTCGCGGCGCGGGAAGGGCGTTTAGCCGACGCGCTGGCCGCGCCGCGCGAGTAGCGCTTCGCGCTAGTTCCTCGCGCCAAAAGAACGCTCTGTGGCGGAACAGCTGAGCTGGTTCCGCGGCAGGCGTCAGACACGGGACGACGGGCAGAGGTCGTTCACGACGCAGATCTCGCACTTCGGGTCCCGCGCGATGCAGACCCGGCGGCCGTGCCAGATCAGGAGGTGCGGGAAGATCCCCCAGTACTCGCGCGGGACGAGCTTCTGGAGGTCGCGCTCGATCTTGACCGGGTCTTCCTCCTTCGTGAGACCGAGGCGCTGCGCAAGCCGGCGGACGTGCGTGTCGACGACGATTCCCTGCGGCTCGCCCAGCTCGGCGGCCACGACGTTTGCCGTCTTCCGCGCTACGCCGGGGAGTCGCAGCAGATCCTCCATCCGGCGCGGCACCTGCCCGTCGAACTCCTCGAGCAGGACGCGCATCGTCCCGCGAAGCGCCTTCGCCTTCTGGCGGTAGAACCCGGTCGCGAAGATGTCCCGCTGCAGCTCCTCCTCGGGCACCGCCAGGTAGTCCTCGGGCGTGCGGTACTTCTGGAACAGCTGCTCGGTGACGCGGTTCACGTTCACGTCCGTGGTCTGCGCCGAGAGCATCACCGAGACGAGCAGCTCGAGCTCGCTGCGGAACTTCAGCGCGATCGCCGCGTCCGCGTGCTCGGCCAGGAGCCGCTGGATGATCGGGAGGATCCGCGCACGCTTCGGCCCGACCCGCTTGCGAGCCTCGTGGACGTAGGTGCGCGCCACTAGACCATGGCGGCGGCGGGCGCCTGCTGCCGGGCGTTCGGGAGCCGCGGCCCGGCACAGACGAGATCCAGGGCCGGGCAGCCGTGGCAGACCTCGCCCGGCGTCGGGCGGAAGTCGCCCGCGCCGATGCGGCCGATCGCCTCGGAGAGCTGGGTCTCCAGCTCCGGGAGCTGCGAGCGGTCGAACGTCGTGGAGACGACCGCATCGGGCCGCTCGAGGAAGTGGTACACGACCTCGACCTCCTCGGCGCCGGCCCGGAAGCACACGATGGCGTAGACGAGGCGCTGAAGCGTGTAGCTCTCGTCGATGATCTCCTCGGGGCTCTTGTCCTCCAGCGCGTTGGTCTTGTAGTCGAGGACGAGTGCACGAGGCCCGTCCCGGTGCAGGACGTCCAGCC
>DASVEW010000104.1:0-9081 GCA_036380355.1 Gaiellaceae bacterium | reverse complement strand
CGCGGCCGCCGCCGTGAAAAAGGCCGCGACGGTCACGGCGGCCGCGGCCCAGCGCTCGGGTTCGGCGGTCGTCCGGATCACGCACGACGGCGACCTCTGGGCCGGCACCACGATTCGCTGGCACGGCCGAGATCTCGCCGTCTTCCGCGATGCCCCGCAGCATCCGCTCAGGAAGGCCGGGGACGCGCTCTCGGTCGCCGGCGGAACCGTGTACGGTCGCGACCCGCGCACCGGCGACTGGCTCGCTCAAGGCACGCCCGCGAACATCGATCCGGATACTGGGACGACTCCCGCCGAGTACCTCGCCGCCGTGCGCGAGGACGTCGGTGGCGCGACACTGCGCCGAATCGCCGGCGGTCTCACCGGGCTCACGAGCGGCCGCCTCGACGGCTCGACCGTCTACCGCGGCTCCGTCGCGGCGGAGCTGATCGCCAGGGAGACCGGGTTCAAGGAAGGCCGGACGATCCGCGTGTTTCCGTTCGGCTACGTGGCGCACGACGACGCCGCGGACCCGAACGCCCTGCTCGACGCAGCAGTGACCGTCGGTGTCGACGGGGTCGTGCGCGAGATCGCCCTGAGCTGGGGAACATGGACATACACGGTGACCTACATGAGGCTGGACGCGACCCCGCAGCTGGTGGCTCCGAAAAACGCGCGAGACCTGGCCGAGGAGCGCCTTCGCGCGGTCAAGGGCGGATAGCGGGTCACGACAGCCGGACGAGCGCGACGCCGCCCGCGAGGAGGACGACGCCGAGAACCCGCAGCGGCGTGATCGGATTCTCCTCGAACCCGACCCAGCCGTAGTGGTCCACGAGGAGCGAGGCGACGGCCTGCCCGGCGAGGATGAGGGCGACGAGGGTCGCCGCCCCGAGCTTCGGCGCCGTCACGATCGAGCCGAGCACGTAGAAGGCTCCGAGGGCGCCGCCGGTCCAGACCCACCAGGGCGCATCGCCCGCGCGGTCGGGCAGCCCGCGCTGCGCGACGAGGACGGCAACGAGGAGCGACACGGCGCCCACGACGAACGAGACCAACGCCGCACGGATGGATCCACCGACCCAGTGGGCGAGCTGCGCGTTGATCCCGAACTGGATCGGCAGCATCGCGCCGGCCAGCAGGGCGAAGACGAGGTAGCTCCAGATTGCCACCGGAGAGGTTTCAAGAGAAAATGACGGTTTCCCTGCCCGGCCGCGAGGAGGTCCCATGCTCGACTTCGGCGTCACCGTCCTGCCCGACCCGCCCCAGTCCCGCTTCTTCGAGCTGGTCGAGCTGACGGAGAAGCACGGATTCGACTACGCCTGGACCTACGACTCGCACATCCTCTGGCAGGAGTCCTACGCCACCCTGCCGGTCGCCGCGTCCAGGACGAGCAAGGTCAAGCTGGGCCACTTCGTGACCAACCCGGGCATTCGAGACCCGACGATCACCGCCAGCTGGTACGCGACGATGCAGGACCTTTCGAAGGGCCGGATGGTCATGGGCATCGGACGCGGCGACTCCTCGAGGCGCGTCGTCGGCCTCAAGCCGGTGAAGGTGGCCGAGTTCGAGGCCCGCTGCCGGATGATCAAGGACCTGATGAACGGCCGCCCCGTCGAGTGGAACGGCAAGGACCTCCAGCTCGAGTGGGCCAAGGACCTCCCGGAGATCCCGATGTGGATCGCCGGCTACGGGCCGAGGGCGCTGGCCGTCGCGGGTCGGGTCGCCGACGGCGTGATCATCCAGCTCGCCGACCCGCAGATCATCCAGTGGATCATGGACACCGCGCGGAAGGCCGCCGAGGAGGCGGGCCGCGACCCGGCGGAGCTGAAGTGCATCGTCGGGGCGCCGAGCCACATCACGGACAACATCGCGGAGGCGCGCGACCAGGTCCGCTGGTTCCCGGCCATGGTCTCGAACCACGTGATGGACCTGATCGAGCGCTACGGGTTCGACTCCGAGATCCCCGCGGCGCTGACCGACTTCGTCAAGGCCCGGAAGTTCTACGACTACAAGGACCACAGCCGCGTCGGAGCGGCGCACGGCGAGTTCGTGACCGACGAGATCGCCGACCGCTTCACCGTCATCGGCAACGTCGAGCAGGTCACGGCGAAGCTGCGGGAGCTCGAGTCCGTCGGCGTCGACCAGTTCAACATCTACCTCATGACCGAGGGACAGAACCAGACGCTCGAGACCTACGGCAAGGAGATCCTGCCGGCGTTCCACCAGGTGGCCGCGTAATGGCGCAGGAGATCCGCATCCCCGGCAGCGAGGGCACCGCCAAGATCAGGAGCCTCTGGGCGGTCGCGCTCCTCCCGATCGTCACGCTCGGCATCTACTTCTTCTTCTGGTGGTACTTCATCCACCGCGAGCTACGCGACTACGGGCGAGCGAAGGGAACGCAGGAGCTGGGAGACAGCCCGGGCAAGTCCGTGCTCGCCGTAACCCTCGGAGCGCTAGTCATCGTGCCGGCGCTGGTCTCGATCTACCGGGGCTTCAAGCGCGTCCAGGCGGCGCAGCGGCTGGTCGGGTTGGAGCCGATCAACGGATGGATCGGGCTGATCCTGTTTCTCGTCATCGTTCCGGCGATGTACGCGTACATGCAGAGCGGCCTGAACGCGGTCTGGGAGAAGGAGGCAGCCCCGGCGGCCGAGCCCGCTGCTGCCTAGACGGCGCGGACGTACAGCCGCGCGAGCTGGGCGAGGATCGCCTCTTCCGGCGAGGCCACGAACTCTGCCGCGCGCAGCAGCGAACGGGCGCCGTCGATCGCCTCGTCGTCGCTTGGATCCGCGAGCGCGACGACGGGAAGGCCGCGCACGAACCCGATCGGCAGCGTGCGGAAGCTCCGGGCATGGTCGGCCGGGAGCAGGCGCGCGGCCGACGGGTCCACCTGTAGCGCGGCGACGTCCACGAAGGGCAGGCCGCGCTGCTCGGCGACCATCCGCACGACGTCGGCCGGCGCCACGAGCCCGAGCTCCGTCAGCACTTCGCCCAGCCGCTTGCCGTGCCGCCGCGCCGTGATGAGCGCGAGCTCGATCTCCGCCTCGGCGAGCAGGCCCGCCTCCGCCAGGAGAGCGCCCAGCGGCTCCCGGCGCGCCTCTCGGACCCGCTGTGCCAGCAGCTCGGCCAGGATGCCTTCGACGCCCGCCGGCTCCGGCGAGACGAGCATCAGCTCCGGTGAGACGTCTCGCTGGGCGGGCACGAGCGGCCTGACCTCCAGCGACCGGACGACATCGAGCCGGGCGCGGAGCCCGGTCCCGAACTCGGGCAGCGTGGTCTGCTCGTCTTCGAGCAACGCTGCCGCCGTGCCGAGCTGAAGCCGCATCAGGAGTCCCAACGGACTGTAGGAACGCGATTCCGCCCGGGCGTCCCCCTTTCCAGGGACGGGCGCACATGCGTCGTCGGCGCTTAACCCGCGCGCAACCTGGATCGTCGTAGCCTCTAGTCCAATGAGGACTAGTCGCGCGACTCGACCGCGCACCGGCGCGCTGACGACGACCGAGTTCGCCGTCCTCACGGTCCTCACCGTCGAGACACAGCGCCGCGCGCTCTCCGGGTACGACCTGCTCAGGATCGTGGAGCAGACCGTCGGTTACCTCTGGAAGCCGACGAAGAGCCACCTCTATGCAGTCCTGCCGAGGCTCGTCGAGCGCGGTCTCGCGACGAGGCGAAGTGCTCCCGGCGCACGGGGGCCCGAGCGCCACCTCTACCGCGTGACCAGAAAGGGCGGTCGCACGGCGCGGGCATGGCTCGAGGAGCCGGTGCCGGGCGATCCCGATCTCTTCCACCTCAAGGTCTTCTACGGGGGGCTGCAGAGCCGGCAGGCGCTCGTGGCGCACTACCGACGGCATCTTGTCGAACGGACGGCGTATCTCGACGAGCTGCGCGGGATCGACAACGACCGTCAGGGCCACAACTACTTCCACAACTTCCTCCTCCGGCTCGGGATCGAGCGCGCCCAGCTCGACATCCGCTGGGCCGAAGAGGCGCTGAAGGAGCTCGAGCCGTGAAGCCGTTCGCCGTCGCGCTCACCGCACTCCTCGCCTGCGCCGGAGCCGCGGGTGCGACCGTGAACGTCGCGCCGGCCGGAAGCTGGGCCGGCACCGCGCACTTCACCCGCGGCGCGGGCCCTCAGTCGTTCTCGATGTCGATCGAGCTTCGCGGCCGTCGGGCCGCCGTATCGCTCGCGCCCGGCCACGCGGCACGCACCGACGTGGCAGCCCGCGTGTCACGCGGACGGGTCCGGCTGACCGTGCCGGGGAGGCCGTGGCCGCTCGTCCTGGACGGCCGCGTGCGCGCCGGCCTCCTGTCCGGGAGCCTGCGCCAGGGGCTGATCCGGGGCGCGTTTCGCCTTCGCCGCCGCGCGCCGATCGAGGGCGGCTCGCTCGGTCTCTACCGACTCGCCGATGGACGACCGCTCGGCATCGTTCAGGGCTTCGGCCCTCGCGTCGGCGTCCTGTACGAGGAGGGAGAGGTCCGGGCGCTGTATCCGACCGGCCGCGGTCGCTACGCGGTCGGCTCGGGGCTGAGAACGCGAAACCCGACCGTCGGGACCGCGACCTTCTCCACCACCGGGGCCGTGTTCCGGGGCGACCGGGCGACTCTCGTCCCGCTCCGTCAGGAGGAGGTCTGGGTCCGAAGCGGCCGCGCGTACCTCGCCTGCACGCTGACGATTCCCCCGGCAAGCGGGCGGCGCCCGGCGCTGGCCTTCGCGCACGGGGCCGGCGAGGCGCCGCGGGCGTTCAACTCGATCCAGGCCGTCCATGCGAACCACCTGGGCCTCGTCACGCTGTCGTGCGACAAGCGGGGAGTGGGCCAGTCGGGCGGCCTCTATCCCGGCGAGTTTCCCGGCCCGACGGCCGTCGACCAGTACGCCCGCGACGTCCAGGCGCAGGCCCGCTGGCTCGCCGCGCAGCCCGAGGTCGATTCGGCCCGGGTCGGGATCGCCGGCGCCAGCCAGGCCGGCTGGGTCATGCCGCTCGCCGCGAGCCGGGAGCCCGCGATCCGGTTCCTGATCGGCCTCGTCGCGCCGACGCTCACGCAGGGCGAGACCGACCTCTGGGCGACCCTCAACGACCAGGGCCGGTCGCCGCCCACCCGCACCGACGAGGACATGGAGGCCGAGGTCCGGCGGGCCGGCCCGAGCGGGGTCGATCCGATGCCCGCGATCCGCGCGATGCGGGTCCCTGCGTTCTGGATCTTCGGCGGCAAGGACCGGACGGTGCCGTCGCGACTCTGCATGGAGCGGCTCGATCCGGTCACGCGGGAAGCCGGGCGGGACTTCGCGCACCGCGTCTTTCCCGGAGGCTCGCACGGGCTGATCCTCACGGCGACCGGGCTCCAGGCCGAGCAGGTCCGCTCGAGCCGGTTCGTCGAGGGGCTCTTCCCGGCGATCCGCGAGTGGCTCGCCGCGCGCGGCTTCACAGGGTCCTCACTGCCGTCGTAGGGACGAGTCGCCCGGGTTGGCTGGGTGCGGTTGACACGCGAGTCAGGAAATTCACCGATTGATTCGTCAGTCGAATTCGTCGCGAGTTAGCCCGAAATCCCGCGTGATCCTCTCCTGAAATCTCCGCGTTTCTGACGCTGCTGCGGCGCGTTGCGGAACGCACGAGAAATGCGGAACATTCCGCGGCCGAATCAGCCTCGCCTGAGGCTGAGGGACGCGGAGAGAACCGATCGGGGAGGGAGACGATGACTCGAAGGACCTGGGCGGCCCTGGCCGCGATGCTGGCCGCATTCGGCCTCGCCGCCACGGCGGTGGCCGTCGCCTCGGCGACGACGGCGACCGTCGACTGGCGGGGGAAGGTCGACCAGAGCGTGCTCGACGCGGTCACGGCCGGCGGCGACGTGGAGTTCTTCGTCTACCTCGAGGAGAAGGCCGATCTCGGCGGCGCCGCTTCCATGACGAGCAAGGATGCGAAGGGGCGCTACGTCTACGAGCAGCTGACGGCGACGGCGCGCTCCAGCCAGGGCGCAGTGATCGCCGAGCTCGACCGAGCCGGCGCGACGCACCAGAGCTTCTGGGTCACGAACGCGATCGTCGCGCGCGGCGGCCTCGCGGCTGTCGAGGCGGTCGCGAGCCTCGACGCGGTCCAGCACGTCTACGAGGTGGGCGCAGGGGAGCTCGAGCGGCCGGTCCCGGTCGACCCGCCCGGCGGCACAGCGAGCACCGATGTCTCCCTGACGGTCTTCGACAGCCTGGTGCGCGTCAACGCGGACGACGCGTGGGCGCTCGGCTTCCGCGGCCAGGGAGTCGTCGTGGCCGGCGCGGACACCGGCGTCCGGTGGACGCACGAGGCGCTCATCGGCAAGTACCGCGGCTGGGACGGGACGACAGCGGTCCACGACTACAACTGGCACGACGCCATCCATAACCCCGACCCGTCGAACGTGTGCGGCGCGTCGTCCCCCACGCCCTGCGACGACGACACCCTGCTCGGCGGCGGGCACGGCACGCACACCGTCGGCACGATCGTCGGCAGCGGCGTCGACCGCGCTGGACAGAAGAACGAGATCGGCATGGCGCCGGACGCGCAGTGGATCGCCTGCCGCAACATGAGCCACGGCCTCGGCGCGATCCCGACCTATCTCGAGTGCATGGAGTGGTTCATCGCCCCGAGGAAGGTCGACGGGACGGCGCCCGACCCCGCGAAGTCCCCCGACGTGGTCAACAACTCGTGGGGCTGCGTCGAGGTCTGCCCGCCGCCGGCCCTGCAGGACACGCTGCGCGCCAGCCGGGCGGCGGGGATCTTCTACGCGGTCTCGGCCGGGAACGACGGCGGCGAGGGGCCGGCCTGGATCTGCAGCTCGATCTACCACCCGCTCGCTCGGTACCCCGAGGCGTTCTCGGTCGGGGCGACGACGTGGAACACCGACTCGATCGCGGACTTCTCGAGCCGGGGCCCGGTGCTCCTCGGAGACCCGCCCGACCAGCTCCTGCTGACGAAGCCGAACATCACGGCGCCCGGCGTCTCGATCCGCTCGGCGCTCCGGGCGAACGACTCCGCCTACGGAAACCTGAGCGGGACGAGCATGGCGGGGCCGCACGTCGCCGGGCTCGTCGCGTTGATCATCTCCGCCGACCCGTCGCTCGCGGGGAACGTCGACCGGATCGAGGACATCATCGAGGAGACCGCCGTCCGCAAGACGACGACCGAGCTCTGCGGCGGCGACTCGAGCACCCGGATCCCGAACAACACCTATGGGTGGGGGCGGATCGACGCGCTCGCCGCAGTCTCGCTCGCCGACCAGGGGCGGCCGCGACCAGACCTCCAGGTGACCTCGCTGGCTGCGTCGGGCAAGGGCCAGGGCGCGAAGGCGACGATCAGCGCGACCGTCTCGAACACCGGCACCGCTCTCGCCGGGCCTTCTCGGACCGAGATCCTGGTCGACGGAACGAAGGTCCTCGCGCTCGCGTCGACGGACCCGCTCGCGCCGGGCACGTCGCAGACGGTCTCCGTCGAGTGGAAGACGAATCACGAGACGCCCGGAGACCACGTGATCACCGCGACGGCCGATCGGGCGGGCGAGGTGGACGAGGCCAGCGAGACGAACAACTCGGCGTCGACGACGTACGTCGTTCGCGAGAACAAGGTCAGGAACGGCTCCTTCGAGCAGGACACCGACGCGAACGGTCAGCCAGACGACTGGTCCGGGCAGAGCACGGGCGCAGGATCGGTCTCGTACACCGACGGAGGAAGCGACGGAGCCAGGAGCGCATCGACGGCAGGGAACGGCGGGAATGCCGCGCTCTCCGGCTCGCCGAGCTGGACGAGCTCTCCGATCGCCGTCACGCCGGGCGCGGTCATGGACCTCGAGGTCTCGGTCCTCGCCACGGGCACGTCCTCGCCGGCGAGCGCCGGACTCGTCTACCTCGGTCCGGTCGGCGAGGTCGTCGGCCGGGCGAGTCTGATCACCGCACCGCTCCTGACGCTCGGGTTCGCGACGCTGGAGCAGGCGGCCACGATCCCGGCGGGCGTCACTGCCGTGCAAGTGGTCCTCACGGGCTTCGCCCCGACCGACCTCGCGACGGGCGGTACGACGACGTTCGACGCGGTCGGGCTCTTCGAACGGACGTAGCGCACGGTGGAGGTGGCGCCGGACCCGGTCCCGGCGCCACCTCGAGCCCCTCAGCGCCGCCGGCGGCGCAGGAACTCAGCCGTGATCAGCGTGCCGGCCACGGTCAGCACGAGCACGAGCGCCGTCTTCCCCTGGAGCTTGGACTCGCCGCTCGCCCGCTCGCGCATCTCGACCGGAATCTCGTCGATCGTCAGCCCCTCCTCGTGCAGGCGCAGGACCGCCTCGACCTCCGGGGCGCCGCTCGCGTAGGGACGGGCGAGAATCGGCATCGCCCTGGCGTTCACGGCGTACATGCCGCTCGTGGCGTCGTGGAAGGGCCGGTCGAGGACCACCTCCAGCGACCGGCGCAGGATGCCGGTGCCGAGCCGGCGCGCGGTGCTCGACTCGTAGCGCTCGCGAGAGAACCCGTTTCCGCCCGGGGTCGCGAAGCGCGATCCGACAGCGACGTCGCACTTACCGGCGCGGACGGCGTCGAGCAGCGCGCGGAGCTCGCGGACCGGATGCTGTCCGTCCGCGTCGACGCGACCGCAGAACGCGTATCCATGCTCGGCCGCGTAGGCGTAGCCGGCAGCGATCGCGGCGCGCAGGCCGCGGTTCTCCCCGAAGGAGAGGACCTCGGCGCCCTGCTCTCGAGCTAGGTGGGGCGTGCGGTCGGTGGAGCCGTCGTCGACCACGAGCATGTCCGCCTCTGGGATCGCCGAGCGGATCTCGGCGAGGACCGAGGCCAGGTTCCGCTCCTCGTTCCAGGCGGGGATGAAGACCAGCGTGTCTCGTGCCTTGGCCATCGGAGGGATGATCGCAGCGTGGGCGCAGCGGCTGCACCACGGCTCGTCTGGGCGGTGGAGACCATGCACGTCAAGCCGGCGGACCGCGTGCTCGAGGTCGGCTGCGGCCACGGGGTCGCGGTCTCCCTCCTCTGCGAGCGCCTCGTCGACGGCAAGATCACGGCGATCGACCGGTCGCCGAAGATGATCGCCGCCGCCCGGGTTCCACCAGCAGCCCGGCTGGAGGACGGCGCCGGACGTCAGG
>DASVEW010000103.1:0-6443 GCA_036380355.1 Gaiellaceae bacterium | reverse complement strand
GGCGAGGTCGCCGGCTACGTCTTCTACCGCGAGCGGGAGGACGCGATCGTCCTGGTCCACACCGAAGTTGCCGACGAGTTCGAGGGGCAGGGAGTCGGGAGCCGCCTGGTGGCCGGGACGCTCGACGACATCCGGGCGCGCGGCCTCCGGATCGTCCCTGTCTGTCCGTTCGTCAGCGCCTACCTCGAGCGGCATCCCGAGTACGCCGACCTGGTCGCGGCCTAGCTCCCGTCAGTCGAGCGGCAGCCGGCGGCCCGAGATCGGGCTCGAGTGGATGATCGACGTCGTCGTCTGTCCGAGGACGATGAAGCGGTCGAGAATGTCCTCGAGGTCGTCCATCGCCCGGAGGTGCAGCTTGAGGACGAAGCAGTCCTCGCCCGTCACGCGGTGGCACTCGACGACCTCGGGGACCTCCCGGGCGAGCTCCGGGATCTTCTGGAGCTGACGCGTGGTGGGACGGATCCGCACGAAGGCGGCGATCGGGAAGCCGAGCGCCTTCGAGTCGAGGTCAGCCCTGTAGCCGCTGATCACGCCGGTGCGCTCGAGGCGCTGGAGCCGTTCGGCGACGGCCGGAGAGGAGAGGTTGATGCGGCGGCCGAGCTCGGCCAGCGATAGCCGGGAGTTCTCCTGCAACTCCCGAAGAAGTCGACGGTCGGTGTCGTCCAAGACCTTCGAAGCTTAGGCTATTTTCGGCTCGGGCGCACGAGAATTCCGTTGATGCGCCCATTCCTCCGTCGATTCGCGACGAGCGCGCCGCCGGAGAGCTTCTTCGTCGTCAGCGCCGTCTTCCACTACCTGGGCCCGGCGTTCGCCGTGCTCCTGTTCTCGCGGGTCGACCCGCTCGGCGTCGCCTGGCTCCGGATCGCGAGCGCGGCGGCGGTGTTCGCGGTCTGGCGGCGGCCGTGGCGGCTCCTTCGCAACCGCACGGTGGTCGCGATGGGCCTCGTGCTCGCCGCCATGAACCCGTGCTTCTACATCGCGATCGACCGCCTGCCGCTCGGCACGGTGGCGGCGATCGAGTTCCTGCCGGTGATCGCACTGGCGGCGCTCGGGACGCGGACGGCGCGGAACGGCGCCGCGCTGGCCGCTGCGGTGGCCGGCGTCTACCTGCTGACCGACGTGCGGCTCGAGGGCGAGCCGGTGGGTGTGGCGTTTGCGTTCCTGAACGCCGGCCTGTTCGCGGCGTACATCGTGCTCGCGCACCGGGTCGCCCGGAGCGGGATGGGCGGGATCGACGGGCTGGCGGCCGCGATGCTCGTCGCCTGGATCTTCGTGCTGCCGGTCGGCGGCTGGGACGCGGCGCCGGCGCTCGTCGATCCCGTCGCCCTTGCTGCGGGCATCGGAGTGGGGGTGACGTCGTCGGTGATCCCGTACGTCTTCGACCAGCTGGCGATGGCGCGGATGCGGCGGGCGACCTACGCCCTGCTCGTCTCTCTCCTCCCGGCCACCGCCACCGTGGTCGGGGTCGTCGTCCTCGGCCAGATTCCCAGCCTCGTCGAGGTCGCGGGCGTGGCGCTGGTCGTTGCCGGCGTGGCCGTCCATCGGGAGGCGGCCGGGCTACATTCAGGCTCGGATGAGGCTCTGGCTCGTTCCGTTGCTCGCGCTCGCCCTGTGCCAGCCGGCCGCGGCCGCGTCCACGAGGCTGGATCGCCACGGGACGATCGTCCTCGACGGGCGCAAGGTCTTCCCGATCGCCCTGGCGAAAGGGCCGCCGGCTGACGGCCTGGCCGAGGTCGCGGCAGCCGGGGTCAACGTCCTCAAGGTCGGACCGGCGGGCGACTGGACGGAGCGCGAGCTCGAGCAGGCGATCGTTGAGAACCGGGCCGCGGCGGCCAACGGGCTCCACACCTGGGTGAACCTGAGCTCGTTCGCCCGGATGCGGCCGGGCGGCTGGCGGGAGTCGCTGCTCCACCACGTCGTGGGCTCGCTCGAGGCGGATCCTTCGGGCGCGGCGATCGCGATGTGGAAGGGAGCGGACGAGCCGTGGAGGTTCCGGATCCGGCCCGCGTCCCTCCGGTTCGCGTACTGCCTGGCGACCGGGCGGCGCCGCGCGTGGTGCGCCGGCAGGGCGCCGGTCGACACCGGCCGGCTCTGGGTCACGATCCAGGCGCCGCGGGCCGGCGTCTGGTCTCTGGCCCCGTACGCGGCGGTCACCGACGTCCACGGGGTGAACAGCTACCCGGTGGCGATCGGAGACCCGGATCCGGAGCTCGGCGAGCCCGGCTCGTGGACGAACGTGCTGGCGCTCGCGACGCCCAGGCGGGCCGTCTGGACGACGCTCCAGGTCTGCTGGACGTGGAGCTACGACGCCGTCGGAAACGTCCAGCTGCCGACGAGGGAGCAGCAGCGCTTCATGATCTACGACGCGATCGTGAACGGCGCCCGCGCGCTCGCGTTCTACGGCGCCCAGAACCCGAAGTGCTGGGGCCCGCTCGATCCCGCAGGCGGCTGGAACTGGACCTACTGGGAGAGGGTCCTCGGGCCGCTCGTGCGGGAGATCGGCGCGCGGAGCCCGCTCGCGCCGGCGCTGAAGAACCCTGGGACGACGCGGGAGTTGCCGACCTCGGACCGCTCGGTGCGCGCGATCTCGCGGCGCGGCCGGAGCGGCGAGCTGTGGGTGATCGCGGTGCGCCGGCGCGGCGAGGGGGCCGCGGCGGTCACGATCGCCGGGCTACCGCCGAGCGCAACGCGCGCCGACGTCTTCGCGGAGGACCGCACGGTCGCCGCGTCCGGTGGAGCCCTCACCGACACCTTCGAGCGCTGGTCCGTTCACGTGTACCGCCTGACGGCGGCGACGGCGCGGTCGAGCTGATCCCCGGTCACGTACGGCGCCGGGCCGAGGCGAAGATGGCGGCCGCGCGAGTCCGTCAGCACGCCGTCGGCCGCAAGGCGGCGGCTGACGTCCTCGGCGTCGTCGACCTCGAGCGCGACGAAGCCGCCGTAGTCCGCTCGGTCGCCGGGGATGCCGAGCGCCTCGGCGAGCAGCGTGGTCTGGCGGAGGTAGCTCTCGCGCAGCGCCTCCGGCGTGAGGCCCTGCTCCTGGAAGAAGTCGAAGACGCGCGCCGCCCGGTAGTGGCTCGTCGGGTCGTACGTCGCGCCCGCGAAGCGCATCCCGCCCTTCGGGTACTCGACGGCGCCCGGCCGCTTCTCGGCCGCCAGCTCGGCAAACTCGGAGTACCAGCCCGTGAACGCGGGCCGCAGCTCGTCGGCCTGCGGCGGCAGGCGCAGGAAGCAGTTGCCCTCGCCCAGCTGCAGGTACTTGTAGCCCCCGCCGACGACCCAGGCCCACCCGAGGCCCTGCTCGGCCAGCGGAAAGCGCAGGCAGCCGAGCGCGTGGTAGGCGTCCACGAGGAGCTGGGCGCCGCGCGCCTCGCACACCGCGGCCAGATCGCCCAGGCCCGGCACGATCCGCGAGTCCTCGAAGAGCACGGCCGAGACGAGAACAGTCGCGGTCCGCTCGTCCGTCGCGGCCGCCAGTCGCTCGGCCAGGGTCTCCGCGGGTCGGGCGTCGACGACCACCACGTCCAGCAGCTCCTCCTCGGCGAGCCGCGCCATCAGCCGCCGCAGGGTGTGGAACTCGCCGCTCGTCGTCACGAGGCGCGGCCGGCGGCGCAGGTCGAGCGCGGAGAGGAACCGCAGCACGAGCCCGAACGTGTTCTGGTCGAGCGCGATCTCGGCGCCGGGCTCTTCCAGCCAGAGGCGGAACCCGTCCCGCACGCGCTCGGCCTTCTCGAACGCGCGGCCCCACTTCTCGTCGGCGTGCAGGGCCGCGTCGTCCCACGCCTCGGCGACGCCCTCACGGCCCACGTCGGGCCACGCCTGGTGGGAGTGCCCGGTCAGCAGCAGGCGCTCCGAGACCCGGAACGCCGAGTAGTGCGGCGCGAGCTCCTCCGCGCGGATCAAAGCTCCGAGCGAACCGTCCAGAGATCCGGAAAGAACGGCTTGTGGAGCGTCGTCCGCAGGTAGGCGGCTCCGGCGGAACCGCCGGTGCCCGGCCGGCCGCCGATCGTCCGCTCGACCATCTTCACGTGGTGGTAGCGCCACTCCATGAAGCCCTCGTCGAAGTCGACGAGCCGCTCGGCGACCTGCGCGGGCCCGCCGTCGTCTCGATACGCGGCCAGCACCGCCGCGCGGACGCCGTCCGACTCCTCCACAGGCTGTGTGACGTCGCGCTCCAGGATCTCCTTCGGAACCGGGTAGCCGCGTCCGGCGAGGTAGCGGAGGAACGAGTCGTAGACCGACGGGCGGACCATCGCCGCCTTGACGCGCTCGTGGTCGACGCCGCCCTCGTGGTAGGCATCGAGCACACCCGGGTCACGCCGACCCAGGATCGCCTCGAGCTCCCGGAACTGGCCAGACTGGAACCCGGACGCCGCCTCCAGCCGGTCGCGGAACGCCAGGAACTGGACCGGGGTCATCGTCTCGATCACGTCCAGCTGGGCGACGACGAGCTTGAGGATCGTGAGGAGCCGCTTGAACGTTGCGAAAGCCCGCGCGTCGTTGCCCTCCTCGAGCATCTTCTGGAGGTAGCCGAGCTCGTGGATCAGCTGCTTGAACCAGAGCTCGTAGACCTGGTGGACCACGATGAAGAGGACCTCGTCGTGCTCCTCCGACTTCGGCCTCTGCGCGCCGAGGATCTCCTCGAGCGCGAGGTAGGACGAGTAGTTGAGCGACTTCTCCTGGCTCATTCCGCCGCCTCACGGGAGTTCGCTTCAGGATGAGGCATAGCCCTCATTCTGGAGCGAGCTCCCTATAGAGCTCGCGGGCGATGATCTCGCGCTGAACCTCGGAGGCGCCTTCGTAGATCCGCGGGGCCCGCACCTCGCGGTAGAGGTGCTCGAGCAGGTGCCCCTTCTCGAGCGCCCGGGCGCCGTGCACCTGGATCGCGACGTCGACCGCGCGCTGCGCCGTCTCGGTCGCGAAGAGCTTCGCCATCGCCGAGGCCTTGCGGACCGGCCGGACGCCGGCGTCGTAGCGGGTCGCGGCGTCGCGGACGAGCAGGCGCGCCGCCTGGATCTGCGTCGCCACCTCGGCGAGCTGGTGGCCGACGGCCTGGAAGCGCGCCAGCGGCTTGCCGAACGCCTCCCGTTCGGACGTGTACCGGACGGCGGCGTCGAGCGCGGCCTGCGCCATCCCGACGCCGAAGGCGCCGACGCTCGGCCGGAACAGGTCGAGCGTGTCCATGGCGACCGCGAAGCCGTCGTCGACCTCGCCGAGCACCTGCTCGGGCCCGACGTGCACGCCGTCGAAGTCGAGGCGGCCGATCGGATGCGGTGCGAGTAGGTCGAGGTGCTGCCCGGAGAGCCCGTCGCTGTCGCGGGGGACGACGAACGCCGTGATTCCGCGGGCGCCGTCGTCGGAGGTGCGCGCGAAGACGCTGTAGACGTCCGCCTCGGGTGCGTTCGAGATCCAGATCTTGGCACCGGTGAGGCGGAAGCCGTCGCCGTCCCGTTCCGCCCGCAGCCGGAGAGCCGCCGCGTCCGAGCCGGCTTCCGGCTCGCTGAGAGCGAACGCCGCGACCGCCTCGCCCGCCGACAGCCTCGGGATCCACTCGTCGCGGACCTCAGGCCGGGCGGCCCGCAGGATCGGGTAGCCGCCGAGCCCCTGCAGCGCGAGCGCGGTCTCGGCCTCGGTGCAGCCGTGCGCCAGGCCCTCGCGGAGCTGGCACAGCTCGACGGCGGAGCCAACGAAGACGAGCTCGAGCAGGCCCTCGTCGCCGAGCGCTCTGACGAGCGGCCGGTTGAGGCGGCCCGGCTCGCCCTGCTCCGCGAGCTCCGCGAAGCGCTCGTGGCCGAGCCGCTGCGCCCGCTCGAGGAGGTCAGCCATCCGGGACGACGGCCACGCCCATCAGCTCCACGCGCGCATCGGGGTCGAACAGGGCCGAGACGCAGACGAGCGCCATCGCGGGGTAGCGCCGGCCGAAGTGGCGGCGCCAGACCTCGCCGATCTCGCGGGTCGACGCGCGGTACTCGTCGATGACCGTCGTGTAGACGACGAGCGAGACGAGGTGGTCCGGCTCGCCGCCCGCGGCGCTCAGCGCTGCGAGGAGATTCGTCGCGGCGGCGTCGAACTGCTCTACGACGTTGTCGCCGCCGCCGATCTGGCCGCCGAGCCAGACGGTCCGGCCGGGAGCCGCCGCGACCGCGTGGGCGAATCCGACCGGGTCGCCCAGCTCGGGCGGGTTGACGATCCAGTGCTCGCTCACCGGCCGGTCCACGCGGGGCTCCTTCCCTCGGACCAGGCAGCGTAGAACTCCCGGAAGTCCTCGCTCTTCATCAGCAGCGCCTGCGCGAGCGCCTCCATCTCGATCGCGCCGCCGAGGTCGAGGTCGAGCTCGCGCGTGAGCAGAATCTTCGTGGTGGCGTAGGCGAGCGCCGGACCGTCGGCGAGCTGCCGGGCCAGCTCGTCGGCCGTCTTCTGGAGCTCTCCGTCGGGGACGACTC
>DASVEW010000102.1:0-17317 GCA_036380355.1 Gaiellaceae bacterium | reverse complement strand
TTCGCGCCGCGCGGCATGCGAGGCGCTACTGGATCCGCCTTGCAAAGGAGCGCCCGGGCGGAACGGGCAAAGCCCGTTCCGCGGCGCCAGCTCTGAGAGAAACGACCGGCCGCCCCAGAGGGCGGCCGGCGCCGTCGGGAGACGACAGTGCCGCAAGCCAGAAGCGCGCGAGGCCTGCAGCGCGGAAACTATAAGGCCCCAGCTTCAAACATGGGGGATTTTTCTCCTTACGCCGCGGAACGGGCTCCGCCCGTTCCCCTCCACGGCCGTAGGTAAAAGGAAGTCGCGCCGCGCAACGCGGCCGCGTGCCGGCGAAGCCGGCGCCCGGCTTAGTACGGTCGCGCAAAGTCGTGAGACTTTGCGCGAAAAGCGCGCAGCGACACTAGAGGTAGCCGAGCGGGTCGACGGCGCCGCCGTTGACGCGCACCTCGAAGTGGAGGTGCGGGCCGTAGCAGTGCCCCGTGCAGCCCACGTAGCCGATCGTCTGGCCCTGGGAGACGGTGCCGCCGCCCACGAGGAAGCTGGACTGATGTGCGTACGCGGTCGCGAGCCCGTTGCCGTGGTCGATGATGATGAGGTTGCCGTAGCCGCCCATCCAGCCCGCGTAGATCACGTTCCCGGACGCCGACGCGCGGATCGGCGTCCCGTACCCGGCGGCGATGTCGATGCCCTCGTGCATCCGGCCCCAGCGCAGGCCGTAGCCGCTGACGACCGGTCCGCTGACCGGCCAGACGAGGCCGCTCGCCGACACCGTTCCGTCCCCTGCGCTGGAGTAGCTTGCGGTGGCCTGCGCCGCATTGATGCGCGCTGCCAGCTGGGCGCTCACCTTCAGCAGCTCCTCCGCCTTGCCCTCGTACTGTTCCGCGGCCTCGTGGGCCGCGTGCGCGTGCTCGCGCTTGGAGCTGCGCGCCTGGGCGAGCCCCTGACGGGAGATCAGCAGCTGGTCGTAAGCCGCGCGCTGCTGCTGCGTGCGGATCTCCACGACGCGGGTGATGGCAGCCACGCGGTCCTTCGTCTTCCCGGTGCGCTCCTTGAGCTCGCGCATGTGGTCGCGTGCGCCGGCGACGTGCCGCACCACGCGTCGATCCTGAGCCGCGATCGAGTCGAGGTAGTCGATCTGGTCGAGCACGTCACTGAAGCTCGAGGCCTCGAGGACGATGTCCAGGGTCGTCGGATCCTCGCCCTCGTAGATCGCGACAAGACGGTCGGCCAGGCGCTCCTGCGCGACGCCGTACTGGCCGCGGAGATATTCGAGCCGCTCGCTCTGGAGGCGGTAGAGCGCCTTCACCGCCTCGAGCTTGCGCTGGTGCAGCGCAAGATCCTCCTCGAGGGCGGCCAGCCGTGTGGAGACGTCGCCGACCTCCGCCTCGAGCGCCTGGATCCGCTCCGAGACCGACGCGATCTCGGCTCGAAGCGCCTCCTCGCGCGCCCGTGCAGCGTCGGCCTTCGACTGCAGCGCCTGCGCCTGCTGGTCGAGTCGCTCCTTCCGGTCGTAGAGGCTGCCCGAAGCTGGAGCCGCGACGAGCAGGACGAGAACGAGGCTGCAGACGATTCGTCGAGCCATTGGGACCGTGTTCGCGGGCCGGGGAGACCTCCCTCCCGGGCCCGTGATCGCGGCATCCTACCGGTCGGATCGGCTGGACGGAAGGGTTGGCGGAGAAAATCGCTGCTCGGAGGCCTCTTCCGGCGCCTCGGTTGGCAACATCTCCGCCGCCCGCCGGCGGAGCGGCTGCACCTGGGCGCGGTAGTCCTCGTCGGTGATCTTGCCCGTCCGGTGGTCGAACTCGAGCTCCTTGAGCTCCGCGAGGACGCGGTCCCGCTCCTCGGCCGCCGCCAGGGTCTCGTCGGCGGGTGGGAGCGGCGCGGGAGGGTCCTCGGCACGCAGGAACGGGACGGCCACGAACACCACGGCGGCCGCCGCGAGCAGCGCGCCGAGAACGAGCTCGGGGCTCACGCTCTCGCGAGCGCCTCGCGGCCGCCGTACCGGAGCGCGAGGCGGCGCTGCTCCCTGGCATCCGGCCAGAGCGCGATCGCGGCTCCGCCCAGGAAGACGAAGCCGGCGATCCAGATCAGGTTCACGAGCGGCTTGACGAGAGCCCTGAGGAAGAGCGTCCCGTCCGGATCGATCTGGTCGGCGACCAGGAAGAGGTCTTCGCCGTTCAGCCGGTCGGACCGGATCGCCGCCTCGTTCGAGACCTGCTGCTCGGCGAAGTAGCGGTTCTTGCCCGGCTCGAGCGTCCCGAGGCGCTTACCGTCGCGTGAGACGTCGACGATCGCGCGGAGCTCCTGCGCGTTGGCGCCGCGCCGCTGCTCGACCTGCCGGTACCGGAGGTCGTAGCTCCCGATCGCCATCGCCTCGCCCGGCCGCAGGCGCTGCTCGGCGACGGTGTCGTACGCGCTCGAGCCGACGACGCCGATCGCCAGGAGGACGATCGAGGCGTGGACGACGTAGCCGCCGTAGCGGCGGCGGTTGCGGGCGACGAGCGACGTGAAGGCGCCCGGCCAGGACGCGCTGCCGAGCGCATGCCGGGCCCGTGTCCCGCGCGTGAACTCGAGGACGATCGACGCGAGGACGAAGGCGCAGAACGTGTAGCCGACGAGGCCCGGGATCGACGAGCCGGCGCCGAGCGCGAGCAGGATCGCGCCGCAGGCCAGCGCGACGGCGGCAGGCCAGGCGAACGTCCGCCCCAGTCCCCGCACCGACGCGCGCCGCCAGGCGATCAGAGGCCCGATCCCCATCAGCAGCAGGAGGGGCAGGCCGAACGCCTTGAGGAAGAAGTTGTAGTACGGCGGCCCGACCGTGACCGGCTCGCCGCGGAGCGCCTCCGTCAGGATCGGGTAGAGGACGCCCCAGAGGATCGTCAGGCAGAACGCGACGAGCAGGAGGTTGTTGTAGAGGAAGGTCGCCTCGCGCGACACGGGCGACTCGAGCCGGGTCTTCGAGCGCAGCAGCGCCACCCGCGAGAGCACGAGCGCGATCGAGCCGGCCAGGACGACGCCGATGAAGCCGAGGAACCACGGACCGATGGAGCTCTCCGTGAACGAGTGGATCGAGCTGATAATCCCGGAGCGCGTCAGGAAGGTGCCGAAGAGCGCGAGCGCGAACGCCCCGATCACGAGCACGACGTTCCAGATCTTCAGCATCCCGCGCTTCTCCTGGATCATCACGGAGTGCAGGAACGCGGTCGCCGCAAGCCACGGCATGAGCGCGGCGTTCTCGACCGGATCCCACGCGAAGTAGCCTCCCCACCCCACCTCCACGTACGCCCAGTGGGCGCCGAGAAGCTGCCCGAAACCGAGGAACGTCCAGGCGACGAGCGTCCAGCGGCGTGTGACGACGATCCAGAGCTCGTCGCTCCGCCGCCCCGCGAGCGCCCCCATGGCGAAAGCGAACGGGATCGTGAGGCCCACGAAGCCGAGGTAGAGCATCGGCGGGTGGGCGAGCATGTACGGGTTCTGGAGGCTCGGATTGAGGCCCGCGCCGTCCGCGGGCGCGGCCTGTGTCGCGAACGGGCTCGAGACGGCGACGAGCATGAAGGAGAAGAAGACGATCACGCCGCCGAGGATCGGCACCGCCCAGGCGAGGAGGCTCGGCGCCGAGCGGCGCCCGAGCAGGACGGCGGCCGCCGAGAACCCCGTCAGGATCAGCAGCCAGAGGAGCAGCGAGCCCTCCTGGCCGCCCCAGAACGCCGAGATCGTGTAGGCAAGCGGGAGCTCCCGGCTCGTGTGGTCGGCGACGTAGACGAGGCCGAAGTCGTTCTGGACGAGCGCGACCAGCAGGACGGCCGAGGCGACGAGCGCCGTAGCGAAAGACGCGACGACCGCGTTCTCCGCCGATTCCGCGAGCCGCTGCCTTCGCTGCCAGGCCGCTATCGCGCCCGCCACGACCGCGTACACGGCCAGGCCGAGGCAGACGATGAGCGCTGCGCGCCCCAGCTCCGGCATTAGTCCTTCTTAGAGCTGTACTTGGACGGGCACTTCGTCACGAGCGTCCCCGACGCGCCGACGAAGGTGCCGTTCCGGAGCCGGCCCTTCAGCGAGATGTCACGTCCGGCGCGGAACATGTCCGGCACCGAGCCGGTGTAGGTCACCGGGAGCCGGACGGACGAGCCGCCCTCGACGTCCTCGATGCGGAAGCGGATCGTCCGGCCGCTGCGCTGGACGGGCGCGACGACCTTGCCGACGATCGTGACCTCGCCGCTTCGGCCCTGCAGCTGGCTCGGGCGGAGCTGCGGCGTCCCGCCGGCGATCGACGTGTAGAGCAGGAAGACGGCGAGCATCGCCGCCACGGCGAGGGCGATGACCAGGCGTGCAGGACTGGAGCGGCGCGCCACGCCGTCAGTCTAGCCCCGGTGTAGATCAGCCTTCGCGGGTGGGAGCCGGGCGCCGCCGGGCCGGGATCCGGTAGCCGTGCTCCTCGCAGAGCGACCCCGGGGTGTCCTCGGTCAGGGCGTCGCAGTAGCCCTTCCCGTACGCCGCGCGCATGAAGGCGGCGACGATCTCGAGGTTCCACTCGCCGACGTCGGCGGCCTCCCGCCAGAGGTCGGTCAGGCGGAGGTCGATGTCGAGCTCGAGGAGGTCGATTCTGGATGGGCGCTTGGCCATGCGCTCAGGGTAGGAACGGCGTCGGACGGACTACGAGCGAGGCCTCCGCCGGCTGATGCTGCGCACCTTCCCAGCCGCGCCGTCGATGGTGAGAATTTCCTCACGTGAGAGTTTTCTCACCACCCGTTTACCACGTGCTCACACCGGGGAGGAACCCTGCTTCTCGAGGCCCCAAGAGCAGAGGGAGGGAGCTGCCGGCGCGTCAGGTGAGGGCGCGCAACCGATGCGATATCTCTTCTACTCGCACGACGGACTCGGACTGGGGCACGTCCGCCGCAACCTCTGCGTGGCGAGCGCGCTCTCCGAGCTCAACCCGCAGGCTTCGATCCTCGTCGCCACGAGCGCCGACGAAGCGGAGCTGTTCGGCATTCCGCCCGGAGTGGACCTGCTCAAGCTCCCGGGTGTTCGCAAGGTCGACAACGGGCACTATACGGCCAGGCGCCTGTCGATGGGTTCGGAGGAAATCCATGGCTTGCGCGCGCAGCTGCTTGCCGCAGCCGTCGAGTCCTTCCGGCCGGCCGTTCTGCTCGTGGACAAGCATCCCTTCGGCGTCGGCGGAGAGCTCCTGCCCGCGCTCGACTCAGCCCGGGAGGCAGGCGCCCGCGCGGTTCTGGGCATCCGCGACGTACTCGACGATCCCGCGGTTGTTCGGGACGAGTGGCACGCGGGCCATCTGTTCGAGCGCATCCCGAAGTACTACGACCGCCTCCTCATCTACGGGCAGCCCGACGTTCTCGACCCTCGGCGAGCGTACGCGTTCCCCGCGCCGGTCGCGGCTCTGACACGCTTCTGCGGCTATGTCGCGTCGTCGAGACGGGACGGCGGCGCGTGGGAGAACGGCATTCCACCTCCCGCGAGCGACCGGCCGCTCGTGCTTGCGACGGCCGGGGGAGGAGAAGACGGCTTCGCTCTGCTGTCGACCTTCATCAGGGCCTCGGCCGGCGAGAGCTGGCAGGGCCTCGCCGTCTCGGGTTCCCAGTGCCCCCCGGAGCGTGCGCAGAGACTGCGCACCCTGGCCACCGTGGCTGGCGTTACCTTCCACCGGTTCATCCCGAAGATCTCGCTCGCCTTCCCCTCGCTCGACGCTCTCGTCTCGATGGGGGGTTACGGCACGCTCGTCGAGGCCGCGGCGAGCGGCGTTCCAACGATCTGCGTCCCCCGCGTCCGACCGCGACGCGAGCAGCTCATCCGCGCCCGCGCGTTCGCACACCTCGGCCTTCTCCGGCTTGTCGAGTCGGAACGTCTCGACGCACAGGTCCTGCGAAGTGAGATCGAGGCCGCCCTCGCAGACGAGCAGGATACGACCCGCGGCAACAGCTCCGTGCTCGATCTCGGAGGTGCGCGGCGGACGGCCCTCCACCTCTCCGAGCTTGCGGTCGAGGGCGGCCGCGCCCGCCGCAGGACACGAGCGGTGGTCGCAAAGTGACGGCTGCCAGACGACATCTCGGCTACGTGCTGAAGCGCTTTCCCCGCATCTCGGAGACCTTCGTCGCCGCCGAGCTGATCGAGCTCGAACGCCAGGGCGAGCGGGTCACCGTCTTCGCGGTCAGCCGTCCGGAAGAGCCGTTCGCACACGGCTTCGTCGGCGAAGTCAAGGCCCCGGTGGTCTATCTCCCCCATCGGCCGCTCCGAGAGCCGGCACGGGTGGCGCGGGCCCTCGTCCGCGTGCTGCGCTCCGATGCCCGGGGCTGGTTCGGAGCAGCCGCGGTGAGTTTCTGGCCGCCACGCCTGCGCGGAGTCAGGCGCCTGCTGCAGGCAACCGTCTTGCTGCAGGAGATGCGCGAGGCCGGGATCGACCACGCGCACGCCCACTTCGCGAGCACCGCCGCCCGGCTCGCAAACCTCGCCTGGCGCATGGGCGGGCCGAGCTACAGCGTGACGGCGCACGCCAAGGACATCTACCACCGGCAGGTGCGCGCGGAGGGGCTGCGGGAAAAGCTCACCTCCGCCGCCTTCGTCGCGACCGTCTGCGCCGCGAACCGCGACCATCTCGACTCGGTCCTCGCCGGCCGGGGCCGGCTGCACGTCGTTCCGAACTCAGTGGACCTGCGGCGCCTCGGGCGGCCGAGCGAGCGCGTACCGGAGACGGGCATCGTGCTCTCGGTCGCGCGCCTGATCGAGAAGAAGGGGTTGACCGACCTCGTCCTTGCCTGCGGGCTGGTCGGTCGGGAGCAAAGGCTGCGACTCGAGATCGTCGGCGAAGGGCCCCTCCGAGGCGAGCTGGAGGAACAAGCGGGCCGCTCCGGCACGCCCGTCACGTTCCACGGACCATTACCGCACGAGCTGGTGCTCGACCTCTATCGGCGCGCGGCGGTCTTCTGCCTCCCCTGCGTCGTGGCATCGACGGGAGATCGGGACGGGCTGCCGACCTCGGTGCTCGAGGCCATGGCACTGGGGGTCCCGGTGATCACGACGGCCGTCAACGGCCTCGCCGAGCTCGTAATCCACGAGCGGACCGGGCTCGTGGTCCCCGAGCACGATCCGGCCGCGCTCGCCGACGCGCTCGGGCGTCTGCTCGACGACCCACAGCTCGCGGCGCGTCTTGCGACCGAGGGCCGGGCGCTCGTCGAGAAGAGCTTCTCCCTCGAGCGAAGCGTCTCTGCTCTTCGTCTCCTCTTTCCGGAGGCGGCCTGATGCGCCTCGCGTACATCTCGGCCGACCCGGGCATCCCGTACGGTGGGACGAAGGGGGCTTCGGTTCACCTCGCCGAGATCACGGAGGCCCTGGCCGCCGAGGACGGCGAGGTCCTCGTGCTCGTGACTGCGGTCGCGCCGGGCAACTCGCCGCCGTGCGGCGTGACGGTCGAAGCATTGCCAGGCCCCGGCAAGGACGCCTCCGCCACGGAGCGTCTGGGCTTCCAGGACGAGCTCGCCGCCTGGCTCGAGGGCCGGTTGCGCGACTTCGGCGCGGACGCGGTGTACGAGCGGTTCGCGCTGCACTCGGCGGCCGGGGGAATCGTCGCCCAGCGGCTCGGCATCCCGCATCTCGTCGAGCTCAACGCTCCGCTCCTCGAGGAGGCGGCGCGCTACCGGAGGCTCGACGAAGCCGGCGTGGCGGCTCGGATCGAGCGCGCAACGCTATCCCGTGCCGGCCTCGTCCTCGCAGTCAGTCCCCCGCTCGCGGGCTACGCGAAGGCTCGGGGCGCGCGACGGGTCGAGGTGCTCCAGAACGCGGCCGCGATCGAGCGCTTCCCGAGGCGGGAACGAGACGGCGTGGATCCCGTGGCCGTTTTCGCCGGATCGCTCCGACCCTGGCACGGCCTCGAGACGATCGCCGAGGCCTGGAGGCTCCTGGACGGCTCGGCCCCGCCCCTGCTCGTGGTCGGAGACGGGCCCGGACGAGAGCGTCTGGCGGAGGTCGCGGCCAGCGTCGTCGGCCCGGTTGCGCCCTCGCGGATCCCGGAGCTCCTCGCCGGCGCCGACATCGGGCTCGCTCCGTACGGCGCAGACGCGCCACGCTACTTCTCGCCCCTCAAGCTGTTCGAGTACCTCGCAGCGGGCCTGGCCACGGTCGTCGCCGACCTTCCGGCGGTGACCGCCGTCGTCGATCGCGACGCCGCCGTCGTCATCCCGCGCGGAGACGCCGTCGCGCTCGCGGACGCGGTCGCGGCGCTGTGCGCCGATCCGTCGGAGCGGAGAAGGCTCGGGGAGAACGGTCGTGCGCTCGTGGAGTCCGCACACACGTGGAGGCACCGAGCGAGGCGGATCCTCGCCGCTGCGGCCGAACTGGCGCCTGCCGAGGTGGGCGCATGAGGAGCGCTCGACACGTCCTCGCCCCGTTCCTCCGCCGCCAGTGGCGCGCCCTCGCTGTCGCAGCTGTTTCGACGGTCGTCGTCGCGGCCGCCGAGGTCCTGCGGCCGTTCCCGCTCAAGTTCGTCATCGACCACCTCTTCGCCGGCGGCACGGCTCCCGATTCCTTCGACCTCGGGCGCGACGAGTTCTGGCTCCTCGCCGGCGTCGCCGGACTCGTGCTGGCGATCGCGCTCATGGAGGCCGCCGGCGGCTACCTGATGGACGTCCGGCTGATGCGTGCCGGCGAGCGCATCGTCCACGACCTGCGCGTCGCCATCTACGCCCATCTGCAGCGGCTCTCACTCGGCTACCACCAGCGCCGGCATGCGGGCGACCTCGTCACCCGGGTCACGGGCGACGTCAACGCCGTCGGGACGGTGTTCTCGTCCTCGCTCGGAACCCTCGTGTCCGCGGGCCTGACCCTGATCGGCATGATCGTCGTCGGCTTCATCCTCGACCCCGTGCTCGCGCTGGTCGCGTTCGCGAGCGCGCCTCTCCTCGCGGTCATCGCCTTCCGGTTCCGCCGGCGGATGCGCCTGCTCGCACGGCGGCAGCGCGCGATGGAGGGTGAGATTGCGTCGCTCGCGGCGGAGGCTCTGACCTCGATCCAGCAGGTCAAGGCGCTGGGCTCCGAGCGGCACGAGCACGAGCGCCTCGAGCGAAAGAGCGAGGAGCGCCTGGAGGCCGGCTACGAGGCGACGCTCGTCGAGGGGCGGTTCACGCGCGTCCTCGACATCGTCGGCGCGCTCGCGACGGCGGCCGTCCTTGTCGTCGGCGTCTTCCGCGTGGAGGCCGGCGCGCTCTCGCCCGGCGACCTCATCGTGATGGTTGCCTACGCCCGCCGGGTTTACCGGCCGCTGAGGGCGATGTCGCGCGAGTGGGTCCGCCTCTCCCGGGCGATGGCCCGCGCGGAACGCGTCGCCGAGGTCCTCTCGGCCGACGAGATTCTCGAGGAGCGCGGGCGAGCTCAGCCCGAAGCGCCGGCGCGCGGCAGGCTCGAGTTCGAGCGGGTGTCGTTCGCCTACGACGTGGAGCGACCGGCGCTGCGCGACGTGGCGCTGACGATCACGGCGGGACAGCGGGTGGCTGTCGTCGGGCGTTCCGGCGCCGGGAAGTCGACTCTCGCGGCGCTGGCCGCACGGTTCTACGACCCCGGCGAGGGGCGAGTGCTGCTCGACGGGGCCGACCTCCGCGACTATCCGCTCGGCTGGCTGCGCGACCAGGTCGGCCTCGTGCTCCAGCACCCGGTCCTCTTCACCGGGACGGTGGCCGAGAACATCGCCTGGGGGATCGATGCCATCCGCGAAGACGTCGTCCGCGCCGCCCGCGCCGTGGGCGCGGATCCGTTCATTTCCCAGCTCCCGGACGGGTACGACACGAAGCTCGACCCGGGCGGGACCGGACTGTCCGGCGGGCAACGTCAGCGCATCGCGATCGCCCGGACGCTCCTGCGCGACCCCGCCATCCTGATCCTCGACGAGCCGACGACCGGGCTCGACGCCGAGAGCGAGGCCGAGGTGCTCGCGGGTCTCGAGGTCCTCATGCGCGAGAGGACGACCGTCATCGTCTCGCACGTGCTCGGCCTCGCGATGCGCGCCGAGCGCGTCGTCGTCCTCGAGGGCGGGCGCGTGGTCCAGACCGGGGCGCCGACCGAGCTCCTCATGCAGGAAGGCGCGTTTCGGCGCCTGGCCGTCGAGCAGGGACTGGACGCCGATCAGGTCGAGGGGCTCGTGGGCCTGGTCGACGGCCTGGCCGAGCTCGGGACAAGCCTCGGCACGCGGCTGAGCGATCTGGCCGGCAAGTTCGGCCAGCGGCGGCCGCGGCAGCCGGCGCCGGGGATCTTCGACCCTGAGCTTCCGCACGCCCGCGTCATGCTCGACCCGGACGCGGTCGCCCAGGTCCTCGAGCGCTCGTTCGACGGACGCACTCCGCTCGACGTCTCGGTCCGCTACCTGCGCTACAAGCCGGGGACGAACCTCGTCGTGCACTACACGGTCGCCGCGAACGGCGCCCGCCACGACGCGGTCGGGATGATCGTCTCGGGCGGCTACCTCGCCCGGCGCGCGGCGAAGCCGGAGAACGTCGCGCTCGCCCGCCTCGTCGCGCCACGCGTGCCCGCGGCCGAGGCGCTCGCCTACGACGCCGACGTCGGCTGCCTCGTCCAGTGGTACCCGCTCGACCTCTCGCTGCCGACGCTCGCGAGCCCCCCGGACCAGCTGCGGCGGCTGCTCGGCGCAGCGGGCGTCCCGGTCGAGGACTCGGACGAGGAGCCGCACCGCCTCGCGTACAAGCCGCGGCGGCGGGCCGTGCTTCGCGTGGACGGCCACGTCATCAAGCTCTACCGCCGAGAAGACGAGTTCGAGCGCGCACTCGCCGGGCAGCGGGCCGCTTCGACGCTCGGATTCGCGCCGGAGTTCGATACCTCGCTCCCCGACCGGCTCGTAACGGTGCAGTCGCTGCTCGCCGGTAGCGCGGTGCCGAGTGCGGCGACCGTCGCCGAGGAGGCCGGAGCACTGCTCGCGGGGCTGCAGGCGTCGCAGCCGGACGGGCTCTCCGCGTTCGGGCCGGACGCGCAGCTCCAGGCCGCTGCCGCGTCTGCCCGTCTCGTCGGAACGATCGCGCCGGAGCTGCGGCCGAGGCTCGACCGGCTCCAGTCGTCCCTCGCTGCCTCGATGCCTGAAGACGTCGCGCTCGTCCCTTCCCACGGCGACTTCAACGCGCGACAGCTCCTGCTCGGCGCCGACGGGTTGGCGGTCACCGACTTCGACGAGTTCTGCCTCGCACCCGCTGCGCTCGATCCCGCGACGTACGCCGCCTACCTCGTTCGCGGCCGCCGGGGCGACCTCGACGAGGCGCTCGCGGCGCTCGAAGAGCTCACGTCCGGGTACGGCGGGCGACCGGCGCATCTCTCGTGGTTCCTGGCGACCATGATCCTGCGGAGAGCGGCACGGCCGTTCCGCTACTTCGAGGCTGACTGGCGCCCGCGCGTCGAGGAGATGGTCGCCGCTGCCGAGGGGGCGATCGCCACGTGATCGAGGTCCTCCAGCAGCTGGTGGGCGCACCGGTTGTCCTCGAGGAGCTCAAGCACAAGCCCGGTCGCCGGCGGACGCTACGGGCTCGTGGGCCGAGAGGAAGCGCGATCGCCAAGGTCTACGCCTCCGACCGCGCGACAACCGTCGCTCGGCGAATTGCCGCGCTCGCCGGTGGCCCGCCGGAGCCGGTCGTTCCGAGCGTCCTCCACGTGGATCCCAGCCTTCATCTCGTCGTCCTCTCGGAGGTGGTGGGCGATCCGCTCCGCGTAGCCCTGCTCGAGGGCGACCACGGGACCTCCGCGCGGGTCGGTGCCGCGATCGGCGCCTGGCACGCGGCGTGGGACGGCAACACCCCGGCCCCGCTCGAGCCGCACACGATCGGCCGGGAGCTCGAGATCCTCCGCTCTCGCGCTGACACCGCCTCGCCCGCGGTCGCGGAGGTGGTGGGCGAGGCGCTCCCGCATCTCGGGAGCGAGTGGAGGTGCACGACCGTCGTGCACCGGGATCTGTACGAAGAGCAGGTCGTCGCCGGAGAGCGCGTCGGCCTGATCGACCTCGATGACGCAGCACTCGGGCCGCCGGAGCTGGACGTCGGCAACCTCCTTGCCCATATCGAGCTGCTCGAGCGCCGACGTGAACGCGAGCTCGGACGAGAGACGCAGGTGCTCATGAAGGCCTATGCGCAGACGGGCCCGGGCCTCGACGAGCCGCTGCTCGACCGCTGCCGGCGGCTGGCCCTCCTGCGGCTCGCCTCTCTGAACGACGAGGTGGGCCTCGCCGCGGCGGCGCTTCCCGACGGGATGCTCGCATGAACCCGTACGTCTTCTTCGTCGGCTGCTCGCGGTCCGGGACGACGTTGCTCCGCCGGATCGGGGATGCCCACCCGGACCTCGCGATCGTCCGCGAGCAGCACTGGCTGCCGCGCTATTGGGAGTGGCGGATCGGGGTCACACCCGAGGGGTTCGTGACGCCGGCCCTGCTCGACATGCTGCTGTCCGACCGGCGCTTCCCCGCACTCGAGGTCCCGTTCAAGCAGGTGGCGGAACTGGTCGAGAACGGCAGGCACTACTCGGACTTCGTCACAGAGCTGTTCGATCTCCACGGCCGGATCAAGGGGAAGGGCCACGTCGGGGAGAAGACGCCGAAGTACGTCCGCCACCTCCAGACGCTCGTGGAGCTCTGGCCGCACGCGAAGGTCGTCCACTTGATCCGGGACGGCCGCGACGTCGCCCTTTCGTTGCTCGACTGGGACAAGGCGGAACGCAACGTCGGGCGCTTCCGGACGTGGGACGACGATCCGGTGACGACCGCGGCGCTCTACTGGGAGTGGAACGTCCGCCTGGGCCGCGAGGCTGGCGAGGGGCTGGGGTCCGAGCGCTACTTCGAGCTGCGCTACGAGGCGCTTGTCGGCGATCCCGAGGGCGCATGCCTCGAGCTCTGCAGGTTCCTCGGAATTCCGTACGACCCCTCGATGCTCCGTTTCCACGAGGGGCGGGCGAGGTCGAAGCCCGGTCTCAGCGCAAAGAAGGCCTGGCGGCCCGTGACGGCGGGCCTCCGCAGCTGGCGTGACGAGATGGCTGCGGAAAGCCTGGGCCGGTTCGAGGTCGCCGTGGGCGATCTTCTCCAGGAGCTCGGCTATGCACGCAGCGCAGTATCGAGTTCCGCTGCCGAGCTGGAGGATGCTTCAGCGGCCCGCGAAGCGTTCGTTGACTTCGCCCGCTCGGCGGGATGGCGAGTTCCTCGGGCGTGGGAAATGGTGGCCGTATGAACCCTTATGTCTTCATCGTCGGCTGCCCCCGCTCCGGGACGACGTTGTTGAGCCGCATCGGAGACGCGCATCCGGAGCTCGCAATCATTCGGGAGCTTCACTGGCTCCCGCGCTGGTGGGAGCGGCGCGTCGGGTTGACGAACGAGGGCTTTGTCACGCGGGAGCTCATCGCGAAAATCCGCAGCCACGAGCGCTTCCCGCGGCTCGAACTCGAGCCTTCGGCGCTCGATCGGCTTCTCGGCGACGACCGGCCGAAGCATTACACGCGCTTCGTCGCCGACCTCTTCAGCCTTCACGGCGACGTCAAGGGCAAGAGGCTCGTGGGCGAGAAGACGCCCCATTACGTGCGCGCCTTACCCACGCTGCATGCCCTCTGGCCGCACGCGAAGTTCGTCCACTTGATCCGTGACGGTCGAGATGTTGCGCTCTCCCTGCTCGATTGGAGCAGGAGCGATCGCGCGGCCGGCCGGTTCCCAAGCTGGGACGAGGACGCGGTGACGACGGCAGCGCTGTTCTGGGACTGCCATGTGCGCCTGGGGAGAGAGGCGGCAGGCCTCCTCGGATCCGAGCGCTACCACGAGTTGCGCTACGAGTCCCTTGTCGTCGACCCGAAGCGCGAATGCCAACGCCTCTGCGACTTCCTCGGCGTGCGCTTCGACCAGGCGATGCTTTCTTTCCACAAGGGGCATGTGCGGTCGAAGAAGAGCGGGCCCCGCCGCCCGGTGACCCCGGGCCTCCGACGCTGGCGAGAACAGATGGAATCCGAAGACGTCGCCCGGTTCGAGGCGGCGGCCGGACACCTGCTGACGGACCTCGGCTATCCCACTGGGGCGCCGCCGGCCTCTGCTGAGGCGCTTGACCGGGCTGGGCGCTTTCGTACGGCGTTTGCCGAGTACGCGCATTCCCGGCGACTGCCGGTTCCCCAGGCATGGAACCAGATCGCCGCATGAACCCCTGGGTCTTCGTCGTGGGGTGCCCGCGTTCGGGGACGACGCTCCTGCAGCGGATGCTCGACCACCATCCCCAGCTCGCCGTCGCCAACGACACGCATTTCATCCCGCACGGCGTCATCGATCCGACCGACCAGGCGGAGCCGCCGCTCACGGCCGAAATCGTCGAACGCGTACGAAGCTACCGGCGGTTCCACCGGCTTGGGCTCCCCGACGAGGCTGTCACGTCTGCCGCCGATCGCGCCCGGACGTACCCCGAGTTCGTGCAGATGCTTTACGACGAGCTGGCACGGATACGGGGGAAGCCTCTGGCGGGCGAAAAGACGCCGTCGTACGTTCGCCGACTCCCACTGCTGCATCGCCTGTTTCCGTCGGCGCGAGTGATCCACGTCATTCGCGACGGCCGGGACGTCGCGCTGTCCGCGCTGGAGTGGGCAACCGAGACCAAGGGGCCGGGAAAGCGGCCGCTCTGGCGCGACGAGCCGGTCGGCGTCTGTGCGCTGTGGTGGCGGAGGCACGTGCTGGCCGGACGGAAGGATGGGCAGTGGATCGGGCGCGACGGGTACGCCGAAACGCGCTACGAACAACTCGTCGCCGATGCAGAGAGCGAACTGCGGCGCATCACGACGTTCCTCCACCTCCCGTACGCGTCCGAGATGGCGGAGTTCCACGTCGGTAAGACGCGCTCCGATCCGGGCCTCTCGGCCAAGAGCGCGTGGCTTCCTCCAACGCCGGGCCTGCGCGACTGGCGGAGTGGCATGGCCGAGCGCGACCTTGCGCTCTTCGAGGAGCTCGCCGGAGATCTCCTCGACGAGCTGGGCTATGCACGGGCGGTACCGTCCACTCCCGCCACGGAGCGCAAGCGGGCGGCACGAATACGCGAGAGATTCGCCGAACAGTTCGGAGCCGTCGGCGCCACGGCGAACGGTGGAGGCGGCTGATGCAGTTCCTGATCGTCCTCTTGGCGGTCGGCTTCGTGGCGCAGCTCATCGACGGCGCCCTCGGCATGGCCTACGGCGCAACCTCCACGTCGCTCGTCCTCGCGGCCGGCCTGACGCCCGCAACGGCCTCTGCCTCGGTGCACATGGCCGAGCTGGGGACGACGCTGGCTGCTGGCTTCTCGCACCGGCGCTTCGGCAACGTCGACTGGCGCACTGTCAAGGCCGTCGGGTTCACGGGTGCGGCCGGCGCCTTCCTCGGCGCCGTCGTCTTGAGCTCGATCTCCGCCGAGGTGGCGACGCCCTGGATGGCGGGAGTGCTCATGGCGCTCGGCGTCTACATCCTCGCCCGCTTCACGCTCGGCGGCCCGCCGCGACTCAGGTCCACGTCCGGCGTGCGCGGTGGCTTCCTGGCTCCGCTCGGCTTCGGGGCGGGCTTCGTGGACGCCACGGGCGGTGGAGGCTGGGGGCCGGCGATGACGCCGACGCTGCTGGCGACCGGACGGATGGAGCCGCGCAAGGTCGTCGGCTCGGTCGACACGAGCGAGTTCCTCGTCGCACTTGCCGCCAGCATCGGCTTCCTGCTCGCGCTCGGCCGTCAGGGAGTCGCGTGGTCGTTCGTCGGCGCGCTCCTCGCGGGCGGGATCGTCGCGGCGCCGATCGCCGCCTGGCTCGTCCGCAAGATCACCGCCGGGCTCCTTGGCGCTGCCGTCGGCGGGATGATCATCGTGACGAACGTCCGCACGCTGTTCGACGCGCTCGAGGTCGAGGGCGCCGTACGCGAGCCGGTGTATGCCGCCGTCCTGGCCGTCTGGCTCCTCGCCGTCGCCGTCGTCGTCCGGCGGCACCGCCAGGACGGGATCGCACTGACCAACCGCGCGCCGCGCAGGCCGCGCCGGCTCGTTCCCGCAAGCGAGCTGGTGCGCTCGCGCCGTTAGCTCAGTACACGACGAGCACATCGCACCGCGCGCGCTCGAGGACTTCGCGGTTGACGCTGCCCTCGACGAGCCGCTCGAGGAAGCGCTTCTTGCGCGTCCCGACGACGATCAGGTCCGCACTGCGCTCCTCGGCCAGGCGGACGATCGCCTGCGCGGGAGCACCGATGGAGGGAACGAACTCCGCCCGAACGGGCCGCTCTGCGAGAGCTCTTCGAGCCTGCGCGAGCTTGCTTTCGGCGGTGCGAGCCGCCTCGCCGGCCGAGTCGCCTCTCATCGGACCGACCGCGTTCGTGACGACCAGATCCGCCCCGGCCAGCACCGCCAGGTCCGCCGCCCGCACAAGGGTGGCGGATTGCGGGTCGTCGTAGGCGACAACGATCGTCTTGAGCAGGAAGCCTCCTCGCGCCGTCAAGTGTGCCACTGGTTAAGTTCCGGACATGGGCGAGCTGCGATTCGGTCCGGCGCGAATTCCCTCGCGCGAGTCGCCGGAGGAGGCGATCTCGATCCTGCAGGAGCGCGGCTACACGGCCTGCGAGATCGACTTCGAGGGCAAGTTCTGGATGGACTACCCCTGGGCGGAGCGCCTCGGCGAGCTGGCGCGCGACGCCGGCATCGTCCTCTCCGTCCATGCCCCGATCGCGGGTTTCGTCGGACACGCGGAGCGCGGCAAGAAGCTGAACATGGCGATCGGGATGCTCGACCATTCCGCCGGGATCGCCCTCGCGGCGGGCGCCGAGCTCGTCGTGTTCCACCCGGGCTTCCTGCTCGGACGGGAGCGCGGGCAGGCGATCGACGACGTCGTCGAGCAGGCCGGCGAGCTCCGCGAGCGGCTGGAGAAGAAGGGCCGCGGCGTGCCGTTCGGGGTGGAGGTCATGGGGCGGGTACGTGAGCTGGGGACGATCGACGACGTCCTCACGATCGCAGAGCGCGTGTCCTGGATCCGCCCGGTCCTGGACTTCGCCCACATGCACGCAACCTCGGACGGCGCGTTCACGGAGGTCGAGGCGTTCGGGTCGGTCCTTGAGCGCGCCGACGCGATTCTCGAGCCGGGCGCGCCGTTCCACATCCACTTCTCCGACATCGCGTATGCGAACCGCAATGAGACGAAGCACCTGCCGTATGGGGAGGGCACGCTGCGCGCCGAGCCGCTCGGCGAAGCGCTAGCGCGATTCGAGCGCCCTGCGACCGTAATCAGCGAGTCGCCGGACGAGGCGTCACATCAGGCGATTCTCGCCGCGGTCTCTTCCTCTTCCGGGATGCCCCGCAGCTCGGCGAGCCGGTCGCGCAGCGCGACG
>DASVEW010000101.1:0-7241 GCA_036380355.1 Gaiellaceae bacterium | reverse complement strand
GTGACGGGCTCGACGAGCCCCTCTCCGTAGGCGGTCACGCGATACACGCCTTCGGGGAGGGGCCCGAGCTCGCCCTGGTGCCAGCCTTCGTCGCCCGGCGCCAACGTCCCCCGCGCCCGCACCTCGCCTGTCTCGGCGTCGACGGCGATCGCGAGCAGCGCGCCGGTTGCCTCGCCTTCGGGTTGCACTCTGACGACGATCGGGTCGGCGGCCGAGTAAAGATCGTCCACGTCGAGCGAGAGGTCGATCATCGGGACCGCGTCGCGGTAGTCGCTCCATCGGATCGTGTTCCCCGTCAGGACGCCCGCGAGCTGGAGCAGAAGGTGGTCGTCGTTCTGGAGGGAGGCGTGGCGCTCGGCCGAGAACGTCGCACCCTGGTCGTCCTCGTACTCGAGCGGCGTCGCAGACGGCCGGGGCACGGTGCCGTCGCCGCCCGCGTCGCGGCCCTTGAGCGTCCGCAGGAGCTTGATCCGATCGCCGTCGCGCACGGCCGACTGCTTCGTCGGCTGCTTGAAGCCGACGATTCGAGCGAGGTCGTAGCCGCCTTCGACGTACGCGGGCTCCTTGCGATGGTCGTCGACGGCGGAGGCGATCTCACGGTGGAAGTCGAGCGCGGCCTTCGCCTTTGCCCGGTCCAGGTTCGGGATGTCGGCCTCGTCGACGTTCGCCGGGTCCGCGCCTCCGTCGACGTAGCACGGGTACGTGGGCAGCAGCTGATGGATCGCCGTGAACGAGCGTGCCACTTCGGTCAGGTCGAAGAACTTGATCTTCTTGCCGTTGACCAGCACGTCCAGCGCGTCGAGCGAGCCGCGGTACGGCGTGCCGAACGTGACCAGCGTTCGCGTGTCGCGCCAGCCGTCGAGACGCTCGAGGAAGTGGCGCGCGATCAGCCCGCCCATGGAGTGGCCGACGAGGACGAGCTTCGCGTCGCGCGCTCCGCTGGACTCGCGCCACGCGGCCAGCCATTCGTGCCCTTGCCGCTGCAGGCGGCGGGCCGCGACGCGGTTGTCCCGGCGCCAGTCGTACGGGAACTCGAAGAGGTTCCGGCCCCGCGTGACGTCGAACGTCTCCTCGATCGTGCGCAGCATCTTCGTGTAGCCGTCGATCTTCCAGAGGCCGGGGATCAGGTGGACGTCGCGGATCACCTCTGGTGCAGTGATCCCGTCCCCGAGGTCATCCTGGTCGGGCGGGTCGTCTTCGAGCTTGAGGTCGGCGATGCTGCGGCCGAGCGTGGTCAGGGCGCTGAGCAGCGCCCCGCCGGAGATGTTCCAGATGTCCCGGCCGTCCTTCCGCAGCACGCTTCCCGTGATGCCCGGGATGCAGACCACCACGTCACGCATCGCCTTCCTGGGCACGGCGCTCTCCTCTCTCTGCCCGGTGCTAGACGGTGAAGGGGTCTTGCTGGTCGAAGTCGGAGTTCTCGGCGCCCACCGGATTGAAGTTGGGCTGCTGGTCGTCGGGCATCTGGCTCCGGATCGCCTCGTGGAACGCCGGATAGCTCCCCGTCCATGCGCCGTCGTTCCAGACCTCCAACAGCTTTCCGGTGAACGCCCCATTCGAGAAACCGTCCCTGGAGAGCTGGTTGTCCTGGCAGCCGGAGATCAGCAGCACCCTCACACCGAGCTGGGCCTCCGAGCTCGTCGAGCTGGAGACCTGCTCCTGGATGCCGTCGTAGAGGTCCTCGTTCTGCTCGTACGTCGCGACCATCTTGTCCCGGGGGAGCGCCCGGAAGCGTGGATTCTGTTTGGCGGCCTCTTCCGCCGTGGCCACGGGGTCCGGAACCGGATCGGTGATCGCCCTGTTGACCGACCCGCTGTGGCAGCTGTCCGAGAGAACGATGATGCGCACCCCCGGCTCGAACTTCTTCCAGAGCTCGTACAGCTCGTCGTCGACGATCTGGCGGTCATAGGCGAGCCACGTCTCGTCCGAGCTGTCCTCCTCCTCTTCGCCGTTCGTATCGGGGACCTGCCCGCCGTGGCCTGAATAGCTGATGAAGAAGATGTCGCCGGGCTCGAGCTCGTTCGCGGCGTTCTCGACTGCGTTCATGATCGTCTCGGCGGTCGCGTCCTGGGTCAGAAGCTTCGTCGTCTCGAAGCCACGAGTCTCGGCGAGGGACTCCATGTCGTTCGCGTCGGACTCACACGCGGTGAGGGCCCCGTCCCAGTCGTTGTAGTGGGCCGGGTCGACCTTGTTCAACCCGACGTGCAGGGACATTCCACGCGCCATCGCTCCCCCTTTTGTCGACTGACGGTCGTCGCGACCCTATTGCGGTCGTTTTGCGCCTGTCAAGGTGTACTAGAGTCGCCCGGTGGTCGTCCTCGGCATCGTTCTCATCGTCGTCGGCGTCGCGTTCATCGTGCTGGGCCTGGCCGCGGCCGCCCGCGAGGTGTTCCGCCGTGCGACCGCGCCCGCGACCCGCGGCCTGCCCATCGATCCCGAGGCGTGGGAGAAGCTGCTGCGGGCGATCACCGAGCTCGTCAAGGTCGCTCCCCAGTGGTTCCTCCTCACGCTCGTGGGAGCCGCGCTCGTCGGTATCGGAGGGGCGCTCCTCTAGGCCACATGCTCTCGACCGCCGCCAGTCCGCGTCCGTGAGCTTTGATCTCGGATATGCCGAGCAGCCCTTCCGGGGGCTCTGCGAAGACGTCCCGGGCCGGAGCGTCTACCCGCATGCCGACTTCCGGCTCGAGTGGGGGCCGGTGTTCCACCGAGGACGGCTGGACGGAACCGCGCGAGTGCTCGTGGTCGGCCAGGATCCGGCCCAGCACGAGACGATCGCGCGGCGGACGCTCGTCGGCGAGGCCGGCCACCGGATCCAGGGCTTCCTCTTCAAGCTCGGCATCGAGCGCAGCTACGTGATGCTGAACACCTACGTCTACAGCGTGTTCGGGCAGGGCCGTGGCAACAAGCATCGGAACAACACCCGCATCGCCGATTACCGGAACCGCTGGCTGAGTGCGGTGTTCCAGCAGAGCGAGATCGAGGCCGTCGTCGCACTCGGCTCGCTCGCCGACAGCGCCTGGCAGGCCTGGAAAGCGACGCCCGACGGTCAGGCCGTGAGCCCGACGTACCGCAAGATCACACATCCCACGCAGCCGCAGGCCTCGGGCGGCGGGGCCGCCGCGACGCGCGCGATGCTCGCGAACTGGAACGACGCGCTCCGGGACCTCCACCCGCTGGACGAGCCCGACCGGCCGCGCCGGCTCCGCCTCTACGGCGACGCCTTCAAGGCGGGCGAGAAGCGGCCGATCCCTGCCGAGGATCTCCCGGCCGGGACGCCCGAATGGATGCGCCTGAACGACGGTTGGGCCGATCGCACGGGGACCGGACTGCGAAAGCGCGCGACCATCACCGTCACGGTGCCGAGAGAGTTCCTGCCGTGAGCGACCCGTTCGACGAGCTCTACGAGACGGGGATCCTCGAGGAGCTGCCGCCCGAGACGGAGCGCGCCGCCACTCGCGCAATGCCCGCTGCCCCGTTCGCGCTCAAGGGGTGCGTGATCACGCCCGACCGCAAGTTCGACGACGGTTACGTCGTCGTTCGGGGCGGCACGATCGACTCGGTCGGGTCGACGAAGCCGCAGGACGTTCGCATCGTCGACACCGAGGGGGTCATCCTCCCGGGCCTCATCGATCTGCACGGCCATCCCGAGTACAACGTCTTCGCTGCGTGGGAGCCGCCCCGCTTGTTTCCCAACCGGTATGCCTGGCGCGGAAGCGAGGAGTACAGGCTCATCGTCAAGGAGCCCTGGAAGCGGCTGACCGAGAATCCTTCGCTGCTGCGCGACCTCACGCGGTACGCCGAGGCTCGAGCCCTCGTCGGCGGCGTGACGGCGATCCAGGGAGCGTCTGCGAAGTACCCGGGCAAGGACGAGGCGCTCGTTCGCAACCTCGATCTCCGGATCTTCGGTCAGCACAAGGCGCGCTCGGTCATCGACCTCTCCCGGTCGACCGACGACGACCGGCGCCGGCTGCGGGCCAAGATCGACGCCGGCGACGTGAACGCCGTGTACGTGCATCTCGCCGAGGGCCTGCCCTCGAACGAGCGCTCGCGCAGGGAGTTCGACGAGCTCGTCGAGGCGAACCTGCTCACGCCGGCGACGGTGATCATCCACGGCACCGCACTCAGCCGCGAGCAGCTGCGGGACGCGAAGGACGCGGGCGCGAAGCTCGTCTGGTCGCCGCAGAGCAACCTCCGCCTGTACGGAGAGACGACCTCGGCTGTCGACGCGCTCGATCTGGGTGTCCCCACGGGGCTGGGGGCGGACTGGCTGCCTAGCGGGAGCCAGAGCCTCCTCGCCGAGCAGAAGGTCGCGCGGCGCGCGCTCGAGCGACAAGGGGTCTCGCTGACCGCGAAACAGCTCGCCAAGAAGCTCGTAAAGATGGTCACGTCGGAGGCGGCCGAGATCGCCGGGCTCGGCGACCGGCTCGGGCGGCTCGCACCCGATCGTGTGGCGGACGTCCTCGTGCTCGAGCGCCAGGCCGAGGATCCCTGGGAGAACGTCGTTGCCGCCGATCCGAGCTGGGTCGAGCTGGTCGCGATCGGCGGAGACCTCGCCTACGGCCGCGCCGACTGGATCGAGGCACTTACTCCGTCGTCCGCCGCCGAGCCCCTCCTTGCGTGGGGCAAGCCGATGGTCATGGACACCTCTTACGTGGCGCAAGCCGCCGGGACGGCGTCGCCGAGTTTGGCCGCGTTGCGCGAGCGGCTGCTCGACCGCTATCCGCAGACCGGTCCGATCTTCGCCTGACACGGCTCCCCACGCCGCCTGATGCCCTCGACCCAGCCGCTCTACGGGCCGCAGCAGTCGCGCTTTGCGCGCTACCTGGAGCGGCGCGAGCTGCGCCGGCCGGATCCCGTGGCCCGCGACATCCGGAGGAAGGCGCTCGCGGGATTGCGGGGGCGCGTCATGGAGGTCGGCTCGGGCGACGGTCGCTCGTTCGAGCACTACCCGTCCGAGGTCGCCGAGGTCGTCGCCGTCGAGCCGGATCCGACTGCTCGCACCGCCGCGGCGTCACGCGCCGCCGAGTCGGCGGTACCGATCCGGCTCGTCGGCGGAACCGCAGAGGCGCTTCCCGCCGCGGACGGCTCGTTCGACGCCGCGGTGGTGATGGGAGTGCTCTGCAGCGTTCCCGACCCGGCCGCCGCTCTGGGCGAGCTGCGCCGGGTGCTGAGGCCCGGCGGCGAGCTGCGCTTCTGGGAACACGTCCGCTCACCGCACGCGGGGTTCCGCGGCGTCCAACGCGTCGTCGACGCCGCCTTCTGGACCCGCGCTCTCGGCGGTTGCCGGACGACGCGGGACACGGAGGCGGCAATTCGGGCCGCGGGGTTCGAGATCGCCGAGCTCGAGCGCGGCTTCCACTCCTCGTCGCTGCTGACGATCACCTCGGCGCCGTACCTGATCGGGATCGCGCGCCGCTGAGGTCCGCTAGTGGTGCTCGGCCGCGTCCGCCTCGGCCTTCGTCCGGTGGACGGTGCCGTGCGGATGCTCGGGCGGCGCGTACGTCGTCACGAGCCGTAAGGGCTCGCCGCCAGAGTTCACGAAGTTGTGCAACGTCCCGGCCGGGACGAAGACGTAGTCGCCGGGCCGCACCGGGCTGGACTCGCCCTCGAGAATCGCTTCGCCCTCGCCCTGGGCGAAGAAGAGGATCTGGTCGCCGTCGTGCGTCTCCTCGCCGATCTCCTCGCCCGGCTGGAGCGTCATCGCGACGAGCTGCGCATGCTCTCCCGTCTCGAGCACCTGCCGGAAGTAGTCGTTCTCCCGCGCAAGCTCGATGTAGCTCCCCTGGCCCACGCCGGAAGCTTAGGGCAGGCGGGGGCGTTCCTAGGGATATGGCCGAGAGCCCCGTGCGCGAGCTGCGCGTCGCCGTCACCGTCGAGGACTACGAGGAGGCGGTGCGCTTCTACCGGGACGCCCTCGGGCTGCCCGTGCTCGAGGAGTGGGAGAACCCGACGGGCAGCGGCGCGGTCCTGGACGCTGGCCGCGCGACCCTCGAGCTCCTCTCCGTGGACCAGACGGCGCACGTCGACGAGGTCGAGGTCGGGCGGAGCGGCGTGTCCGGGCCCGTTCGCCTCGCGCTCGAGGTGGAGGACTCGGCCGCCGCCGCCGAGCGCCTCGCCGCCGCGGGCGCGGAGCAGCTGTCCGAGCCCGTCGAGACCCCTTGGCGCCACCGGAACGTCAGGCTCCGCGCGCCCGACGGGATGCAGCTGACGCTTTTCACCGTTCTGGACGAGTAGGCAACCTTCGGTCGTGCCCGACCTCGCCACGCTCGCGCTCTTCTGCGCCGCCTCGCTCGCCCTCGCCGTCGTGCCCGGGCCGGCGGTCCTGTACATCGTCGCGCAGAGCGTCGACCAGGGGCGGCTCGCCGGGTTCGTCTCGGCCCTCGGAATCGGCGTCGGCGGGCTCGTCCACGTCGCCGCCGCGACGATCGGGCTGTCGTCCCTGCTCGCATCGTCGGCGACGGCGTTCTCGGTCGTGAAGTACGCGGGCGCCGCCTACCTGATCCTGCTCGGGATCCTCCGGCTCCTCACCCGCGAGGACGCCGTGTCCGTGTCCGCCAGGCCGCGGCGGCCGCACCGCCGGCTCTTCCTGGACGGCGTCGTCGTCAACGCGCTCAACCCCAAGACGGCGCTGTTCTTCATCGCCTTCCTGCCGCAGTTCGTGGAGCCGGACGGCGTGGCGGCCTCGGCGCAGATCTTCGCCCTCGGCCTGATCTTCGTCGTCATCGCGCTCTCCTCGGACTCGCTCTGGGCGCTCACGGCCGGCACGCTCGGTGCCTGGCTGAAGCAGAGCCGCGGCTACCTCGCCCTGCGGCGCTGGGTCACCGGGACCGTCTTCGTCGCGCTCGGGCTCTCGACGGTGCGAACGACCTGAGTCAGCGCCAGCCGACGGCGACCACGTCGACCGGCTGCTCGAAGCCCTTGAGGACCTCCGCGCGAGGCTCGGAGAGCCGGAAACCCGCGCCGGCGCCGTCCAGCGTCTCCCGGCTCACGAGGATCTCGCCGCCGCCGGCCGCCGCTCCGATCCTCGCGGCGAGGTGCACGGCTTCGCCGCCGTAGCGGTTCGTCCCGCCGTCCTCTTCGAACGCCGCTCCCGTATGCGCGCCGATCCTGACGTCGGGTGCGACGATCTCGCTGTCGAGAGCGCGCTGGATGGCGATCGCTGCCTCGATCGCCGCCCGCGCGCCGACGAAGACGGCGAAGAAGCCGTCGCCGGTCTGCTGGACTACCTCGCCGCCGCTCTC
>DASVEW010000100.1:0-14180 GCA_036380355.1 Gaiellaceae bacterium | reverse complement strand
AGCGCCGCCGTGACGTCGTTGAGGTTGCGCGTGTAGATGCGAACCTCGTCGTCGCGCCGATGGATCTGGATGCGGATCCCGTCCAGCTTCCACTCCACCGACGCGCGCTCGTAGCTCGCCACAGCCTCTTGCACGCTTTCCGCGGTGGCGGCGAGCATCGGAAGGATGGGCCGGAAGAGCTCGAAGCGAACAGCACGCAGCCCGTCCTCACCCGCCGTCAGCGCGATCTCGGCCGTCCGCGTGAGGTCGCCCGACAGCATCAGCGCGCGACGCGCGATCTCTCCCGGGACCTCGGCTGCCTTCGCGACGGCGTCGATCATCACCCCGGCGAGCGCGCCTTGCCTCAGCTCCCCGGTGAGGAGCCGCTTGACGAAGTCCGCCTCGTCGCCGGTCGCCCGGCCGAGGAGCTCGCCCAGGATCTGCTTGCGGCCGGCCGCAGATCCGCTTCCCGTCGTCTCCTGGATCCTGGAGATCGCGCCGTCGAGGTCTGCGACCGTCAGAGACGGCGTCTCGGCGGTGATGTGCTCGAGGCGGTAGATCGTCGAGTAGCCGACACCGACGCGACCCTGCCGCGCCGCGCCGGCGAGGAAGCCGACGGCGAGCGGCACCTCCTCCGGCTCGAGCCTCTTCAGCAGCTCGGCGAGAACGGCGACCTTGCGGGTGCGCGAGCCGGTCCCGGCCACCTCCTTCGAGGCGGCGACGACGTCGGCGAGCAGCGTCACGTCAGACCGGGCGAGCCCACTCGCGACCGGCCGCGAGGCGCTCCGGAGCCGTCGGGTGGCTGAAGAACCAGAGATACGCGGCCTTCGGCGGGTCGAGGTCGCCGAGGTTCGACAGGGCGAGATTCCGGTGCGTCGCCTCGTACGCGTCGGCGTCGTCCGTCAGCTCGAGGGAGAAGCGGTCGGCGTCCCGCTCCCAGCGGCGCGAGAGGGCGAGCCCGAACGGCCGGATCAGCAGCTCGGCCAGCGAGCCGAGAAGGAGCACGAACGGGATCACGCGCGGATCGCCCGGCCCGTCCGCGCCGATCGCCGAGAGCGGCGCGTCCCACTGCAGGAGCAGCCAGAGCGCGAGCACGAAGAGCGCCGTCCCGGCCATCGTGATCGCCGTGCCGACCGCGACGTGCCTGAAGCGGCGATGCCCGAGCTCGTGCGCGACGACGAGGCGCACCTCTCCCGGCTCGCCGCGGTCGAGGAGCGTGTCCCAGACGACGACGCGTCTCGTCTTGCCGATGCCCGAGACGTACGCGTTGTGCTTCCTCGTCCGCCGGCTCGCGTCGGCGACCAGGACGTCCCGGACCGGCACCCCAGCGCGGTCCGCGAGCCGGCGAAGGTCGTCTGCAAGCGCCTCGTCGCCGAGTGGCGCGAACTTGTTGAACACAGGCTCCAGAAGGACAGGCGCGAGGAACGAGACGACGAAGACGATCGCCGCGCCGCCGAGCGCCGCCACGACGGGCCACCAGGAAGGGAAGATCCGCGCGGCCGCGATCAGCCCGAGCATCGGGATCGCCGTCAAGACGGTGCCGATCGCGACGCCCTTCGCGCGGTCGGAGGCCCATCCGCCGAGCGTCTGCGTCGAGAAGCCCCAGCGCCGCTCGTGCACGTAGCCGCGCCAGAACGCGATCGGCGTCGCGACCAGGGAGCCGACGAGCGCGACGAGCACGGAGAACGCGATCGCCTCGCCCCACCACGGCAGCCCGTCGACCAGCTCGTACAGCCAATCGCCTGGCGCGCCGAAGCTCAGCAGCGCGAGCACGACGAGCCCGAGCGCCGTCCCGGCGACGCGAACGAGGTACACGGGGCGGTGGTACCGGCGCGCCCGCTCGACCTGCTCGGAATCGAAGAACTGCCGGCCGCTACTCAGAGCCCGTTCCAGGGTTCTGCTCCCTGCCAGGGTGCGATGGGTGGATGCCAGGCACGGACGCAGGCCGCGTTCATATCCGCCGATCTGGACGCGGCCGAGGACGACGTCTGGCGCCGCCCAGCGCGGCCTGGCGTGACAGCCGAATCCTGGAGCGGGCTCTTAACGTAGTGTCCATCAAAAGTGAACATTCACACGTCTAAATTCTGACGATGGCAACGGGCGAAGGCCTGGTCGGGCTCCCCACCGGCGAGGCGACACGCGAGCTCACTCTCCAGTGGCGGCGACTCATTCGGACCGCTACAGGCGTTGCCGTTCTCACGAGCCCCGTCGTCTTCTTCTTCTTCCGCGAAGAGGTCGGCGTGCGCTGGGGCTGGGCGCTGTTCTGGACGTTCATCGCCGTCATCTCGTTCCGCGGCCTGATGGACATCATCGTGCGCCGCTTCATCCCGTGGCCGAGCCTGTTCGGGACCGACGAGCCCGAGGCGCGCGAGGAAGACATCGTCAACCGCCGCCGCGCCTGGTACTGGAGCAAGTGGTTCCGTCGCGTCGTATGGGTCGTGGGGATCATCACCTTCTTCTGGATCATCCGGCTCATGATCCCGGGCGGTGACATGAGCTGGATCAGCACGATCACGGACCCGTGGGAGACGATCAAGCCGCTCCTCGCGAATCCGGCGCTGCTGCTCTACGCGATCATCTTCCCGCTCTTCTTCGTCATGAACTTCGTGATCTTGCTCGGGCCGATGATGCTCATGGGGATCACGCAGATGCAGGGCTTCGAGCCGGGCGACGCGGAGTGGGGCGTCAAGCTCGACGACGTCCGGGGCCAGGCCGAGGCGAAGGAAGAGGTCCGGCGCGTCGTCTCGATCTGGCAGTCCGGCGAGGCGTTCGAGGCGGCCGGCGGCAAGCGCGAGCGCGGCCTCCTTTTCCTCGGTGCGCCCGGAACGGGGAAGACGATGCTCTCAAAGGCCATCGCGACGGGCTTCAACTGTCCATTCGTGTCGATGCCGGGCTCCGGCTTCGCCCAGACCTTTATGGGCATGGACGTGATCATCGTCCGCTACCTCGCCTGGAAGGCGAAGAAGATGGCCCGGAAGTGGGGCGGTCAGTGCATCGTCTTCATCGACGAGATCGACGCCGTGGGCCGCCGCCGCTCTGCTCTCGGTGACGGGGGAATGGGCGGGTTCGCAACCCCGATGCCGATGAGCTTCGAGGAGTTCTCCTTCCATGGGCGGTTCGGGTCGCTCACTCCGACCGGCGACCTGATCCTCGAGAACCGCGCCTGGCGGGACAAGCTGTTCGAGTCGCGGACCCCGGAACGCCCCCCGAATGCGCTCGGCCGGCTCAGCGCAATCGTCAACCAGGCGTTCCCGGGCGCGATGATGGGCGGGATGGGCCAGCTGGCTCTGAACCAGCTGCTGGTCGTCATGGACGGGATCGACAACCCGCCCTTCATGCGCAAGGTCTTCACGAACAGGATCAACACCTTCCTGGACGCGACGTACATCGTCCCGCGGCGGATGCTCGGTCGCTCGCTCCGCCTTCCCCCGCCGCATCCGCGCAAGGAGCAGATCTACTTCATCGGGGCGACCAACGTCCCGCTCGAGGCGCTCGACCCGGCGCTCACGCGGCCGGGCCGGATGGGCCGCTACGTCTGGCTGCGGACTCCGACGAAGAAGGACCGCCTCGACATCTTCGACCTGTACCTCGCCAAGGTCTCGCACGAGCCCGACCTCGATTCGGAGAGGCGGCGCGACGAGATCGCGCGCATCACGAACGGGTATTCGCCCGCGATGATCGAGCAGGTGTGCTCGATGGCGCTGACCTACGCACACCACGAGGGCAAGCCGCGTTTCGGCTGGGAGGAGATCGTCGAGGCGATGACGACGATCGAGTCCGGCATGGCGATCAACATCGAGTACATCCCGGAGGAGACACGAGCGATCGCGGTTCACGAGGCCGGCCACGCGGTCGCCGGCCACGCGTACATGAAGGGCGCGGAGTCGACGCGGCTCTCGATCCGGCGGCGCGGCGAGGCGCTCGGCCACCATCAAGCGCTCGAGAAAGAGGAGCGCTTCAGCTCCTGGAGGAGCGAGGAGATGGCGCGCCTGATCTGGACGCTCGGCGCGATGGCCGCGGAGCGCGTCTTCTACGGCGAGAACTCGACCGGCGTCGGCGGCGACGTCCAGAGCGCCACGGCCCGATCGGCGTGGATGGTCGGCGCCTGTGCGATGGCTCCCGAGCGGATCGAGTTCGCGGACGGCTTCAGCCCGCCGAAGGGGAAGACCGAGGACGAGCTCCGTGAGGAGATCGCCAAGAAGTACCAGCGGATCGGCGACCAGATCATGAACCGGTCGGGGGGCGGGGCCCACGGGGACCCGTTGGGCGGCGTCCTGGGCGATCCGTCGAAGCGTGCGATGGCCTCGCAGCTCCTCGGGCAGGCCTACGTCGCGGCCCATCAGCTCGTCGAGCACAATCGCGACGGCGTCGCGAAGGTGGCCGACACGCTCGTCGAGCGCCGCGAGCTCCATGGCGACGAGATCCTGAGGCTGCTGGAATCGGTCAAACTCGAGATCCCCGCTGCCGATCCTCTGGAGGAGGAATCGTGGCCGAAGCTGTGATCCCAGAGCGGTCGAGCGAGCCGGTCTCCCGCGCGGAGGAGCCGTTGCCGCGCCTCGATCGCCCCAAGGCCGTCCACGCCGGACGGTTCATGATGGGCTACGCCGTCATCGTCGTGATGGCCGGGGCGACCCTCCTCACTGTCGGTCTGATCACGCGTGGCGACTCCGGCTCGTCCACGGCCGTGGTCGATGGCATTCCCGTCGAGGAGACCGGCTTCCAGCGGGCGCGCGAGATCGCGACGGAGGTCGCCCGCCAGTACCGCGGGGCAAACGGCGAGCAGCTCGTCGCGATCACGGCGCAGCCGGGTGAGGTCTCGGGACTGCCGTTGCAGTACATCGCGATGCGCCACGGGAGGAACAGGCCGCTCACGCAGGGCGATGTCTCGGTCGTCGAGGCGGGGGAGACCGCCCTCTTCAGCTTCTGCGGCCTCGCAGGAGACCAGAATTGCGCCCTTCCCGGCGAGGCGACGCCCGAACGGCTCATGCTGCTTCGCCGTGAAGCGGTGGAGCTGTCGTTCTACACCTTCAAGTTCCTGCCCGAGATCCAGACGGTCGTCTCGCTGCTTCCGCCGGTTCCTCGGGGCGAGGGTCAGCCGCCGCAGACGTTCGCCGTCTACTTCCAGCGGCGGCACCTCGAGGGCATCCTGAACCGGCCGATCGAGCGGACCCTTCCGGAGGAACCGCCGTTCGCCCAGGGCGACCTGACGCCGGGGGAGGCGGAGGCCATCAACCGCCTCACGGAGACCCGCTTGTTCACCTCGTCGTTCGAGCAGCTGCCGACGCAGGGCGTCATGCTCAGCCTCTCGCCGCCGAGCGCCTGATCGAGCGAACGAGAAGCGTCCGTTCGGGGGATGGCGTGATCTGCGAGTCGATCCGACGATGTGACCCGTAACCCCTGCGGAAACGAAAGGCGGCATCAATGGCTGCGGATGACCTCCGCCGCAGGCTCCGGACCTTCCAGGTCGCAGGCCTGCTTCAGAGGATCGCGACGGCTCGCTGACGGCGTCGCGCCGGCAAAGCCGGCACGACTCCTGAGGCGGCGTCACCGAGGTGACGCCTTGGCCCTCGCGCAAGTTGGGGGAGGGCGGCGAGGCACACCGTCCACGGTGCACTTCGCCGCGGTCCTGGTCGGGGCGCTGGCCGTGCTCCTTCCCGGAGCCGGCCAGGCACAGCCCCAGCAGGTCGTGCGAATCATCGCCTTCGGGGACTTCGGTGTCGGGGGCGACCACCAGCGCGCGTTCGCCGAGGGCGTGCGGAAGTTCGAGGCCCGCCACCGGGCCGATCTGCTCCTGACGCTCGGAGACAACGACTACACCGAGAACCCGGCGGCGTTTCACACGAACTGGGAGTCGAGCTACGGCTGGTGGGCGCGACAGCGCAAGATCCGCGTGGCAGGGGTCCTCGGCAATCACGATGTCCGGATCGAGGGCGGGACGTACCAGTTCCGCTCACTGTCGATGCCCGGCCGCTACTACCGCCGGCGAATCGGGCCGGTGGAGCTCTTCCTGCTCGATTCCAACCGGATCGACCGGGGGCAGACCTCCTGGCTGGCTCGCTCGCTTCGTTCCTCGCGCGCTCGCTGGAAGATCGCGGTGTTCCACCACCCGGCCTACACGTGCGGCGGGTACCGGTCGCATCCGGGTGTCGTGGCGAGCTGGGTGCCGATGTTCGAGCGGCATCGCGTCAAGCTCGCTCTCTCGGGACACGACCACAACTACCAGCGGTTCGCGCCGAGGCGTGGGGTGCGATATGTCGTGCACGGTGGTGCTGGGCCCAACCTCTACGCGCCCGCGTCGTGTCCCGCCGGCTATCCGCGCCGGCTCCGCGCGCTCCGCGAGCACGGCTTCCTCTACCTCTCGATTCGGGGCGGCCGCCTCGACGGCTGGGCCGTCTGGCCGGACGGCCGTCGCAGAGATCACTTCGTGGTACACGAACCGGCCGTGCCGGCGAAGCCCGCACGGCCTCAAGTCGGCGCCGCCGAGTCGGCGCCTTAGGCGGCTAGGATGAGCGCGATGGCCGAGCTCGGGACGATGCGGGTGAAGGGCGGCCTCGCCGAGATGCTCAAGGGCGGGGTGATCATGGACGTCACGACCGCGGAGCAGGCGCGGATCTCCGAGGAGGCCGGCGCCGTCGCCGTCATGGCGCTCGAGCGGGTCCCGGCCGACATCCGCGTACAGGGTGGCGTCGCGCGTATGGCCGATCCGGACAAGATCGCCGAGATCCAGGAGACAGTGACCATCCCGGTCATGGCCAAGGCCCGCATCGGCCACTTCGTCGAGGCGCAGATCCTCGAGGCGCTCGAGGTCGACTACATCGACGAGAGCGAGGTGCTCACGCCGGCCGACACCGCGCATCACATCGACAAGTGGCGCTTCACCGTCCCCTTCGTCTGCGGCTGCACGAACCTCGGCGAGGCACTCCGCCGGATCGCCGAGGGCGCGGCGATGATCCGGACGAAGGGCGAGGCGGGGACGGGCGACATCGTCAACGCGGTGACGCACATGCGGGCCGTCTTCGGCGGCATCCGCAGGCTTGGCGCGCAGCGGGAGGAGGAGCTGTACTCCGAGGCCAAGAACCTCCAGGCGCCGTACGACCTCGTCCGCTGGGTCGCCGAGCACGGGCGGCTGCCGGTCGTCACGTTCACTGCCGGAGGGATCGCCACGCCCGCCGACGCCGCGCTCTGCATGCAGCTCGGCGCCGACGGGGTCTTCGTCGGCTCCGGGATCTTCAAGTCGGCCGACCCGCTCTCCCGCGCCAAGGCGATCGTCGAGGCAACGACGCACTTCAACGACGCCGAGATCCTCGCGCGGGTCTCGCGTGGCCTCGGCGACGCGATGACGGGCCTCTCCGCCGCGTCGCTCCAGCCCGAAGAGCTGCTCGAAACCCGCGGCTGGTAGCTCCTGCCTGACGCCGTGCTCGGTCGTGCCGCGGCTCTCGGCCTCCTCGCGCTCGCGTTCGCTGGCTGCGGGGGCGGCGAATCGGCGTCGCGGGTCGCGGAGCTCGGAGCGTACGACGACGAGCAGCCGCTGCGCACGCGCGTGGAGGCGGAGAACAGGGGCTCGACCGACATGACGTTCCAGAGCCCGCGGGGCGGCGACGTGGAGATCACGATGGTTCTCCCGCCAAATGCGGCCGAAGGAAAGCGGCACCCGGTCGCCGTCTACCTCCATCCGTACCGCTTCTCCCGGGCGTTTTTCTACCGCGAGGCGTTCGACCTGGCGGAGCGCGGGGTGGCAGTGTTGCTGGTGAACTCGGCGATGTCGCGGCAGGACATCCCGCAGGTCGACCTCATGGACCCCGTGTACGCCGCGGACGCCTTCCGATCGCTGGTCCGCCACGACCTCGTGGACCTTCGGCGCGCGCTGGACTATCTCGACGGGCGGGGTGACATCGACGACCGGGTCGCCGTCGTGGGGCAGGAGTACGGGGCCTTGTCGGTCGCCGGACTGGCGGCCGTCGACGACCGCGTTGATTTCCTCGTGCTTTCGGCAGTCCCGGCCGAGCCGAGCAGGTACTGGGCGAAGGAGTTCGTCCCGCAGGAGACTCACCAGAGCTTCCACGAGCTGATCCGCGACTTCGACCCGATCCGCCTCCTCGACTCGATCGACGCCGACGTGCTGATCCAGCTGCCTCGGCGTGACGACGACTGGCCCGTCGAGGACTACGAGCGATTGGCGGACGAGGCGGACGGTGCCGACGTCAGGTGGTACCCCGACTACGGACACCAGATGGGCCCCGACGCGGACAGCGACCGGCAGGCCTGGCTCGCCGAGAAGCTGACCGAGCGCTGAGTACCATTTCGCCCGTGCGAATCGGCGTGCTGGCGATCCAGGGCGACTTCCGCGAGCACGCCAACGTGCTCCGGCGCCTCGGCGCGGACCCGGTCGAGGTGCGGAAGCCGGAGGAGCTCGACGGGCTCGACGGCTTGGTGATCCCAGGCGGCGAGTCCACGGCGATCATGCGCCTCGCCCGGATCTACGGTCTCGAGGAGGCGTTGCGACGCTTCGGCCGGCCGGTGTTCGGCACCTGCGCCGGCATGATCCTGCTCGACCGGGACCATCTCGGGCTCGTCGACATCTCGGTGCGCCGGAACGCCTACGGCCGCCAGGTCGCGAGCTTCGAGGCCGACCTGGAGCTGGCGGGCGAGGAGGAGCGGCTTCGCGGCGTCTTCATCCGGGCGCCGAGGGTCGCCGACACCGGGCCGGGCGTGGAGATCCTCGCGGAGCACGACGGCGAGCCGGTGCTCCTTCGCGACGGCCGCTTCCTCGTCGCGTCGTTCCATCCGGAGCTCACGGACGACCCGCGCGTCCACGAGCTCTTCCTCGACCTCGTCCGCGAACAGGAGGCGGTGGGTGGCCGGGCATAGCAAGTGGGCGCAGATCAAGCGGAAGAAGGGCGCGACCGACGCGAAGCGCGGCCAGCTGTTCTCGAAGCTCGCGCGCGCGATCATCGTGGCCGCGCGGGAGGGAGGGCCGGATCCCGCCGGAAACCTCGCGCTCCAGAACGCAATCGAGAAGGCCAAGGAAGCCTCGATGCCGAAGGACAACATCGAGCGGGCGATCGCGCGCGGCGCGGGGCCCTCGGCCGACGGGGCCGCCTACGAGACGGTCACGTACGAGGGTTACGGGCCGGCCGGGATCGCCGTCTACGTGGAGGCGGTCACGGACAACCGGAACCGCACGGCCGCCGAGGTGCGCCACATCTTCTCCAAGGCGGACGGGAGCCTCGGCGAGTCGGGGTCGGTTGCATGGCTGTTCGAGCGGCGGGCGGTCGTCCTGGTCGACGGCTCGGTCGACGAGGACGAGCTCACCTTGGCGGCCGCGGAGGGCGGTGCGGACGATGTCGAGCGCGACGGCGACAGCTGGCGCGTGACGGCCCCGCCGGAGGCGCTGGGGTCGGTGCGCGAAGCGTTGGAGGCGGCCGGCATGACCGTGGAGTCGGCCGACCTGACGATGCTGCCGAAGACGACGATCGAGCTGGGGGACGAGACGGCGGCGAAGAAGGTCCTGCGCCTGATGGACGCCCTGGAGGAGAACGACGACGTCCAGGACGTCTACGCGAACTTCGACATCCCCGACGCCGTCGTGGAGGCTGTCGCCTCTTGACTCGCTGAAAGTCTCGCGACTTTCAGCGACTCTCTGAAGCCGGCCGCCGCTTCGCGGCGCGCGGCCACGTGAGCGCGCGCCGGCCTTCTCAACTCACAGCCGCCACGGCGGAACGGGCGAAGCCCGTTCCGCGGCGATCTAGTTCCGTGCCCGGGCCCGGACGACGCTGCTCGTCGCCGAGAAGCGCGACAGCGTGGCGCGGGCTCGGTAGGTGCCCGGAGCGACCCTGAACCTGTAGCCGCCGAGGCGCGTCGTTCGCACCGTCGCGACGCGGCGCCAGCCGCGCCCGCTCCTGCGCTCCAGCGTGACGGGAATCCCGAGGACGGGATGGCGCAGGAAGTCGAGCGCGAAGCCCGAGACGACGCGGCCGCCCCTCCGGGCGCGGATCGAGACCAGCGAGGGCGGCAGGTTCCCCTCGAGCTTGACGCGCGACATCGCGACGAACGCCTGACCGCGGTTCCAGCTCGACGCAAGGATCGTGCGGTTCACGAAGAAGTCGTTCGACTCCGGGCGGAGGAGGAGGAACCGGACGTATGCGTGCAGCTCGCGGCTCAGCCGGAACGCGAGGACGAGCTCGCTCGGCGCCGACTGGCGCTGCACCTGGAGGATGAAGAAGCCCGGGATGTCGCCGACCACACGGCCGCCCACGACGTGCGGGACGGAGACGCCCGCTCGCTGGTCCTCCTGCCAGTCGCGGGTGAGGTTGGCGAGCGCGACCCGCTCGGTGTCCATCGGTCGCGTGTCGTAGCCGACCTCCCAGTCGATCGCCGCATTCCCCCACGGGTTCGGCGCGCCCTGCGGCGCGTACCCCGGCCCGACCCAGCTGCCGCGCGAGCCGCTGAACGAGCTTCGCGAGTACGCGTTCGGCGAGCCGACGATGACGAAGAGCCCGCTCGGGATGCTGGCCGCCGGTGGGTTCGGCGCGACGCGGACGCGGTCGATCGACTGGCCAGGCGCCAGTTGGGCGACCGAGAGCGCCGTTACGACCCCGGCCGCGACGGCTGTCAGCGCGGCCCACCGCACGGCGGAAGAGGCTATCCGATCGCTATTCGGGCGGTGTAAGGGCGCGCGGCCCCGCCGATCGTCAGCCTGGCGACGTACCGCCCGCGCGGAAGCGAGCGCCGGAGCAGGAGGCGGAGCTCGTTGCGCCCGGGCCGGAAGCGCCGCCTCGAGCTCGCCACCGCGCGATTGCGCCGCAGGAGCTGGAGCCGGGCGGGTGCGGCCCTCGTCACCCTCGCGCGCGCGACGAGCCAGCGCCTGCCGCCCGTGCGGGCGATCTGGATGCGGAAGCCGGAGACGGTCTGCTTGGCACGTGGGCCGGCCGGCGGGGGTGGGGGAGGCGGTGGCGGAGGCGGAGGTGGAGGCGGAGGAGGTGGCGGCGGCGGCGGCGGCGGCGGGGGCGGGCTCGTCCCGACCACCACCGTGCCGGGCATGTTGTGGCCCTCGATGTCGCAGTCGTAGGGGAACGTTCCGTCGGCAGGGAATGTGTGCCGGAACGTCTGGCCCTCGTTGAGCGGGCCAGAGTCGAATCCCGGCGTGTTGGACGTCACGGTGTGCTGTTGGGGGTCTTCATTCGTCCAGCACACGGTCGAGCCGGGCGCGACCGTCACCGACGAGGGAGAGAAGGAGAAGTTCCTGATCGAGACAAGAGTGTCGCCGGCCACGCAACCGCTCTGCGCCCGTGCGTCCGAGCCCAGCCAGACCGCGCACGTCGCGGCGAGTCCGCAGGCCGCAGTCAGGGCGGCAACGGCCTTCACGCCTGTCACTACGGACGCGCCGCGCGAGCGGATTCGAGCCGGGCAGGAACGTCCGATCCGGCGCCTAACCTCGTTTCGTGACGGTTCTCGGCATCGACCCAGGCACGGCTTCCTGCGGATTCGGCGTAGTCATCGAAAAGGGCGACCGTCTACGGGCGGTGGACTTCGGCTGCTGGAAAACCACCGCGTCCCAGCGGCCGGAAGAGCGCCTGCTGAAGATCCACGACGGCGTCGTCGAGCTCATCGAGCGCTACGACCCGAGGGCGGTCGCAATCGAGGAGTCGTTTGTCGGCGTCGACGCCCGCACCGCGCTCTCTGTCGGGCAGGCGCGCGGCGTCGCAGTCGTCGCGGCCGCACTGGCCGGCGTGGACTGCGCTGAGTACTCGCCTTCCCACGTGAAGCTCGCCGTCTGCGGGTACGGCCGGGCGGAGAAGGCCCAGGTGCAGCGGATGGTGCAGGCGATCCTCCGCCTCGACGCGCCGCCGGCCCCGCACCACGCGGCCGACGCGCTCGCCGTCGCGATCTGCCACGCGATGGCGCCGGAGCTCTTGCGGGCGACGGGATGATCTCGTCGCTACGGGGCAAGGTCGTCGCGCGGATGCTCGACGGCGTCGTCCTCGACGTCAACGGCGTCGGCTACCGCGTCCAGACGACGCTTCGCGCGCTGCGCAAGGCGCAGGCGAAGGGCGAGGTGACGCTGGACACCTATCTCCACGTCAGGGAGGACGCGCTGCAGCTCTACGGGTTCGCCGACCCCGCCGAGCGGGAGCTCTTCGAGCACTTCCTCTCCGTGTCCGGCGTAGGGCCGAAGGTGGCGCTCGCGATCCTCTCCGGCTCGACGCCGGCGGATCTCAGGCGGGCGATCGCGCTCGAGGACACGACCCGCTTCGTCGCCATCCCGGGAATCGGGAAGAAGACCGCCGAGCGCGTCGTCCTCGAGCTGAAGGAGAAGATCGGCACGCTGGAGGTCGTCGACGCTCCGCGCGAGCAGGAGCTCGTGGCTCGCGACGCGCTCGTGGAGCTCGGCTACTCCCTGGTCGAGGCGGAGCGGGCGCTGGCGGGCACTGATCCCCACGCCGCGCCCGAGGAGCGCGTCCGGCAGGCATTGAGGGCCGCATGAGCGCGGCGCCGCAGTTCCTGGCACCCACGGCGCGTTCCGACGAGGACGAGCTGGAGCGCTCGCTCCGGCCGCGGTCGTTCGACGACTTCGTGGGCCAGGCACGGGTAAAAGAGCAGCTTTCCATTGCGCTCGAGGCGGCGCGCACGCGCGGCGAGGCCCTCGACCACGTCCTGCTGGTCGGCCCGCCCGGGCTCGGCAAGACGAGCCTCGCATACATCGTCCGGGAGGAGCTCGGTGTCGGGATCAGGACCGTCGCCGGGCCGGCGCTGGAGCGGAAGGGCGACCTGGCGGCGATCCTCACCGCGCTGGAGTCGCGGGACGTCCTCTTCGTGGACGAGATCCATCGCCTCAGCTCCGCCGTGGAGGAGGTGCTCTACCCGGCGCTCGAGGACTTCCGGCTGGACATCATCGTCGGCCAGGGCCCTGCGGCCCGCACCCTGACGCTTGACGTGCCGCCGTTCACGCTGGTCGGCGCCACGACGCGCACCGGGCTCCTGACGACGCCGCTGCGTGACCGTTTCGGGATGACGTTCCGGCTCGACTACTACGAGGCCGAGGAGCTCGCCCTGATCGTGCGGCGGTCGGCGGGGATCCTCGGCGTGGAGGTCCAGGACGACGCGTCCGACGAGATCGCACGGCGCGCGCGCGGGACGCCACGCGTGGCCAACCGGATCCTCCGGCGGGTTCGAGATGTGGCGGAGGTGCGCCATCAGGGTGTCATCACCGAGGAGGTGGCAGGCGAGGCGCTCGCGCTCCTCGAGGTGGACGCCTGTGGCCTCGAGCGAACCGACCGGGAGCTGCTCCGCGCGATCGTGGAGCGCTTCGACGGCGGCCCGGTCGGCCTCTCGACGCTGGCGGTCGCCCTCGGCGAGGAGCCGGACACGGTCGAGGACGTCTACGAGCCGTATCTCCTCCAGCTCGGCTTCATCCAGCGGACGCCGCGGGGCCGAATCGTCACGAAGTCGGGACGGAAGCACCTCGGCGCGCCGATGGACACGGCGGGCCGGGCGGCGAGCCTCTTCTAGGCCCCGTCTACTTGCGACAGGTCCAAGAGGACGAGGTCGATGTCCGACCGACCTTCGCAGCCGGTCTGCCGCACCCGCGCCTGCCCTCCGGAAAACGAGCCGGCCGTGAAGAAGACCGCCGCCTCGGCGCCTTCGTTTTCCATCCCGGCGGGGCGGTAGCCGGCGGCGGTGACCGCCTCCTGGATCAGCAGCGTGGCCTCGTCGATCGGTTTGGTCGTGACCGCCTTCACCATGACGTGGCGCTCGTCCTTCCAGACCCGCGTGGCCGTTCCGACTTGGTCGAATGACAGCCCAGCCGGGAGAAGCGCGATCTCAGCTGCGGGAGCAGCGCTCGGGGCCGGACATGGATCGGCCGCGTCGAGCAGCTTCGCGCTCACGACGACCAACACTGCTGCCACCGGAATGCCCGCGAGCAACCAGTGGCGGCGGCGACGGCGGCGTTCAGCCATTCCCCCATGTTGGGACGGGGACTTCAGTCACACAGCCGGGTGAGCCCATTTGGCGATCCAATATCTTCCGGTGTAGGGTGACGCGGCCAAGGTGCTGCGTCCGGTGATATCACCGGGAGACGCAGTCGGTGCTGCGGAGTGGGAGGCGCGCAAGCGCGCCATTCGACAAGGGGAGGTACGCGTACCGATGCACGCGAGCAGGTATGCGCCGATTGTGGTCGCGGCGGCGGCCCTAACGATCCT
>DASVEW010000099.1:0-16583 GCA_036380355.1 Gaiellaceae bacterium | reverse complement strand
GGCAACCGAACGGACACCGATTCTCAACCAGACGGAGGTCGCGAACCGCCTCCGTCCGGCGCTGCTGAAGCTCGCACGCGAGCTCCGGCGTGAGAGCCATGCGCTCGGTCTGACCGGCGGGCAGGTGACCCTCCTGATCCAGATCCACAAGCACCGGGGCATGGGTGTCAACGACCTCGCCGCGCAAGAGCGGATCTCTCCCGCGGCGATGTCCGGCCACGTGGACCGCCTCGAGACGGCCGGCCTGGTGAGGCGGACGCCGCACGAGTCGGACCGCCGACGCCACGTCCTGACGCTGACGGAGGAGGGCGATCGCGTCCTGCGGTCGGTCAAGTCTCGCCGTACGGCGTGGCTGTCCGCGCGCCTGCAGAGGCTCGAGCCGGAGGAGCTCGCGGCGATCGACGCGGCCGTCGAGCCGCTGCTCCTGCTCCTGGAGGACGAGTGACGGTCGCCTTCCGACGCACCTTCGCGAGCCTCCGGAAGCACCGGAACTACCGGCTCTTCTTCACGGGTCAGGTGGTCTCGCTCGTCGGCACCTGGATGCAGAACATCGCGCTCGCCTGGTACGTGGTCGAGCTCACCCACTCTCCGGTCGCCGTCGGGTTCCTGGCCTTCTGCCGGTTCGCGCCGTTCACGGTCTTCGGCCTGATCTCGGGCGTCGTCGCCGACCGGTTCGACAACCGGCGCCTGGTGATGGTCACCCAGACCGCCTCGATGATCCTGGCGCTCGCCCTCACCGCCCTCGCATTCTCGGGCGCGGAGATCGTCTGGCTCGCGTATGCGCTCGCCGCCGCGACGGGGACGGCGCTCGTCTTCGACGCACCGGGTCGCCACGCGCTCACGTTCCAGATGGTCGGCCGGGAAGAGCTTCCGAACGCCGTCGCGCTCAACGCGAGCCTCTTCAACGGCTCCCGTGTGCTCGGACCCGCTGCGGCCGGCGTGATCATCGCCGCCTTCGGCGTCGGCGTCTGCTTTGCAATCAACGCGCTCAGCTTCCTCGCCGTCCTGACCAGCCTCTGGCTGATGCGGCCCGACGAGCTCGTCAAGCCCGACCGGCCGGAGAAGCATCTGTCGGTGCTTCGCAGCGTCCGCGAGGGCCTCTCCTACGCGCGCCACTCGCCGCGCGTCCGCCTCGTGCTCGCCATGACGACGGTGGTGAGCACCGTCGGCTTCAACTTCCACGTCCTCGTCCCGGTGCTGACCTCGGAGACGCTCGAGGCCGGGCCGCGGACGTTCGGGCTGCTCTCGGCGTGCTTCGGCGGGGGCGCGCTGACCGGCGCGCTGCTCGCCGCCGGCCTCGGCCGCGCGAGCTGGAAGGCGCTCCTCGCCGGCGTCGGCGGCTTCAGCATCGCGCTGCTCGCCCTTGCCCCGCTGGACACTGTCGCCGCCTGCGCCGTCCTCCTCTTCGTGGTCGGGGTCTGCTTCACGATGTGGACGGCGAACAGCCAGTCGCTCCTGCAGCTCTCCGCCCCGGACCACCTCCGCGGCCGCGTTCTCAGCCTCTACCTCTTCGCCTTCGCCGGCCTCGCGCCGCTCGGCGGCCTTCTGTCCGGCTGGCTCGCCGACGTCGGCGGGACGGAGCTCGCCTTCGGCGTGGCCGGCGCGACAGGGCTCGTGATGACGCTTGCCGCGCTCCGCGAGGTGTTCGGGCGGCACCAGCGCGCCGTCCTTACACAGGCCTAACAACTCGGCGGGAAATCCTTTCAGAAGCCGCACGGCGTCATCACGGCGGCGGGGAACACTCCGAGCAACGTCGCCAAGGAGGTCTCAGCAGTGACCAAGACGATTCGACTCGGGGTTCTCACGCTCGTCGCGCTCGTCGCGCTCGGGATCGTGAGTGCCGCCGTCGCTCACCGTGTCGTCGTCATCAAGGGCACGAAGAACGGCGAGACGCTGACCGGCACGGCCGGCAACGACCGCATCCATGCCCGCGCGGGGGACGACACCGTCAACGCCGGGGACGGCCACGACCGCGTGTTCGGACAGCACGGCAACGACACCCTCAACGGCGAGGGCGGGAACGACCGCATGCGCGGCGGCCCCGGCAACGACACGCTCAACGGCGGCGAGGGCAACGACGTCCTCCGCGGCCGCTGGGGCAACGACGTGATCAACGGGGACAACGGCAACGACATCATCTGGGCCGGTCGCGGTGCCGACGTGGTGAACGGCGGCGCCGGCAACGACCGGATCCACGTGCTCGCCCGCGACCGTCAGGTCGACCGCGTCGACTGCGGCGAGGGCAACAGGGACGTCGTCTGGCTCAACGCAAGGGAGAGCGACGTCCACGTCAACTGCGAGATCGTCAAGACCGTGTCGACCTCGTACCCGGACGACGGGGAATAAGAGACTCCTCCACAACCCACTCCCTCTCTCCAAGCAAAGCCCGCCGAAAGGCGGGCTTTGCGCGCTAAGGCGTCGCTTGCGATGCCGACCACGAGGCTGTGCCGGCTTGGCCGGTACAGCCGGGCTTCTGCCCGCCCTAGTGGCGGGCTTCGTGGTTTATTGGACGCGTGGCGGAGATTCCGAAGGCGACGGTGCTCATGGACCTGGCCACGGCCGACACGGCGGCCTGGACGCTGCTGAAGGAGTATCTGAGCGGCCTGGCGGCCGGCGACGACTTCCTGATGTACTCCTTGCTCGCGGTCTACGGTCAGACGAACCCGACCGAGCTCGCGCAGCGGATCAGCGCGCCCCTGACGACCGTGTCTGATCGGCTCAATCGGATCGTCGAGCGCGGCCATGCGGAGCGGATCCCCAACCCGGCCGACGGCCGATCGGCGCTCTTCCAGCTCACAGAGGACGGCTGGGCCGCCTTCCACGAGGCGCAGCCGCGATTCCTCGAGATGCTGCGCAGGGTTCACGAGCACCTGGACATGCCGCTGGAGGAGGTTCGCGCCGCGCTCGCCTCGCTCGAGCGAGCGCTGGTCGCCAGTCTTAACGAGGAAAAAACTCCGACACCGTAGCTTTTCCTCCGATCTCGGAGTATCTTGGCCGGCATGCGCAAGCCGGCCGTCGCGATCATCGCGTCCGCTCTGCTCGCCGCGGGCGCGCAGGGCGCGACGCGGGCGACGGAGCTGGTTGCGAGGATCGAGGTCGGCCGGCAGGCATGCTCCGTCGCGTTTGCCGCGGGCTCGGCGTGGGCCACCGTCTTCGCCCAGCACGAGGTCGTGCGCATCGACACGGCGACGAACCAGGTGGTCGCACGGATCCCCGTCGAGGAGCAGCCGTGCGGGATTACTGCCGGCGCCGGCGCGGTCTGGACGATGAACTTCCAGGACGGCACCGTCCAGCGAATCGACCCCGCGAGCAACGCGGTCGCCGCAACGATCAAGGTCGGAAACCAGCCGTACGACATCGCGGCAGGCTTCGGCTCGATCTGGGTGACGAACTACCGCGACGGGACCGTCTTCCGGATCAACCCTGCGACGAACGCCGTCGCGGCGCGGATCCGGACCCGCGGCGCGCCCGGCGGGCTCGCCTTCACGCGGTCGGCGGTGTGGGTCGGCGACGGCTCGAGCAACCGGGTGATCAGGATCAACCCGCGCACGAACCGCGTCGTGAAGCGCGTCGTCTCCGGCTACGCACCGGTCTGGCTCGCCGCGAAGGGTTACTCGCTCTTCGCCTCGAACGGCCTCGACCGCACGGTGGCGCGGATCGACGAGCGGAAGAACCGCCGCGTCGCCCTCATCCGGCGACTGGGCCGGATGCCGGTCGACGGCGGATTCGTCGCCGGCTCGCTCTGGGTGCCGAACCTCCAAAGCAACACGGTCTCGAGGATCGACATCCGCCGGAACCGCGTCGTCGAGACGGTGGCAGTCGGCCGCGGGCCGTTCGTCGTGCCGGACCATCCGAGCGAGCTCTGGGTCGGCAGCTTCCAGGGCACGGACGTCTGGCGGATCCGGGCGCGCTAGCCACCCCAGCCGGGGTGCGGCTCGAGCTGCCCCTCCGCCACCATCCAGGCCTCCCGTAGCTCCTGGCAGCGGCCTTCCGGCGCGAAGCGCAGGAAGAGGATGCCCGGAAGCGTGATCTCCGCCCCGCGGTCACGCATGGTCGTCCACCACTCCACGGCGGCGCGGTTCGCGTCGACGATCGGACGTCCGATCCGGACCTGCACGTCGCTCTGGCTCCCCGTCGCGCGCGCCCAGTATTCGTGGATCCCGTCCCGGCCGCGGTGCGGCTCGCCGAACGGGCTGGACCAGTAGACCGCGTCGGCGGTGAAGAGCTCCGCGGCCGCCTCGGGGTCACGCTGCTCCCACGCGACGCGGTAGCGCTCGATCCACTCGTCTACCCCCATCTGGGCGAGTCTAGGACGGTTCCCTTGCGCGAGGGATGCGTGGGAAGCCGGCCGCGTCCGATGTTTCGGGCGTAGGTTCAAATCAGGCGGACGCGGCCACGCCGAGGTAGTTCACGGAGGTTCCAGGCGTGAGCAAGCCGATCGCCCCACCGAAACCGACCAACTTCCTCGCCGCTGGACAGCGCCGACCCAGCACTGCTCAGCGACGAAAGGAGGTAAGCGAAGTGTCGAAGCGTTATCACCAGCTCGTCGCGCTGAAGAGGCGCGAAGAGGGCCAGACCATGGCCGAGTACGGCGTCGTGTTGGCCGTTATCACGATCGCCGTGTTCGGAGCCCTGACCCTGCTTTCCGGCAACATCGAGGGCGCCATCAGCCGCGTCGCCGGCTTCATCTCCTAGTAGGTCGGACGCTCAGCACGTCGAAGCTCGCCGCGACCCCGGCGGGCTTCGACGCGTGGTCAGCTGGAGTCCGCTTGGTGCTCGGGTTCCGGAACTGCCTCGATCCGGGCCCGTCGATGCTGTCCCGCGGGCTCGGCCTCCTCCGCCGCTCCGTCGTCGGGCTCCGGCTCCGGCGTCTCCTGCGGCGCGTATCGGGCAGCGGCGCGGACGGCCACCTCCTCCAGCCGTTCTGCCAGGCCCCGCACGCCGTCGAGCAGCTCCTCGCGCTGCTCCTGGACGGATTCCGTGTCGGCGTGCAGCGCACGGAGCCGCGCCTCGGCCTCCTTCTGTTCGGCGGCGATCTCCTCGCGGGCCCGGGCCAGAATCTTCTCGGCTTCGGCCTTCGCGGCCACGAGGATTCCGTCGGCCTCCCTTTTCGCCTGGGCGGTCAGCTCCTCGGCCTCGGCTCGTGTCCGGTCGGCCCGGGTGCTCGCGTCCACGACCAGCTCCGCGGCCTCCGCCTTGGCCAGGGCAGTCGCGGCTTCCGCTTCCTGCCGCGCACTCGCGGTGATCTCCTCCGCAGCCTCCCGGGCCCGTTGGAGGATGCCGCTGGTCTGCTCGCCGACCTGCTCGAGCGCGTGTCTCACCGCCGCCTTCGGCGAGCTGGCCATCTCGAGCTCGGCGATCACCCGATTGACGCGTCTGACGTAGGCATCGACCGCCGCGCGGTCGTACCCCCGGACCGAGCCCGGGAACGAGACGTCGCGAATCTCTTTGGGCGTCAAGAGCTCGCTCTCCCTTGCGTTTCAGGGGGACCTTGCCGTCGTTCAATGTCGAGTATGCCGCCCAACGGTCTCCGCCACAACGCGCGGACCCGCTCGGCAGGCGCTTAGTCGATGGCCCAGGTGTCGCCGGCGTGGAGCAGCTTCGTGAGGTCGCCCTCGCCCAGCTCCCGTCTCGTGACCTCGATCTGCTCCGCCATCAGCGTGTCGTAGACGGGGCGCTCGACCGCCCGGAAGATGCCGATCGGCGTCGGCCCGACCGGCGTGTGGGACAGGCGGCTCAGTGCGAACGCCAGCGAAGGATCCTCCGCGCCCTCGTCGTGCCGTAGGAGCGCGTCCTCGCCGACCGATGGGACGTCGACGATCTCCACACCGCCGCCCGGCTTCGACACCACGCCCTGCTCGATCGTCCCGTCCTCGCCGCCGAAACGGATCGGCTGCCCGTGCTCGAGGCGGATCCGGTTCTCCTTCTGCTCCCGCACCGCGTCGAACGCGCCGTCGTTGTAGACGTTGCAGTTCTGGTAGATCTCGACGAAGACCGCGCCCTTGTGCTCGGCCGCCCGCCGCAGGACGTCCGTGAGGTGCGCCTTGTCGGTGTCGATCGACCGTGCGACGAACGTCGCCTCGGCGCCGAGCGCCAGGGACACAGGGTTGAACGGGTAGTCCAGCGACCCGAACGGCGTCGTCTTGTTGTGCGTGCCGAGCGGGCTGGTCGGCGAGTACTGCCCCTTCGTCAGCCCGTAGATCTGGTTGTTGAAGAGCAGGATCTTCAGGTTGACGTTGCGACGCAGCGCGTGGATCAGGTGGTTGCCCCCGATCGAGAGCGCGTCGCCGTCGCCGGTCACGACCCAGACCGACAGGTCCGGCCGGGACGACGAGAGACCGGTCGCGATCGCCGGCGCCCGACCGTGGATCGAGTGCATTCCGTACGTCTGCATGTAGTACGGGAACCGCGCGGCGCACCCGATCCCCGAGATGAAGACGATTCGCTCGCGCGGGATCCCGAGCTCGGGCATGAACTGCTGAACCGCGGCCAGGATCGCATAGTCGCCGCAGCCGGGGCACCAGCGGACCTCCTGGTCGGACTTGAAGTCCTTCGCCGTCAGCTGCAGGAGCGGCTTACCGCCGTTCCCGCCGCTCACTGGGCCGGGATCTGCCCGCACATGATCACCTCGTCGGTCTCGTCGTCGTGGATGTCGAGGATGTACTCACCGGTGGCGACCTCGTCGAGCGTCACGAAGATCTGGCCCTGACCCAGGTTCGCCGTCGTGAAGCCGAGGTCGTGGACGATCTCCTCGCCCGGCGCGTCGCACGTCCCGGTGTGGACGTAGATCGTGTCGTTGTCCGACTGCCCGTTGATCTCGATCGTCACGTCCGTCGACGCCGCCCCCGAATGCAGCTCGGCACGTCCGGACTTCCCGGAGTTGTTCATCTCGTCGAGCGTGACGTTCACGGTGCCGCTCGCACCGCCTGCGCCTCCGCCGCCGTCCCCGTTTCCGTCGCCTCCACACGCGGAGGCCATTCCGACGACCAGCATTCCCAGTGCGATTCGCAGTTTCACAGCATTCCCTCCATCGCTTCGGCCAGCTCGGACGACCGGAACGGGAGCCCGCGAACGCGGTTGTAGCCGACTGCGTCGACCAGGAACTCGGCCCGCACCAGCTTGAGGAGCTGTCCCAGATTCATTTCAGGAACCAGGATCTTGTCGAATCTCCGCACCACGTCGCCCGTATTCCGCGGAAACGGGTTGAGGTAGGCGAGATGCGCGTGTGCGACCTTACCGCCGTTCGCGCGGACCCGGCGCACTCCGGCGGCGACCGGACCGTACGTGCCGCCCCAGCTGAGGACGAGCAGCTCCTCGCCGCCCTCCTCGTCCACCTCGAGCTCCGGGATGTCGGCCGCGATCCCCGCGACCTTGCGGGCGCGGATCCGGACCATGTGGTCGTGGTTGTCGGGGTCGTACGAGACGTTGCCGGTTCCGTCCGCCTTCTCGAGACCGCCGATCCTGTGCTCGAGGCCCGGGGTGCCGGGGATCGCCCAGGGCCGCGCCAGCGTCTCGGCGTCGCGGAGATAGGGCAGGAAGCCGCCCTCGTCGTTCGGCGCTTCGGCGAAGTCGACGGCGATGTCCGGCACCGAATCGATGTCGGGGATCAGCCACGGCTCGGAGCCGTTCGCGAGGTAGGCGTCTGAGAGGAGGAAGACGGGCGTGCGGTACTCGAGCGCGATCCGGGCGGCCTCGATCGCCGCGTCGAAGCAGCCGCCCGGCGTCGAGGCGGCGACGACGGGCGCCGGCGATTCGGCGTTCCGACCCCACATCGCGAGCAGCAGGTCGGCCTGCTCGGGCTTCGTCGGCATGCCGGTCGACGGCCCTGCCCGCTGGACGTCGATGATCACGAGCGGCAGCTCCAGGGTCACCGCCAGCCCGATCGTCTCCATCTTCAGCACGACGCCCGGGCCGCTCGACGTGCAGACGCCGAGCGCGCCGCCGAAGCTCGCGCCGAGCGCGGCGCCGACGGCGGCGATCTCGTCCTCGGCCTGGAAGGTGCGGACGCCGAAATCCTTGCGCCGCGAGAGCTCCTCGAGGATCTCGGAGGCCGGGGTGATCGGGTAGGCCCCGAGGAAGAGCGGCAGCCCGCTCTTCACGGATGCCGCGATCAGCCCGAGCGTCAGCGCCTGGTTGCCGCGGATGTTCCGGTAGGTGCCGGGCGGGAGCTTCGCCGGGGCGACCTCGTAGGTGACGCGGAAGTCCTCGCTCGTCTCGCCGTACGCCCAGCCGGCCTTGAACGCCTTCGTGTTCGCCTCGGCGATCTCGGGCTTCGCCTGGAACTTCTTGGCGATGAAGTCGAGCGTCCCGCTCTTCGGCCGGTGGTAGAGCCAGGACATCAGCCCGAGGGCGAACATGTTCTTCGAGCGCTCGGCCTCGCGCTTGGTCACCTTCACGTCCTTCAGCGCCTCGAGCGTGAGCGAGGTGAGCGGAACCTCGTGGACGTGGTAGTCGGCGAGCGTCCCGTCGTCGAGCGGGTTCGCGGAGTAGCCGGCCTTCTCGAGGTTCCGGTCGGTGAAGGCGTCGCGGTTGACGATCAGCGTCCCGCCCTTCGGCAGGTCGCGGATGTTCGTCCGCAGCGCGGCCGGGTTCATCGCGACGAGGACGTTCGGCTGGTCGCCCGGCGTGAGGATGTCGTGGTCGGAGAAGTGGATCTGGAAGCCGGAGACGCCGGGCAGCGAGCCTGCCGGCGCGCGGATCTCGGCCGGGAAGTCGGGTAGCGTCGAGAGGTCGTTTCCGAACACCGCCGTCTCGCTCGTGAAGCGGGCGCCGGTGAGCTGCATTCCGTCGCCGGAGTCGCCCGCGAAGCGGATCACGACCTGGTCGAGCTGTTCGACGGGCTTAGAAGAGCTCATCTCGGAAAGAAGCACGGGCCGTCCGGCTCCGCCGGGCGGCGCGCTGCCGCGTCCTCAGTCGCGCCCATAGCGCCGCTATGGGCGCTCCCTGCGTCCTTGCATCGCACTCGCCCGACGAACCCGGACAGCGCGTGGTCATTCCGACATGAGCTCTGGCCATGGGCCGGCACCCCAGGTATAGCACCGGGCTACCGGAGACGAGGCCTCAGCAGGCGCTGACGCGGTCGAGCTGGTCGTACCAGCGGGAGCCGATCTTCGCGTAGACGTCCCTGTGCCGGAAGGTCACGGAGGCGACCGTCTGGCCGTTCTTGGCGAACCGGTAGGCGACGATCGCCCGCCGGGCCGTCTCCAGGCGGACCTGGATGCCGCGGAGCTGGAAGTTCGTGCCGAGGATCTGTCGCGTCCGCCGGCCGTTCTGGAGGAACCGCGAGTACGGGCACGAGCGCCGGAACCGCGGCGTGTAGGTCGCGTACATCGCGCGCCACTTCGCCTGCTTGAGCAGCTGCGCCTGCTGGAGGATCGTCGCGCGCGGGCTCGTCCCCTGCGCGGAGGCGATCGGCGCCAGGAAGGCGACGAGCACGACGGCTGTGACGGCTCGAAGGATCACGGGCGCTCCCTTCCCCGGAAGCGCCCGAATCCCTACTCCCTCTACTCCGCGAGCGGTGCGAAGCGCGGGTCTTCGCGGATCGAGTCCAGGTCCTCGTCTGTGCGGATGAGGTCCTTGATGCGATCGTTGAGCTCGACCGCTCGCCGCAGGTGCTCGATCGCCTCGTCGGCGCGTCCCGCCCGGGCCTCGAAGCACGCGGCGTTGAAGTACGCCACGGGATCGTCCGGTCGCTTCTCGACGACGATCAACTGCTTGGCGACCGCGGTCTCGTAGTCGCCTTTGCCGTACGCGGCGAATGCCTCGCCGGCCTCCTCGGGAGGCGGGACGAAGGCCTCGCCCGGGGTCGCGCCGACGACGAGGATCGTCGTGCCCTCGTCTTTCGCGATCGCCTTTCGCTTCGCGGTCGGTTGCACCATGACGAGGGAGCCGGCCGGTGCCTCCACGGGCTCTCCGTCGATCTCGAACGTTGCCGCCCCGTCGAGGACGATGTACAGCTCCTCCTGTCCCGCCGCCCCGAGGGGTCCAACCTCGTCGTGCTCGCGGATGACGTCGACGTCGCTCGGCGCCCGGTACGCGTTGATCCCGAACGAGCTGATGCCGAAGCGGCGGCGGACGTCGAAGCGCTTCCGCCCGTCGTCCGTCGCCCCGGGCGCGATGAGCGGCGCAGGCTCGAGCTCGTCGAGCGTCGCGAAGACGTAGGCCTTTTCGGTTGCGGTTGCCATCTGCTTCCTCCTATGCGGTCAGCGCCTGGAAGCGCGGATCCTTTCGGAGTGAGTCTAGGTCCCCGTCGGTGCGGATGTTCTCCTTGATCCGATCATCGTCCTCGATCGCCTGCTCCAGATGCGTGATCGCGTCGTCCGTGCGCCCGAGCCGCGCCTCCATGCAGGCGACGTTGAAGAGGACGAGCGCCTCGGGCCGCTCCTCGAGCACCGGCCCGAGCGTCTCGAGCGCGGTCTCGTAGTCGCCGGCGCGGTACGGCTCCCACATGTCGTTCATGGCCTCGCCGACCGAGAGGCGGTACGGCTCGCCGGGTGTCCCGCCGATCGCCAGAACCGTCGTGCCCTCCTCCTTCGCGATCGCGCTGCGCTTCGCCGCCGGGTCACGGACGAAGACGAGCGTGCCGGCCGCCGCAAAGATGGGCTCCCCGTCCACGTTGAAGGTCGCCTTCCCCGAGAGGACGAGGTAGAGCTCCTCCTGGCCGGTCGCGCCGAGCCCGACCTCGTCGTGCTCGCCGACTACGTGCCCGTCGCCCACCGCCCGGTTGGCGCGCACCCCGAATCCCCGGATGTCGAAGTGGCGCCGGATGTTGAGCGGAACACGGCCCTCGTGCTCGGGGCCGGGCTCGATGTCCTCGAGTGAGACGACCTCGTACGACTTCGCAATAGCCGTGGCCATGCGCTTGCTCCCTTCCGGGACCGCGCGAGCCCGGCAACGTGCTCGGCCGCGAGCAACGCCCTGGTCCCTGCGTCCATCGGCTGCATCGCGGTCTCCTTTCGGTCGATAATTCTCGACATCGAACTACTTGACGTGGAGAGTGTAGGTCACAGGTAGTTTGACGTCAAGACAAATTTCGGCGACAATCGGATCCGTGGCTACCGACGCGGCGATGCAGGACAACGTCGACCGGCTTCTGGCCGAATGGGCGGAGGAGCTCCCCGGCGTCGACCTCGAAGTCGAGTCCGCGGTGCAGCGGATGCAGCGCATCGTCAAGGCGATCCGCCGCCAGATGGACGAGACGCTGGGCGAGTTCGGCCTCTCGTTCGGCGAGTGGGGCATCCTCGGCCACCTGAGCCTCTCGGGGCCTCCCTATCGCAGCTCGCCCGGGCAGCTCTCGGAGAAGGAGGGCCTCTCCAGCGGCGCGATGACGAACCGGCTCGACCGCCTGGAGAAGGCGGGGCTGATCCGCCGGCTTCCCGATCCGAACGACCGCCGAGGGCTGCAGATCGAGCTTACCGACCAGGGCCACGGGCTCTGGGCGAAGGCACTCGGTGCCCAGGCGTCCAAGGAGGCCGCCGTCGCGGCCGCGCTGAGCGAGCGGGAGCTTGCGCAGCTGAACAAGCTTCTCCGGAAAGTTCTGCTCGAGTTGGAGCGGTAGGCTCGGCGGGTGGCGTCGCTGCCGCCCGAGACCGGGATGGGGCCCGTCGAGCTGACGGTCTCCGACCTCGACCGCTCCCTCGACTACTACCGGCGGGCAATCGGGCTCTCGGTCCGCGAGCAGGCCGGCGGCCGCGCCTCGCTCGGATCGAACGGGAACGAGCTGCTCCGCCTGCACGAGGTGCCCGGCGCGCGGCCCGCGCCGCGCAACACCGGGCTCTTCCACTTCGCGCTGCTCGTGCCTGAGCGGCAGGAGCTGGCGTCCTGGCTCGCACACGCGATCCGGGAGCAGGTCCCGCTGTCGGGCGTCTCCGACCACTTCGTCAGCGAGGCGCTCTACCTCCGGGACCCGGACGCGCACGGCATCGAGATCTACGCCGACCGCCCTCGGGAGGTCTGGGAGGGCCGGGTCGAGCAGATGACGACGGAGCCGCTCGACCTCGAGAACCTCCTCGGCGAGCTCGATGACCCGCAGACGGCACCGTTCGAGCGGCTGCCCGCGGGGACGGTCATGGGCCACGTGCATCTCCAGGTCTCGGACGTCCCCGAGACGCTGAGCTTCTACCGAGACGTGCTCGGGTTCGACCTGACGGCGACGTACGGCGGGCAGGCGGCGTTCCTCTCCGCCGGCGGCTACCACCACCACGTCGGGGCGAACACGTGGAACAGCGCGGGCGCCTCGCCGCCGCCCGAGGGCTCGGCCTCGCTCCGGCTCGCCACCATCGTCCTGCCGGACGGCGAGAGCCGCAACGAGGTCGCCGGCCGGGTCTCGGGGTCGGGCCGGGAGCCCGAGGATACGCCCGAGGGGCCGGTCGTCCGGGACCCGTCGGGCAACCGCCTGTTGCTCGCGTAGGGTCTCGCCATGCTCGAGGCGACCCTCCGCCCCCGCGGTCCGTTCTCGCTGCGCGATTCCGCGGTGTGGGCGAGCGACGCGACGCGCCGGTTCGACGGGCGCATCCTCGTCGGGCTGTTCGCGGTCTCCGACGGACTCGCCCGCGCCTGCGCCTGGCAGGCGTCCGACGGCCGGATCGAGCTGCGCTCACACGCGGAGGAGGCGCTGGAGCAGCTCCACGCGATGCTGCCCCTCGAGTCCGACCACTCCGAGTTCCTGCAGCGGTTCGCGGACGATCCGATGCTCGGGCGGACGCTTCGGGCGCTCCCCGGGAAGCGCCCGATCCGGGTCGGATCGGTGACGCAGGCGCTCGTCCGAGCAGTCTGCGGGCAGCTGATCACCTCGTCGGAGGCGAGGAAGATCGAGCGTCGGCTCATCAGGTCCGCCTGCGAGACCGACGGCCTCTTCTTCGTTCCTCCGACGCCTGACTGCTTTGCCGGGCGTGCTCCCGTCGACCTTCAGCGCTTCGGGCTGACGGCGAGGAAGGCTTCGACGATCGTCCGTCTCTGCCGGACCGTGGACCTCGAACGGCTTCGCGGCCTCGAGCCGGGCGCGGTTGCCCGGCGCCTCGAGCGTGAGCGCGGGCTCGGGCCCTGGTCCTCCGGAGTCATTGGTCTGGAGGGTCTCGGCCGCTACGAGCTCGGCCTCGTCGGCGACCTCGGCCTCATCAAGCTCTGCACCGCGCTCCTCGGCCGGCCCGCCGAGCCATCCGACACCGCCGAGCTCCTGGCTCGCTACGGCGAGTGGCAGGGGCTCGCGAGCATGTACCTGCTGGCGGGATTCGCGCGCGGTCTTCTCCCCGTGCGCTCGCAGCGCGGGCTGCTCGTCGAAGCCGCGTGACGCGAACGGTCCTGCTCTCCACCGGCGCGATGACGCGCGACCCGATCCAGACCGACCACCGGGAGATCGTCCGCCACGGGCCGTCGCTGGGCGTACCCGGATTCGAGCTCGGCATCTACTCGGCCTGGTACGGCCACCTCGACGAGGTGATCGCCGACCTGCGGGAGTCGGGCCTGGCCTTTCCGGTCGTGCATGCGGAGAAGCTGATCGGCGCCGGGCTTGGCAGTGACGCGGCCGACGAGGTCGACGACGCGCTCGAGCGGCTCGAGGTCAACTGCCGGGCGGCGGCGGCGCTCGGCGCCAGGACGCTCGTGCTCCACCTGTGGGAGCGGCCGACCGGCGACCGGGACATCCAGCGGAATCTCGAGCGCCTGCCTCTCTGCCTGGACACGGCGGCCGCGTACGGCGTTGTGGTGGCTGCCGAGACGATCCCGGGTGACGTCGGCACGCCGCTCGCCAATCTTCGCCTCGCGCTCGAGCGCGACGCGCGCTGCCGGATCGTCCTCGACACCGAGTTCCTCGGCTTCCACGGCCAGCTCGAGGAGAGCGTCACCGCCGACTGGCTTTGGGAGGGCAACGTCGTCCACCACGTGCACGTCAAGGATTTCGACGGGCGACTGTGGCACGAAGGGAAGCGACGCTACCTGCTCCCCGGCGAGGGCAATCTGGATCTGCAGGGCTTCTTGACCGGGCTCGTTCGCCGCGGCTACGCGGGATCGCTGACGCTCGAGGCCACCGCCGTCGACGACGAGGGCGGTCTCGATCCCGCGCGCCTGGCCCAAATGGCCGCTGTCGTGAATCAGCTCGCCTCGTAGACTTCGTCCATGGCCGATCCCCGGCGCATCGCGATCCTCGGCGCCGGGAAGATCGGCGAGGCGCTCCTGACCGGGCTCCTGAGCACGGACTGGCGGAAGCCGGACGAGATCGTCGCGACGGTGCGACGCGAGGAGCGGGCGAAGGAGCTCGCCGAGCGCCACGGGATCCGGGTCACGACCTCGAACACCGAGGCGGTCTCCGGCGCGGGTCTCGTCGTGATCGCCGTCAAGCCGCAGGACTTCGATTCCTTGCTCGGCGAGATCGGCGGGATCCTCTCGCCCGACCAGACCGTCCTCTCGATCGCGGCCGCCGTGCCCACGGCGGCGATCGAGGAGCGGCTCGCACCAGGCGTCCCGGTGCTGCGGGCGATGCCGAACACGCCCGCGACGGTCCACGAGGGCGTCGCGGGGCTCTGCGCGGGCGCGCACGCCGGCGACGAGCACCTCGCGCTCGCGGAGGACGTCCTGCTGCACGTCGGCCGCGTCGTCCGGGTGGCGGAGCGGTACATGGACGCCGTGACGGCGGTGTCGGGCTCCGGCCCGGCGTACTTCGCACTGCTGGCGGAGTCGATGATCGAGGCCGGGATCCTGCTCGGGCTGTCCCGCGAGGACACGACCGAGCTGGTCGTGCAGACGATGCTGGGGACGGCGAAGCTGCTGCGGGACGAGAAGATGCACCCGGTCGAGCTTCGGGAGATGGTCACGTCCCCGGGCGGCACGACGATTCGCGCGATCCGGGAGCTCGAGCAGGCCGGTGTGCGCGCCGCGTTTCTCAACGCGATCCAGGCCGCGATGGAGCGCGGCCGGGAGCTGGCGGCCGGCGAGGAGTAATGGACGTCGAGATCCGCGTCTCGGGCAGCGCGGCCGAGGCGGAGCGCGAGGCGGCCGAGCTCCTCGCGAAGCGCGCTGAGCTCGGAGGCCACGTTGCGTTGTCGGGCGGCTCGACGCCGCGACCCGCCTACCAGGCCGCCGCCCGCCTCGAGCCGGACTGGAGCCGCACGGAGGTCTGGTTCGCGGACGAACGCTGTGTCCCGCCGGACGACGAGCGCTCGAACTACCGGCTCGTCCGCGAGAGCCTGCTCGACCGGCTCGACCGCGGCCCGGCGATCGAGCACAGAGTGCGCGGAGAGCTCCCGCCGGACGAGGCCGCCGACGCCTACGAGGCCGAGCTGCGCGGCGTGGTCTTCGATCTCGTCCTGCTCGGCATCGGGCCGGACGGGCACACGGCGTCCCTGTTTCCGAACGACCCGGCCCTCGACGAGCTGCGGCGCCGGGCGGTCGCCGTCCACAGGCCCGACGTCGACCGCGTCACGGTGACGATTCCTCCGCTGAACGCCTCCGACACGGTCGTCTTCCTGGCCGTCGGAGCCGAAAAGGCGGACGCGGTCGCGCGCGCGTTCACCGGGAAACCGGATCCTGCGACCCCCGCAAGTCTCGTCCGATCGGCATCGGGAACGACCATCGCGCTGGTCGATCGGGCCGCCGCCACGCGCCTGCCTACCTAGACAACATTCGTGTGAGTCGTATATATAGAGGTCGCCGATGGCGACACCCGAACCGAATCCCATTCCCGAAGTGCTCACGATCGACCGCCCGGATCAGCTCAAGGCGCTCGGCCATCCTCTCCGGCTGCGCGTCCTCGAGGCGCTGGGCGAGTCCGAGGAGGCGCTGTCGAACCGGGAGCTCGCACAGCGGCTCGGCGTCGACCCCGGCCATCTCCACTTTCACGTGCGGATGCTCCTCCGCGCGGAGCTGATCCAGCAGGTTCCGAGCGACAAGGGCCGGGAGAAGCCCTACCGCGCTGCGGCGAAGACGCTCAAGGTGGCGCCGGAGCTCGTGTCGGCCGGGGCCTCGAACCTGCACACCGCCGTGATGGACGACCTCCACAAGGCGCAGGTCGAGCACGGCGCCGAGGGCCGCTTCCGGTTCGTGCGCGTCACGGTGCGCGTGGATCCCGAGAAGGCGCTCGAGGTGCTCTCCGAGCTCGTGCCGCGCTTCGAGGAGGTCGAGGACGAGAACGCCGAGCAGCTCGTAATCACGGCGATCATGCATCCTCACCCCGACAGCTAGCGGCTCTTCGCCGAAAGTCTCACGACTTTCGGCGACCGTATGGAGCCGGGCGGCGCTTCGCGCCGCGCGGCGGAGATTGGCTCGCCGACTTCCTTCTCGAGATGCGTTTGCGGCGGAACGGGCTAAGCCCGTTCCGCGGCGGATCAGCTCGGGAGCAGCGGTGAGGTGAGCTCGGCGGCCATGTTGCGACGGGCCGCCAGCGCCTGCAGGACTATGACCGTGTCCGCGACGGGTATGTCCTCCAGGTACTCGTCTCGTTGCTCGAAGGATTCGAGGACCGACTCGATTGCGTACGTGTAGCCCAGGACGTCCTCTGCGGCCAGCGTCGCCAGCGCGTCGGCGACGTCGTGCGGGAAGTCGTCACGCTCCCGCAACGAGTCGGCCACCGGACGGGCCGCTTCGTAGTCCTC